>DATKEG010000040.1:0-9272 GCA_035544515.1 Vicinamibacteria bacterium | reverse complement strand
ACCCCGCCATCATCGGCATCTCCTTCATGGCCGCGTCCTCCACCTTGGAGGCCAGCCGGCGCGCGGAGTCGATGGCGAGCTGGCTGCGGCCCTCCATGGTGGCCGACGACCAGAGGAAGTGGATGTTGTGCGGGTAGTAGGCCATGGGATAGAGGCCCTGCGCCCGGCACTGCGTGATGTAGTCCTCGTCGGCCAGCGCGGCGGCGACGTTGGCCGCGGAGGCATCCGCGTATCGCCCGACGCGCATGTAGATGTGCGAGGGCATGTGCACCATGTGGCCGGCGCCGGGCATGAGCTTCAGGAGCCGGTCGGCCGCCGCCTCCGCCCGCCGCGGCGCGGTGGCCTCCACGGCGTGGATGTAGAGGTGCGTGGCCAACGGGTGGTCCGGGTTGCGGGCCAGCACGCGCTCCAGCGTGGCCACGGCCTCGAGCGTGCCGGGCCGGGGCGTCCCGTCCGGCGCCCAGTAGGCCCACGGCCGCAGGTCCATCAGCGCCTCGGCGAAGAGGGAGGCCGCGTCGAGGTCGTTCGGGTGGCGCCGCGCCACCTCGCGCATGGCGTCCGCCCAGGCCTGGTCGCGCGCCGCGCGGTCCTCGGCCTTGCCGGAGTAGCGCTGCGCGAGCGCCTCGAGGTACGCGCGTTCGCGGGCGGAGGCGCGCCCTTTCAGGGAGAGGGCCTTCTGCGCCAGCTCGTACGCCCTGGGCTCGTCCTCCGGCGTCATCGGGGCGTTGATGTTCGGCCCGAGCACGAGCGCCTGTCCCCAATACGCCATGGCCAGCCCGGGATCGAGCCGCGCCGCCTCACGGAACGACCGCCCGGCCTCGGCGTGGTTGAACCCGTAGGCCAGGTTCATGCCCTGGCTCACGAAGAGCTGCGCCTGCTTCGAGCGCGTGCTCACCGGGAAGACGTGTTTGCCCAGGTTCTGCAGGCGCGGCGCCAGCTCGCCCGTGGGCGCCGGCTTCTCCGCGGCCGGGGTCTGCTGGTAGTGCTTGTGGTTCGGGTCCTGGGCGGCGGCCCCGGGGCCCGGGACGAGGAGCGAAAGAAGGGCGATGGCGCGCCACGCGGGCGCGAAGCTTCGAGCCATGGATGATCCTTTCGTTAAGGGGGTCCAATTCTAATCCGGATGGACCCGCTCCGAGGTCCATCCGGGCCGCGAGATGTTGGCGCGGTAGTTCGAGTCGTTGTAGCGCGGGTTGCGGGCCGGGGCGTACACGCGCCCGCTGGGAGGGGGCCCGTCCTGGGTGTAGATCCACACGCTCTCGAGGTCCCACAGGACGACCTCGTCGCGCGCGTCGCCGGTCAGGTCGAGCACCGCCGCCGCCAGGTCGGGATGCCCGTCGTCGGGGAACATCACCACGCGGCGGAAGTGCCCGTCCACCATGCCGCCTTCCTTCGCGTGGCCGGAGAGGAGCACCAGCTCCTGGCCGTCTCCGCGCCAGTTGACGGGAAGGGTGGGGCTGCCGGTGTGGATCGGCTGCGCCTGCTGAAGCAGGTTCCCCTCCGCGTCGAACAGGCTCATCACGCCCGGGTTCTTCCAGAAGTTCGTGGTCACGTACTGGAGCCCGGGCAGCTCGGGCCGGAACTTCCCGACGGCGGCCGTCTGCGTGTGGCCGACGCGCGCCTGCCTGAGGATGTTGCCCTGCAGGTCGAGCATGACGAACGCCTCGTCGCTCGACGACCAGTACACGCGCGGCGGCGCCTGGGGGTCGGCCGAGAAGTTGCCCACGGCCAGGGCGTCCACGTGGTCCTTCAGCTTGCCGTCGAGGCTCCAGAGCCGGCGGCCCTGGTGGTCCCAGAGCGAGTGGCCGATGAACAGCTCGTCGCGGCCGTCGCCATCCACGTCGAACGGGAAAGGGTAGTGCCCGGTGTCGTCCGACCCCTCCCACAGCGGCTCGAGGTCCCGGCTCAGGGCCCAGAAGTGCCGGTACCGGTCCTTCAACAGGATGTCGCGCTGGCCGGGCCGGCCGGTGAGGTTCGCGAACACGATGGAGTCGCCGCTGTAGAGCTCGTAGGGACGCGAGGCCGCGGTGGGGGGGATGGGTGGCATCCACACCCACTTCTTCACCGCCCCCGTCTGCCCGTCGAGGAGCTGCAGCTTGAAGTCGCGCACCAGCAGGACCTCGTTCCGCCCGTCGCCGTCCACGTCGTGGATCTGGAAGGGCGTGTCGTTGGTGAGCAGGCCGTTGCCGGGAGCGGGCCGCCCGAGCTGCCACAGCACCTTGCCGTCGAGCGTCACCGCGGTGAGCGCGCTGATGTGGTCGAAGGCGTCGCCGCGCACGCGCGGGATGTTCTGTGCGATGAGCATGTCGAGGGCCCCGTCGCCGTCGAGGTCGCCGAAGCGCACGTTGCGCCCGGCGCCGAAGCCCGGCGTCTCGAACTTCTTCCAGAGCCGGGGCGCCGGGTTCCGCGCGCGCAGCGTGGAGAGCTCGGCCTCGCGCCGGCGCACGCGGTCGGCCGTGGCCGCGCGGGCGCCCGCGCACGCGCTCACGCGGAAGTCCTGGAAGCGGGCGGGCACGTTGGCCACGAGCCCGGCCCGGCCGGTGGTGCGCTCGCCGTCCGCGGCCTCGATCAGCAGCTCGTCGTCCACGTAGGCGCGGATGCGCGCGCCCTCGTTCTCCACCCGCAGGTGGTAGTACCTCTTCGTGTCGTAGGGGAAGGCGGCCTTCCCCAGCTCGCGCCACTCCGCCACGCGGAACGTCTTCTCGAGCGGCAGCCGCACCGCGAGCCGCGCCTCTTTCCCCCCGCTCAGCGCGAACAGGTAGTAATCGCGGTTGGTCGCGTAGCGGAAGGCGAGGCCCGCGAGCTCGCCCGTCGCGAGCGGCCGTACCCTGGCCTCGACCGTGTAGTCGCCCCACTCGGGCTCCCCGGTGACCAAGAGCGGCGCCATGAGCGCGGAGAGCTCGTTGACCAGGTGCTGCTCCACGTAGGGCACGCCGTCCTCGTCGCTGGCCACCCACGCGTCGAGGTAGCAGATCGCGTTCTCCCACGGCCCCAGCGGCACGCCGCGGTGCGGCAGGTAGTGGTACTCCTGTATCGCGCCGTTGAGCGTGCCGTTGGTCATCACCGGCGTCGAGAGCCACCCCGGCGGGAACCGCGAGAAGTCGTCACGGAAGACCTCGCCGCGCGCGCAGGCGGGCTCGGCCGCCTCGCTCGCCTGTGCCGCTCGCGCCGCCAGGAGCACCGCCACGAAGAGCAGGGAGTTCATGCGGCGGATGATACGTCGCCGGGCGGGCGCGAGCCCATCGGACCGGCGCGGTCCGGCCCTTCGGTTAGAGTGGCCCGCCGATGCCTTCGCTCGACCCGGCGCCCGATCCCGCCCGCCGGGTCGCGGTCCTGGTCGCCGTCTCCGGGGCGTCGGGGCTCGTCTACCAGTCGCTCTGGCTGCGGTCGTTCGGACTGGTGTTCGGGAACACCACCGACGCCGTCGCCCTGGTCCTGGCCACCTTCATGGGCGGCCTGGCCCTGGGCAGCGCGCTGGCCGCGCGCCACCCGTGCCGCCTGCCGCTGAAGGCGTACGCGCGCGTCGAGCTGGCGATCGGCGGCGCCGCGCTCCTGACCGTGCCGTTGCTGCGAGCGCTCCCCGGGGCCTACGCGGCCTTGGCGGGACGCCTCGGTCTGGAGGGCGCGGGCGACCTGGCCCTGCGCGCGCTCGCCGCGGCGACGATCCTGCTCCCGGCCACCGTCCTCATGGGCGCCACGGTGCCGATCGCGGTGGAGTCCCTCGCGCGGCGCGGACGCGGCCTCGGCGGGAGCTTCGGCCGGCTGTACCTCGCGAACACGCTGGGCGGAGCCGCGGGCGTGGCGCTGGCCCCGTTCGTGCTGCTGCCCGCCCTGGGCGTCTCGGGAACGCTGGTGGCGGCGGCGTGCGGAAACCTGCTGGTGGGCGCGGCGGCGCGCCGCTTCAGTCTCGGCGAGGAGGGCAGGGCGCGGGCCGCGACCGCCGCGGTCCCGGCGCCCAAGGCCGGCGGACCGTCCCTGCCGGCGGCGCTTCTCCGCGCCCTGGCCTTCGCCTCCGGCGCGTTCGCGCTCGGCATCGAGGTCGTCTGGACGCGGTCGTTCGCCCTGGTCATCGGCTCGTCCGTCTACGCGTTCAGCCTGATGCTCCTGGCGGTCCTGCTCGGCATCGCCGCCGGCACCGTCGTCCACGAGCGGATGCGCCACCGCTTCGCGCATCCGGGTCCCTGGCTGGGATGGCTGCTCGCCGGCGCCGGCCTGGCCGCGGTCGCCGGCGCCGCGGCGCTGGGCCAACTGCCCGCGCTCTTCTTCGCGCTGATGAAGGGCATGCCCGTCAGCTTCGGGGCGCACCAGGCCGCTTCGTTCGCCATGTGCCTGGCGCTGATGCTGCCGGTGACGGTGCCCCTGGGACTGACGTTTCCGCTGCTCGCGGCCGCGGGGGAGGGTGCGGGCGCGTCGCCCCAGGCCGCCGCGGGACGTCTCTACGCCTGGAACACGGCCGGGGCGCTGGCCGGCGCGCTTCTCGCCGGCTTCCTCCTGGTGCCCACCCTGGGGTTGCAGTCGTCTTTCGTCGTGCTCGGAGGAGTGGCGCTGGGCGCGGGCACGGCCGCGCTGGCGTGGTCGCTTCCGCTCACGCTCGTGCCCAGGCTGGCGGCGGTCCTGTCCGCGGTCCTCCTCGCCGCCGTCGCCGCGCCGCGCTTCCGGACCTGGGACCCGCTCCTGATGACGGCCGGCGTCTACAAGTACGGGCTCGAGTGGCGCGAGCGCGCCGGGTTCGACCTCGCGCAGGACCTTCCCGCCGAGCGCAGGCTCGTCTTCTACGAAGAGGGACGGGAAGCGGTGGTGGCGGTCGCGGAGCGGCCGGGCACCCTCCGCCGCTTCCTGTCCGTCAACGGCAAGACGGACGCGGGCAGCGGCGCGGAGGACGTGCTCACCCAGCGCTTCATCGCGCACGTGCCGCTCCTGCTCCACGAGGCGCCGCGGCGGGTGCTGGTCATCGGCTGGGGCGCGGGGGCCACCGCCGCCTCGGCCGCGCTCTACCCGGTGGAGACGATCGAGTGCGTCGAGATCGAGCCCGCGACCTTCCGGGCGGCGCCGCTGTTCGAGACCTTGAGCGGGGCGGTGCGGCGCGATCCGCGCTTCCGCATCGTCTTCCGCGACGGGCGCAGCCACCTGCTGCGCTCGGAGCCCATTTGGGACGTGATCGTCTCGGAGCCGTCCAACCCCTGGATCACCGGCGTGTCGAACCTGTTCACGCGCGAGTTCTACGCGGTGGCGCGCGGCCGCCTGGCGCCGGGCGGCCTGTTCGGCCAGTGGTTCCAGTACTACAACCTGGACGCGGCGGACGTGAAGGTGGAGCTGGCCACGTTCGCCTCGGTGTTCGAGCACGTGTCGCTCTGGCTGGTCCCCCCGATCACGGGCGGGGGCGCCGGGTCGCTGACCGCGGACCTGGTGCTGGTCGGAAGCCGCGAGCCGCACGCGCTGGACTTCGAGCGGCTGCGCCATGCGTTCGCGGGGGCGGTGGGCGCGGACCTCCGCGCCACGGGTGTCGTCCGTGACGAGGTGGCCCTCATCGCCGCCTGGGCCATGGACCGGCCCCTGCTCCTGCGCTTCTCCGCCGACGCCCGCTTCCCCCGGGGCACGCCGCTCAACACGGACGACCAGCCCTGGATCGAGCTGCGCGCCCCGCGACACAACGTCGTCTCACCGGCGGAGGTGGCGCGCCTGGCCCGTGACCTCTACGTGTCGCTGGGCGAATCGGGAGCGGGGCTGAGCCCGCCGTTGCGCGGGCCGCGCGATCCCGCGGAGACGGCGCGCCTGGAGCGGGCCCTCGCGGAGCGCTACCGGGAGGTCATGTGGCCTTCCCGCGCCCTCGCCGCGGCGCGGCGGGCGGCCGGCCTCGACCCCGCCGACGCGGCCGTGCTCGATCTGCTGGGCGGGCTCCTGCTCGACGCGCGCGACTTCCGCGGGGCGGAGGACGCGCACCGCCGGCTCCTCGAGCGGCGTCCGGCCGACGTGGACGCGTGGCTGCGCCTGGCCGCCATCCAGGCCCGGCAGTCGAAATGGACGGCCGCGCGCGACGCGTTGCGCCGCGCGCTGGCCCTCGACGCGGGGGCGCCGGTCGATCCCGCGCTCCTCGACTACCTGGAACGGCAGGCCGCGGGTGGGTCCGCTACTTCGCCGTGAAGCGCGCGGCGAGCGCCCGGTCGCCCCAGGACATCCGGAAGACGCCCTGGCTCCCCTCCTCGGCGAGGTCGATGGTGAAGACCTCGACGCTCTTGTCCAGCGTGCTCGGCTGGAGGGGGATCTCCGCCACCGCCTTCTCGTCCTTCTCCACCTTGAGCCGCCAGTCCGTGTCGGACACCTTGCGCGCGCGCAGCACGTAGTCGCCGGGCGGCACCTGCGCCGCGCCGAAGCCGAGCGTCGCGGCCGTCTTCAGCGTGGTGGCCGAGTCCGCGCCCATCCGCCATTCCTGGCCGACGGCGGCCTGGCCGAGCATGTCCCGCCCCTTGAGGCTGGGACGCCCGTACTCCACGGCGATCGTCTTGCCGGCCAGGGTGACGCTGGCTTCGCCGCGCGGGTTCGCCTGGGCGGCGGCGCCGGCCGCGAAGCCGATGGTGAGCGCGACGGCGGACGTCAGGGTGAGCGCGCTTTGACGCATCGATGACCTCCTCGGGTCTTGGGTCGAAACGTCTATGATACGTGCCATGGAGCGCGCCGTCGTGCTCGCGACCCTGCTGGCGCTGGGCCTACCCCCCGCGGGCTTGGGGCAGGAAGCGAAGCCGACCTTTCACGACCGCAGCGTGCGGGTGGGGGAGGCGAGCCACGCCTACAAGGTGTACGTGCCGCCCGGATTCGACCCGGGCCGGACCTGGCCGGTCATCCTCTTCCTGCACGGGAGGGGTGAGTCGGGGACGGACGGGGTGCAGCAGACCGAGGTCGGCCTCGGACGCGTGTTGCGCGCCGACCCCGCGCGATTCCCCGCGGTCGTGGTCTTCCCGCAGGCGCCGCGGGGCGGGGTCTGGCTCGGCGACCTCGCGCGCATGGCCACGGCCGCGCTGGACCAGACGATCGCCGAGTACCGCGGGGATCCGGACCGGATCTACCTCGTGGGCCTGTCCATGGGCGCGTACGGCGCCTGGGTGATGGCGTTCGAGAACCCCGACCGCTACGCCGCGATCGTCTCCGTCGCCGGCGGCATCGTGCCGCCCGCGGGCCGGCGCTCGCGCCTGGAGCAGCTCCCCGCGACGCTCCAGGCCGGCGATCCCCACGCGGCGACCGCCGAGCGCGTGAAGGCCGTCGCGTCGTGGCTGTTCCACGGCGCCGACGATCCGACGGTGCCGGTGACCGAGTCGCGCCGGCTCGCGGCGGCCTTGAAGCAGGCCGGCTCGCCGGTCCGCTACACCGAATACGAGGGCGTGGCCCACAACGCGTGGGACCGGGCCTTCGCCGAGCCCGACCTGCCGGCGTGGCTGCTCGCCCAACGCCGCGCGGCCCCGACCGCCCCCGCTCGGTAGATCGGCCGGCCTCCCGCGGCGCCCGGTCGACGTTCCCTCAGCGCGGCTCGCCCTCGCGCGCGGCTCGCCGTTCGCGGGCCTGGCGCGCCGCGCGGCGCGCGAGCACGGCCTTGCGGTACTCCCGTCCCTCCTTGCGCAGGGCAACGGGGCTCTCCGTGGCGAAGTTGGCCCCGAGGTAGAGCCAGGCGGGCCGTGGCGGCGCCAGCAGCCCGCGCAGGGTGAGGGTATCGGCCGGCAGGTAGCGGTGCGCGGAGATGCCGCGCAGGGTCCGGCCCACCGACTGCTGCTCGTCCGCGTCGAGCAGGAAGAGGGCGGGCGCGTCGTCGGTCGCCGCCGCCCAGAGGTCGCAGCGCTCCTGGCTCCCCCGGCGCGCCTCGAAGAGCACCGCGCGCTGCACGCGCGCGGGGTCGCCGCAGAGCACGAGGGCGGCCTCCGGACGGTAGCGCAGCTCCTCGCGCACCTCGCCCAGCAGCGCCTGCTGCGGCTGGCCGGCGGCGAAGGCCGGGACGAAGAACGTGGCCAGGCCGAAGATGAGGGCGGCGGTGACGCCGGCGAGGACGCCCAGCGTCCGGACCGGCCGCCACCGCGCCGCGCCCCACAGGCACAGGGCGGCGCCCCCCGCCGCCACGCCCGCGGCCAGGGCCAGCACCGGCGCGGCCGGCAGCCACTCGCGCGGGAGCGTCGGACCGCGCCCGAGCACGATCAGGAGCAGCGCGGCCGCCGCGGCCACGAGCAGCCCGCGCGCCACGTGGCGTTCCCACGCTCGCCAGGGCTCGCAGGCGAAGAGGTGGCCGATCGCGAGACCGAGGGGCGGCAGGAGGGGCAACAGGTAGTAGTCGATCTTGCCGCGCGACAGGCTCAAGGGCACCGCCATGAGGAAGGCCCATCCCAGGAGGAAGCGCAGGGGAGGCGCGGTGCCGCGCCAGGCGCGCCGCACCGCGAGCGGGAGAAGCGGCGACCAGGGCAGGCCCAGCGCCAGGTAGGCGGTCAAGTAGTACCAGGGCGGCTGCTCCGAGTCGTAGGTCGCCCCCGCGAAGCGCTCCAGGTTCTCGCTCAGGAAGAAGTAGCGCAGGGGCTCGGAGCCGAGGCGGTGGGCGACAACGCCGAACCAGCCGAGCGCGACCGGCAGGAAGACGGCCGCGGCGAGCAGCAGCGCGCGCGGCGTGGGCCACGGGCGCTGCGCCCGGCGGGCTTGCACCGCCAGGAGCACGAGGCCGAGTCCGGGCAGCAGTACGGCGACCGGACCCTTGGTCAGGAAGCCGAGGCCCAGGACCGCGCCGAGCGCGGGCATGGCGAGCGCGCCCGGAGCGGCGCCGAACGCGATCACACCCAGGGCGGCCGCCAGCGTCGTCCACAGCGTCATCAGCATGTCGGACATGGCGAGGCGGCCGAAGCTCACGAACGCCAGCGTGGTGGCGAGCACCAGGCCGCCGCAGAGCGCGCTGCGCCGGCCCAGGAGCAGGCCGCCGAGCCACACCGTGGCCCCGAGCACGCCCAGCGCGGCCAGGGCCGAGACGAGGCGTCCGGCCGCCGCGGTGGCGCCGAAGACGTTCATGCTGGCGGCCATCAGCCAGTAGGCGAGCGCCGGCTTGTCGAAGAACGGCTCGCCGCCGTAGCGCGGCACGAGCCAGTCGCCGCTCTCGACCATGGCGCGCGCGGCGTCGAGGAAGTAGATCTCGGCCCGCTCGAAGGGCGCCGCGCCGAGCCCGGGCAGGAGCAGCGCCGCGGCGAGCAGGAGGAGGCCGGCGAGCGCACCGCGGCCTTTCCCGAGGCGTCCTTTCGCGCTGCGGCGGGCGTCGTCGA
>DATKEG010000039.1:0-9211 GCA_035544515.1 Vicinamibacteria bacterium | reverse complement strand
TTCGACCAGGCGCTGCGCACCGCGGCCGCGCTCTACGCGGTCGCGTTCGTGCTGGTGTCCCGGATGCGGCGCCCGGGCGAGACGAGCCTACGGTAGCCGGCCCACCCAGTCCCGCATCGTGCCCAGGGAGCAGCCGAACTTCCGCTGCCCCAGGAGGGCGGCGGTCGCGGGGTAGGCGTGCCGTGGCATGGAGCTCCTGCGGAACGCGGACGGAGGAGGTCGCGGTCCCGTTTGGGATGATGGCGAAAGACGGACGGTGCCACCGCGCGACCCGGCTTGCAATGCCCCCCGGCTTGCTACTCGTCCCTCGCGTCCGCGTCGAGGTGGTGTTTGCGCAGGTAGTAGCCCAGGTTGCGCGCGTCGATGCCGAGGAGCCGCGCCGCCTCCTTGCGCAGGCCGCCGGACCGGCGCACGGCCTCGCGCACGAGGTCCTTTTCGAGGCGCGTGAGCGCCGTGCGCAGGTTCAGCTCGCCCGCGCCCTCGAGCTCGCCGCCGGCGGGAGCGGCCGCGGCCCCGGGAGCGACGTCGAGCGCGTCGAGGCTGCCGTGCGGGCTCAAGATGAGCGCGCGCTCGATGGCGTTGCGCAGCTCGCGCACGTTGCCCGGCCAGGAGTACGCGCGGAGGCGATCGAGCACCTCCGCGCCCAGCTCCGGCGCCGGGCGGCCGAGGCGGCCGGCGATCTCCTCCACGAAGCGCGCGGCCAGCACGGGGATGTCGTCGGGACGGTCGCGCAGGGGCGGCACCTCGATCCGCACCACGTTGAGGCGGTAGTACACGTCCGAGCGGAAACGGCCGGCCGCCACCTCCGCCCCCAGGTCGCTGTTGGTGGCGGCGACAATGCGCACGTCCACCCGCGTCGGACGCTCGTCGCCGAGCCGGTCGAACTCACCGTCCTGGATCACGCGCAGGAGCTTGGCCTGGCCGGCCTGGGGCATGGCCCCCACCTCGTCGAGGAACAGCGTGCCGCGGTCGGCGAGCTGGAAGCGGCCCTCCCGGTCGGACCCCGCGCCCGTGAACGCCCCCTTGCGATGGCCGAAGAACTCGCTCTCCCACATCTCGAGAGGCACGGCCGCGCAGTTGACCCGCACGTAGGGCCCGTCCGCGCGCGGGCTCAGGCGGTGGGCGAGACGCGCGAGCAGCTCCTTGCCGGTGCCCGATTCGCCGGTGAGGAGCAGCGTCGAGTCGGCGGCCGCGACCGCCGTCACCATGCTCATCGTCCGCCGCCAGGCCGGGCTGTCGCCCACCGGCATCTCCGCGGCCTCGGCGCCGCGCAGCGCGGCGACCTCGCGCCGCAGCGCGCGGCCGGCCAGGGCGCGCTCCAGCGTCACCTCCAGGGCGTCGGGATCGGCCGGCTTCGGCAGGTAGTCGCTGGCCCCGGCCTTCAGGCACTCGACCGCCGAGGCGATCGTGCCGTGGCCGGTGAGGACGACCACGGGCACGTCGGGCGCGCTGGCCTGCATGCGCTTCACCAGCTCCCGCCCGTCCTGGCCCGGCATCTTGAGGTCGGTCAGCACCACGTCCACGGGCGAGCGCGCCAGGAAGGCCAGGGCCTCGGCCACGGACGCGGCCGGCTCCGCCTCGTAGTCCCGCGCGCGCAAGACGTCGAGCAGCGACTGGCGCACGTACGACTCGTCCTCCACCACCAGCACGCGCGCGCGCGGGCCCTTGCGTGGAGCCATGCTCAGGCGGCCTCCAGCGCGGGCAGCCGCATCCGGAACACCGAGCCGCCGCCCTCCCGCCCCGCGGCGGACAGGTCGCCGCCATGGTCGCGCACGATCGAGTGGCACACGGACAGGCCCAGGCCCGTCGAGTCCTTGGTCGAATAGAAGGGCTCGAAGATGCGGTGCCGGTCGGCCTCGGGGATGCCGGGTCCGCGGTCGGCCACCTCCGCCACGACCTGGCCGTCCTCGCGGCGCGCGCGGACCTCCACGCGCCCGCCGCCCGGCTGCGCCTCGCAGGCGTTGAGGATCAGGTTGACCGCGACCTGCCCGAGCATGACCGCGTTGCCCAGGACGAGCAACGGGGCGCTGGGCAGGTCCAGCGCGAAGTGCACGTCGCGGAACTCCGGGCGCGACTGCACGAAGCGGGCGGTCTCGTCGAGCACGCGGGCGAGGTCCACCTGCGTCCGCGGCACCGCCGAGGGGTCGGCATGGTCGAGGACCTGGCGCACGATGCCCGCGGCGCGGTCGAGCCCTTCGCGCACGGAGCGGAGGCGGCCCTCGGCCGCCGCCACCTCGCCTCGCGCCAGCGCATCGCGGGCCAGCGTGAGGTAGTTGGCCATGCCCTCGAGCGGGTTGTTGATCTCGTGGGCGATGCCCGCGGCGAGCCGGCCCACCGTGGCCAGCCGCTCGGCGTGGAAGAGCTGCCGTTCCAGCTCCCGCACGCGCGACTCCTCGCGCGCGCGCGCTTCGAGCCGCTCCCGCCGGCGCGTCTGCTGGATGGCGGCGAAGCCGAGCAGCACGGCGAGGGCCATGGCGGCGAGGTTGAGGGCGACGGTCGCGCGGTACCGTCCGGCCAGGGGCTCGATGGCGGCGACCGCAGGCCCCTCGGGCCTCCAGCACGCCAGGCGCCAGGGACCGGCGGCGGACCAGCCTTCCGCGTCCACGCGGGCTTCCGCCGCGAGACGGCGCTCGGGCTCCCGGCCGGCCGAGGCGCGCGCGACCTCGGGGCTGCGCGCCAGGGTGGAGCCGGCGGCGTCCTCGAGGACGCACGGCGCGCCGGCCGCCACTCGCTCGCCGTGGAGGAGCGTTGCGGGGGCGATCTCCGCTTCGAGGCGCGCCGCGCCACCCAGCTCGAGCGCGGTGGTCAGCCGCGGGCGGCGGGGGTCCGTGGCCGCGCCCTCGAGCCCGGTCGGGTTCGAGGAGACCCAGAGCACCGGGATGCCTCCGCGGCGTCCGGTCAGCACCAGCGGCCGGCCGTCGGCGCCGCTCACCACCGTGCGGACGACCTCGGGATGGGTGCGCAGGAAGAGCAGCAGCACGCTCTCCGCGCCCTCGCGCCAGCTGCCGGCGGCCCGGGGCGCGGACTCGACGGCGGCGAGCGGGGCGGAGGCGCCGAGGAACGCCATGTCGGAGCGAATGCCGGAGAGGACCGCCTCCAGGCCTCGCGCGCGCGCCGCCGTCTCGCCCGCGAACAGGCGCGTCGCGTCCTCGGCGGCGGCCCGGCGCGCCACGGCGATGCCCCACACGCCGGCCACGTTGACCGCGCCCACGGCCACGATGGAGAGCGCGATGAGCCAGCCGGCGCGCGAGACGACGCGGTCACCCATGGCCGACTTATACAGGAACACGAGGGCCGCCGAAAACACATACCTCCTACGCGGGCCGCGTAGGAGGTATGGGCGGGACCGCGGCCGCCGGCGCCACAACCCGTTGCCGCTCAGTCGGAGGGCGCGCCCCCGAACCTGGACCGCGGATTGCTACCACGCCGAAGCTTGACACCCCTGTCTCCCGGTCACACGATGAGCCATCCGCTGTGAACAAGCCCGCCGCCGTCTTCGTCCTGCTCGCCGTCAACAGCGCGTACCTCTTCGCGCGCGCGGACGCGCATCCCTTCTATTTCGCCAACGTCGTCCTCCACCTCGCGCTCGGCCTGGCCCTGCTCGTGGCCGGCGGGCGGGAGATGTGGCGGCGCCGCCGGGCATGGCCGGTGGCGCTGGCCGCCGGCTCCGCGCTGTTGCTCGCGGCCGGGGTGGCGGGCCTCGTCCTGATGGTCACGGGCGCGACCCGGTCCTGGCGCTGGCTCCTCGCCACGCACATCGCGCTCGCGGGGGCGGGATCGCTCGTCGTGATCGCGCACCTCGCCATGGTCGCGGGGCGCCTGGCGGGGCGTGAACGTAAACGCGCGGGGGCGGCCGCCGGGGTGGCCTGTGCGGCGCTCGTCGTGGGCGGCCTTCTGGGCGCGCGCGAGCGCTACGAGGGCCCCCGGCGCGCCCGCATCGTGAACCCGGAGGCGCCCGCGAGCATGGACGGCGAGGGCTCGGGTCCGTCGAGCCCGTTCTTCCCCTCCTCGTCCCGCACGAACGTGGGCGGGACCATCCCCGCCAACTTCTTCATGACCAGCGCGGCCTGCGGGCGCTGCCACCCGGACATCTACGACCAGTGGAACTCGTCCGCGCACCACTTCTCGTCCTTCAACAACCAGTGGTACCGCAAGTCGGTCGAATACATGCAGGACGTGGTGGGCACGACGCCGTCGAAGTGGTGCGCCGGCTGCCACGACCACGCCGTCTTCTTCAACGGGCGCTTCGAGCGCCCGATCAGGGAGCAGATCGACACGCCGGAGGCCCAGGCCGGGCTCTCCTGCACGTCATGCCATTCGATCGTGCACGTGGGCAGCACCATGGGGCAGGGCGATTTCACCATCGAGTACCCGCCGCTGCACGACCTGGCGGTCAGCGAGAACAAGCTGCTGCGCTGGACGCACGACTACCTGATCAACCTGGATCCCGAGCCGCACAAGAAGACGTTCCTCAAGTCGTTCCACACCCTGCAGACGCCGGAGTTCTGCTCGTCGTGCCACAAGGTTCACCTCGACGTGCCCGTGAACGCGTACCGCTGGTTCCGCGGGTTCAACGACTACGACAACTGGCAGGCCTCCGGCGTCTCGGGCGAGGGCGCGCGCTCGTTCTACTATCCGCCGAAGCCGCAGAAGTGCGCGGACTGCCACATGCCGCTCGTGGCCTCGAACGACCCGGCGGCCAAGAACGGCATGGTCAAGTCGCACCGGTTCCCCGCGGCGAACACCGCGCTCCCGTTCGTCAACGGCGACGCGGAGCAGCTCGAGGTCGTGCAAGCCTTCCTGCGCGATGGGCAGGTCTCGGTCGACGTCTTCGGCCTGGTGCGGACGCCGGAGAAGGAGCTCCCCGCCGTCATGCCCGAGCAGGCCGCCGCCGAGCCGCGCCTGGCCAGCACGTTCGCGCAGGGCGAGGAGGCGGGCAACCTCGCCGCCGCGCAGATCGTGCTGGCGCCGCCGGTCGAGGTTCTGGCGCCGCTCGACAAGGTCTCGCCGGTCGTGCGGCGCGGCGAGTCCGTGCGGGTCGAGGTGGTGGTACGGACGCGGAAGGTCGGCCATTTCTTCCCGGGCGGGACCGTGGACGCCTTCGACGCGTGGGTGGAGCTCGAGGCGGTGGACGACAAGGGGCGGACCGTGTTCCACAGCGGCTCCGTGGAGGACGGCGGCAAGGGACCGGTGGAGCCGGGCGCGCACTTCTACCGCGCCCTGCTGCTCGACGCGCGGGGCAACCCGATCAACAAGCGCAACGCCTGGATGGCGCGCTCGGTGGCGTACGTGCGCCTGATCCCGCCGGGCGCCGCCGACACCGTCCACTACCGCTTGCGCGTCCCCGAGGACGCGGGCGACACGATCCGGCTGCGGGCGAAGGTCAACTACCGTAAGTTCGCCTGGTGGAACACGCAGTGGGCGTTCGCGGGCGTGCCCGATCCCGCCCGCCCGGGCGACTCCTTCGGGAAGGATCACGACGACCGGCGCTGGCTGTTCACGGGCGACACGAGCCGCGTGTCCGGCGGCGTGAAGGCCATCCCCGACATCCCCACGACCGTGATGGCCACGTCCGAGGCCACGTTGCGCGTCCTGCCCGCCGGCGCGCCGCTGCCCGCGCAGCCGCCGCTCCTCGACCCCTCGGTCCGCGAGCGCTGGAACGACTACGGCATCGGCCTGCTCCTGCAGGGCCACATCAAGGCGGCCGAGGACGCCTTCCTGAAGGTCACGCGGATGGAGCCAGGCTACGCCGACGGGTGGGTGAACGTGGCGCGTGCCCGCGTCCAGGAAGGCGACATGACCGGCGCGGAGGAGATGCTGCGCCGGGCCCTCGAGATCGATCCGAAGCTGGCCAAGACGCACTTCTTCCTGGCCAGCGCGCTCAAGCCGATGGGGAGGTACGACGAGGCCCTGGAGCACCTGCGGATCGCGGCGGAGCAGTACCCGCGCGACCGCGTGGTGCTGAACCAGATCGGCCGCATCCTGTTCCTGAAGCGCCAGTACAATGAGGCCATCGCGGAGTTCCGCAAGGTGCTGGCCATCGACCCCGAGGACCTGCAGGCCCACTACAACCTGATGCTCTGCGGGCAGGGTCTACGGGACCCGGAGATGGCGGAGCGGCATCGCGCCCGCTACGAGCGCTTCAAGGCCGACGAGGCCTCCCAGGCCATCACCGGTCCCTACCGGCAGCTCCATCCCCACGACAACAACGAGCGCCAGCAGATCCACGAGCACCGCTCGGCCCTCCCCGCGGTCTCCCGCCCCTACGAGAAGAAGACGACTCCCCGCTCGCGCACCGTGCGGGCCTTGTCCGAGTCCCGGCCCGGCTCCGATTGAAGAGAGAATGAAACTGAACCTTCCCACGCTCCCCTCGCGGGCGGCGGCGCGGCTGGCCGCGGCCGTCTGCGCCGCCAGCGTCGCTTTCGCCGCCGCGCCTTCCGCCGCTCCGCCCGGGGGCGTGCAGTTCACCGACGTGACCGCCGCCGCCGGCATCCGCTTCAAGCACACGAGCGGGGCCGCGGGCAAGAAATACCTGCCCGAGACCATGGGCGCGGGCGTCGCCTTCCTGGACGCGGACGGCGACGGCCGCCAGGACGTGTTCCTGGTGAACTCGAAGAGCTGGACGGCCACGCCGGGGAGGAGATCCCTCTCGGCCCTCTACCGCAACGACGGCGACGGCACCTTCACGGACGTCACCCGCGCGTCCGGCCTGGCCGTCGAGCTGTACGGGCAGGGCGCGGCCGCCGCCGACTACGACAACGACGGCCGGACGGACCTGTACGTGACCGCGCTCGGCGGCAACAAGCTCTTCCGCAACCTCGGTGGCGGCAAGTTCGCGGACGTCACCGCGAAAGCGGGCGTGGGCGCGGGCGGCTTCTCGAGCAGCGCGCTCTGGTTCGACTACGACAAGGACGGCGCCCTCGACCTGTACGTGACGCGCTACGTGGAGTGGACCCCGGAGAAGGACCTCTTCTGCACGCTCGACGGGCGCACCAAGTCCTACTGCACGCCCGAGTCCTACCGCGGGGAGAGCCCCATCCTGTACCGCAACCGGGGCGACGGCACGTTCGAGGACGTGACCGCGCGCGCCGGTCTGCACAACCCGCGGGCCAAGGCGCTGGGCGTGGCCATGCTCGACGAGAACGGCGACGGGTGGTACGACCTGTTCGTGGCCAACGACACGCAGCCGAACAACCTGTACCGGAACAACAAGGACGGCACCTTCACGGACGTGGCCACCACCGCGGGCGTCGCCTTCGGCGAGGCCGGGGTGGCGCGCGCGGGCATGGGCGTGGACGCGGGCGACTACGACCTCTCCGGCCGGCCCAGCCTGGTCATCGGCAACTTCTCGAACGAGATGATGGCGCTCTACCACAACGAGGGCGGGGGCCTGTTCATCGACGAGGCGCCCACCTCGGCCATCGGCCAGGTGTCGCTGCTCACCCTGGCCTTCGGCTGCTTCTTCTTCGACTACGACCTCGACGGCTGGATCGACATCTTCGCCGCCAACGGCCACGTCGCCGACGACATCGAACGCGTGCAGCCCAAGGTCCGCTACGCGCAGGCGCCGCACGTCTTCCGCAACATGGACGGCAAGCGGTTCGAGGGCGTGACCGGCCGCCTGGGGCCCGCGCTCCAGCGGCCCGTGGTGGGCCGGGGCGCGGCCTACGCCGACTACGACGGCGACGGTGACCTCGACGTCGTCCTCACCACGAACAACGGGCCGGCCTACCTGCTGCGCAACGACGGCGGCAACCGGAACAAGTGGCTGCGCGTGCGCACGGTGGGCACGCGGTCGAACCGCGACGGCATCGGCGCGCGGGTGACGGTGACGCTGCCCGACGGCCGCAAGCCGTGGGCCGTGGTCAAGACGGGCTCGAGCTACCTCTCGCAGAGCGAGCTGCCGTTGACCTTCGGCCTGGGTCAACATGCCCGGGCCTCGCGCGTCGAGGTCGCCTGGCCCAGCGGCGCGACAGACGTGCTCACGGACGTCGCCGCGAACCAGGCCATCACGGTGACGGAAGGCAAGGGCCTCACCCGGTGACGCGTCGCGCGCCCTGCCTGTTCTACCTGGTGGCTTCCGGCTGCGCCTTGTTCCTGCTTCCCTGGCCGTTCTCTGCGTCCTCTGCCTCCTCCGCGCCCTCCGCGGTACAAGGGCCGTCGGAGGACGCGTACCGCGCCAACAACCTGGGCGTGGCCCTGCTCGAGCAGTTCGACTACCCGGCGGCGGCCGAGGCCTTCCGCCGCGCGTTGACCCTCGATCCTGCCCTGGGCCTGGCCCGGATGAACCTGGCCGTGGCCCTCTACAACGCGCGCGACCTCGAGGGCGCGCGACGCGAGGCGGGCCTCGCCGCCTCGGCGCTGCCGGACCGGCCCCATCCTCATTACATCCTCGGGCTGGTGGCCAAGGCCGAGAACCGGACCGACGACGCGATCGCCGGCTTCTCGCGCGTGGTGGAGATGGACCCGGCCGACGTGGGCGGCAACGTCAACCTCGGGCAGATGTACATGCAGCTCCGCCGCTACCCGGAAGCCATCGCCACGTTCCGCGCCGCCGCCGCCGCCGAGCCCTACAGCCAGACCGCCGTCTACAACCTCGGGATCGCGCTCACCCGCGCCGGCCTTCGCGCGGAGGGGGAGACGGTGATGGAGCGCTTCAAGGAGCTGCGCGACAGCGGCTACCGGACGGTGCTCGGCCAGAACTACCTCGAGCAGGGCCGCTACGCCGAGGCCCTCTCCTCCACGGGCGCCGAGGCCGAGCTGGTCTCGCGCGACACGCCGGCGGTGACGTTCGCCGATGTGTCGGCGGACGCGCTGCCGGCGGAGCTGCGCGCGGCGGCTGGCGCCGGGCAGGTCACGCTCGCGGACCTCGACGGCGACGGCGCGCTCGACCTGGTGACCGCGGGTCCGGCTGGCCTGCGGGTCT
Organism: Vicinamibacteria bacterium; assembly: GCA_035544515.1. Classification (GTDB taxonomy): domain Bacteria; phylum Acidobacteriota; class Vicinamibacteria; order Fen-336; family Fen-336; genus DATKEG01. Next base: position 285 of record DATKEG010000039.1, on the reverse strand, counting down.
ATCGGAACGAGAAGGGCCGCTTCACGGATGCGGGGGCGGGCGCGCTCGGCGCCGGAGCGTACCTGGCCGTCGTGGCCGGCGACTACGACAACGACGGCAGGCCGGACCTGCTCGCGCTCGGCGCGGACGCGCTGGCGCTCTTCCACAACGAGGGCGGTCTCCGTTTCAAGGACGTGACGGCGGCGGCGGCGCTGGGCGCGCCCGCCCCGGGCGCCCGCGCGGTCGCGTTCTCCGACTTCGACCACGACGGCGATCTCGACGTGGTTGCCGGCCGGCTCTGGCGCA
>DATKEG010000038.1:0-9213 GCA_035544515.1 Vicinamibacteria bacterium | reverse complement strand
ACCTCCTTCCGCGGGCAGATCTCCGGACTGGCCGCGGCCATCAGCACCGGCCGGAGAGCGGCAAGCTCGGCTTCCAGCGCCATAGCGTACAGGCGTTCCCTCCGGGGCGCCCCCGGGGCCGAGATCGCGGCGTTCGCACCGTCGTCACCGTGTCATCACATCGTCGTCACGCCGCCCCCCTAGCCTTCCGCATCGGCCAGCGGATCACGGGTGAGCCGCGCCGATCAGGAGGGTTTCATGCAGCATTCGTCCAGGCTGGGCGCGCGGCTCGGGGCGGCGGCCCCCCGCGCGGCACTCGTGCTCGCGCTCACGTCCGGCGCGCTCTTCGCGGCGCCCGAGGTCCACGCCGCCACCAGGGTCGTCGGCACCGTCCGCGACCTCAAGAGCGCGACGTTGCTTCCGGGCGCGACGGTCGAGGTCGTCGGCACGGCGCAGGTCGTGCAGACGGACGTCGACGGCCGTTACCGGCTCGATCTCGAACCGGGAACGCACGAGCTGAAGGTGTCCCTGGACGGTTTCCAGGAACGGCGCGTCCAGGTCGAGGTCGCCGCCGGCAGCTCGCCGACGGTCGACGTCGGGCTCGCGTTCCACACCCTGTCCGAGTCGATCGACGTCCTCGCCCGCGTCGACGCCGTTTCGTCCTCGGCCGAGGCCCAGCTCGCCGAGCGCCGGCACGCGCCCGTGATCACCGACAACATGGGCGCGCGGGAGATGAAGGCGAACGGCGACTCCGACGCCGCCAGCGCCATGGCGCGCGTGACCGGGCTCTCCGTCGTGGACAGCCAATACGTCTACGTGCGCGGCCTGGGAGAGCGCTACAGCAACACGACGCTCTCCGGGTCGGTGGTTCCCACGACCGAGCCCGACAAGAAGGTCGTGCCGCTCGACCTGTTCCCCAGCGGCCTCATCGACAGCGTCCAGGTCGCGAAGACCTACTCGCCGGACAAGTCGGCCGAGTTCGCCGGCGGTCTCGTCCAGATCGTGCCCTTGCGCCTTCCCTATCGGCGCGTCCTCGACTTCTCCATCGGCGCGCAGCACTCCTCGACCGCCACCGGGAAGAGCATTCCCCTGAGCCCGCTGGGCACGCGCGACCGGCTCGGATACGACAACGGCACCCGCGCCCTGCCCGCGGGTTTCCCCCACAGCAAGATCGTGCGGCGGGGCATCTACAGCCCGAGCGTCGGCTACTCCCGCGAAGAGATCACCGCCTTCGGGCGCCTGCTGGACAACCGCTGGCGGCCCGAGGCGAGGGACGGCGCCCTCGGCGAGACCTTCAGCTTCGTGTACGGCGACCGCCTGGGCCGTCTGGGCATCGTGGCCAGCCTGAGCCAGTCCTACAAGGAGCAATACGTCGAGGAGGACCGGCGCTTCTTCCGGATCGCGGAGGGGAACGAGCTGGAGGCGGTGAGCGACTACGCCATGCGCACCGGCACGCAGAAGGCGCAGCTCGGCGCGGTGGCCAACCTCTCCTACGAGGTCACGCCGAACCACCGCCTGTCGCTCGAGAACTTCTACACCCATAGTGGGCGCGACGAAGGCCGCGTGTTCGAGGGCCCGAACACCGAGAACAACTTCATCTACCGGAACGAACGCCTCCAGTTCATCGAGGAGGGCCTCCTCTCCAACTCGATCGGCGGCGAGCACTTCTTCCAGGGGGCGGCCAACACCCGCATCGACTGGCGCGCCACCTACGCGCGCGCGACGCGCGACGAGCCGGACCTCCGGGAGACGCTCTATCAGCAGGCCTGCGTGACGGGCACCGAGTGCCGGCAGGGCACGGGGGCCTTCCTGCTCGCGGACGAATCGCAGAGCGGGTTCCGCATGTTCAACACGCTCGACGACGACACCGTGGATGCCGCGCTGAACTGGAGCTTCCTGCCGAGGCGGGGTCGCACGACCATGGCCAAGCTCGGGCTCAACTACGTCAAGAGGACGCGCGACTTCTCGTCCCGCCGTTTCCGCCTCATCCCCAACACCGCCAACACGGGCGGCTCCGTGGGCACGAACCTCGCGCAGGCCCCGGAGGCCCTGTTCGCCTCGGCCCACATCGGAACCTTCTTCCGTTTCAACGAGGAGACGCGCCCGGTCGACGCCTACGACGGCGAGCAGAACACGTTCGCCGGCTACGGCCTGATCGACACCAGCCTGGGCGAGAAGCTGCGGCTCGTGGGCGGCGTGCGCGTCGAGCGGTTCGAGCAGGTGGTCGACACCTTCGACCCGTTCGGCCTCTTCGAACGGAGCATCACCTCCCGGATCGAGAACACCGACGTGTTCCCCGCCGCCAACTTCATCTATGCCGTGGCCCCGGACATGAACCTCCGGTTCAGCGCGAGCGTGACCGTGAACCGCCCGGAGTTCCGCGAGCTGGCGCCCTTCGAGTTCACGGACGTCGTGGGCAGCCGCTCGGTCCGCGGCAACCCGGGGCTGGAGCGCGCCCTGATCCGCAACCTGGACGCCCGCTGGGAGCTGATCGAGCGGGGCCGCGACGTGATCGCGGCCAGCGCGTTCTTCAAGCAGTTCGACCGTCCGATCGAGCGCGTGGTGATCGCCGGCGCCCAGCCCATCGTCACCTTCCAGAACTCCGACAGCGCCCGTAACTTCGGGTTCGAGCTGGAGGCCGCCCGCCAGCTCGGCAAGAGGGCTTTCGTCAACCTGAACTACACGTTCGTCGACTCGCGGATCACGCTCCGGCCCGAGCAGCGTTCGGTGCAGACCTCGCTGGAGCGCCCCCTCGCGGGCCAGTCGCGGCACATCTTCAACGGCATCGGCGAGCTGGACCTCGGCGGGTTCTCGGCCCGGCTGCTCTACAACTACTTCGGCGACCGCATCTCCGACGTGGGGTCGAACGAGGCTCCCGACATCGTCGAGCAGGGACGCGGTTCCCTCGACGCCGTCTTCACCCAGGAGCTGGGCAAGCTGACGCTCCGCCTGGTCGTGGAGAACCTGACGGACAGCCGGTACGTCTTCACCCAGGGTCCGGAAGAGCAGCGCGCCTTCAAGCTGGGCCGACACGTCTCGGTCTCGTTGGGCGTCAATGTCTTCTGAGACGAGTCTCCCATCGGCCACACACGCGAGCGAGGTCAAGAGAATGAGCTTTCTGCGCCGCATCGGCACTTTGGGACTGGCCGCCGCCCTGGTGGCGGTCCAGGTCCCCGACGTCCACTCGGACCTGGCGCCGCCGGTGACGGTCGCGGGGATCGACAAGCCGGTGATCGTGGTCACCGGCAGCGTCACGGGGACGGAGAACTGGACGAACGGCAACTACTACCTGCTCCGCGGAGCCGTCTTCGTGCAGGACGGCGCGATCCTGAACGTCCAGGCGGGGACGCGCGTGCTCGGGGAGGCGGGAAGCGTGGGCACGCTGGTCGTGCTTCAGGGCGGCCGCCTCAACGCCCTCGGGACGCGCGAGCAGCCCATCGTGTTCACCAGCGACCAGCCGGTCGGACAGCGCGCGCGCGGCGACTGGGGCGGCATCATCATCAACGGCCGCGCGCCGCTGAACGTCCCCGGGGGCGAAGCGGTCGGCGAGGCCGACACCGGCGTCTACGGCGGAGACGATCCGAACGACGACAGCGGCTCGCTCCGCTACGTGCGCGTGGAGTTCGCGGGTACGGAGTTCAGCCCCGACAACGAGCTCAACGGCATCGCGTTCCAGGCCGTGGGGCGCGGCGGCACCTACGAGTACATCCAGGTCCACATGAACAAGGACGACGGGCTCGAGTGGTTCGGGGGCACGGCCGACATCAAGTACGCCGTGGTGACGAACGCCGCGGACGACAGCCTGGACTGGACCTTCGGCTGGTCGGGCCGGATGCAGTTCGCGGTCGTGAGCCAGCGCGGCGACGACGCGGACGCCGGCATCGAGGCCGACAACAACGAGTTCAACAACGAGCTGCTGCCCCGCTCCAACCCCACGATCTACAACCTCACCCTCTGTGGCGATCCCGACCGCAGCGAAGGGGCCGAGAGCACCCGCGGAGTGCTGCTGCGGCGTGGGACGGCGGTCACCCTGCGGAACTTCGTCATCCAGGGCTTCAAGAACGTGGGCCTCGAGGTCAACGGCTCGTCCACCCTCAATCAGGTGACGCAGGGCGCGCTGCGCGTGAGCCACGGGGTGATCGTCAACACCGGGGCCAACGCGAGCACGTACGCCCCGGCCAGCACGCTTTCGCTCTTCCAGAACGGCAGCTTCCCCAGCGTCCGGCTGGGCGAGGACCCCGGGGTCCCCGGCTGCTTCAACCACGCCAACCCCGTGTGGCAGCCGGCCTCGGTGGATACGCTCGCCGGCGGCCAGCTCGCGCCGGCGCTCCCCCCGAACGACGGCTTCTTCGAGGTGACGACCTACATCGGCGGCGTGCCGCCCTTCCCCGCGGACGACTGGACCCGGGGCTGGACGGCCTTTCCCCAGCGTTGATCCGCGGCCGGCTGTCCCGGACGGGCCTCTCTCGAACAGGGGCCCGTCCGCTCGTCGCCTGGGTCCTCGGGGGCGCGCTGCTCGGGTTCGGCTGCCGGCCGCAGGCGCGGCTCAGCCACGCGCTCGAGTCGCCGGAAGCCGTGGCGCGAGCCGTGGTGGAGGGCCTCTCCGCCGGCGACCTGAATGCGCTCCGGGCCCTCGCCATCGACGAATCGGAGTTCCGCCGGATCGTCTGGCCCAGGCTGCCCGCGAGCCGGCCCGAGCGGAACCTGACCTGGGAGTACGTCTGGAAGGACCTGAACGGCAAGAGCGAGGCTCACCTGCGGGCCCTGGCCGCGAAGTGGCCGGGGCGCGGCCTGCAGGTCGCCGCCGTGGGGTTCGAAGGCGACACCACGGACTACGGTGGATTCCGAGTCCGCAGGAAGACGGTGGTGACGCTGCGAGACGTTCAGGGCCAGGAGCGTCAAAGCCGCCTCTTCGGATCGACAATCGAGATGGGAGGCCGCGTCAAGGTCTTCTCGTACGTCGTCGATTAGATTGCCCCCCGCCTGCGCGCCGGCTGCTACCATGAAGATGCCGGTCGGACTGGCGAAGGAGGGTTCATGCTCTGGACCATAGTCGTGATCCTCGTGATCCTATGGTTGCTCGGGGCGCTCGGGACCGTCTCGATCCCCGTATTGTCGGGAAACACGGTGCACGTCCTGCTCGTCATCGTGATCGTCATCGTGGCCATTCAACTGCTCCAGGGGCGGAGGCTCTAGTGCCAAGCTAGCGACCCTCCGCCGGCTGGGTCGTCCAACGACCTCCGGGCGGGCGCGCTCGAGTCGGAATGGGCCCCGCCGCCTCAACCACCCGGGCCCATCGTCCCGAGCCGGTAGAATGGGCGGGATGGACACCGTCAGTCGCCTCGACGCCAAGCCGCTCTACCGCCATCTCGACCGGTTGTTCGGCGCGGTGGACGGCCAGCGCACGCGCAAGAAGGTGATGGAGTCGTTCCTCGAGGAGTTCTTCCGCACGTTCGCGGACGACCTGCATCTGCGCGGAGGCGTGATCTACGAGCCGCGGCGCGACGACATCGCGTTGCTGAGCCAGGTGGGCGACCTCGCCGGCGTCGCCGCGGAGACCCTCGATCCCGAGCTGCCTCCGGTGCGCCTGATCTTCCGGCACGGCGTCTACATCTTTCCGGAGCCGGGATGGGAAGAGGCGCCGGCGCGCTTCGGCCTCCTGCCGCCCGGGCCGGCCGCCGGCGTGGCGGTGGGGCGCAAGCCGGACCGGTTCGTGCTCCTCTTCCTGCTCGGCCCCGGTTGGGTCCGCGAGGAGCTGGACTTCGCCCTCAACACGGTGCGCGCCGCGCTGGGAGCGCGCCTCATGGAGGAGCGCCTGCGGGGCGGGCTCACCGAGGCCGCGCGCATCCAGCAGAGCCTGCTCGTGGAGGAGCCGCCGCCCTTCGCGGGATACGACATCGCGGCGCGGTCGCTGCCGGCCGAGGAGGTGGGCGGCGACTTCTTCGACTTCCTGCCCTTCGACGACGGGATGATCGGCCTGGCCATCGGCGACGCGAGCGGCCACGGCCTGCCCGCCGCGCTGCTGGTGCGCGACGTGGTGACCGGCCTGCGCATGGGGATCGACAAGGACCTCAAGATCGCGCAGGTGTTCGCGCGGCTCAATCGGGTCATCCATCGCAGCAACCTCTCGAGCCGGTTCGTGTCCGTGTTCTACGGCGAGATCGAGGCGGGCGGCGACGTCGCCTACGTCAACGCGGGGCACCCCGCGCCCCTGCTCTTCTCCCGGGGCCAGGTGTCGGAGCTGGCGACCGGCGGCACGGTCGTGGGGCCGCTCCCGGAGACGCGGTTCCGGCACGGCCACGCCCGGCTCGTCCCGGGCGACGTGCTCGTGATGTGCACGGACGGGATCCTGGAGCGCCGCGACTCCAGCGGCGAGTTCTTCGGCGAGGCGCGGCTGAAGGCGGCCGTCCAGGAGAAGGGCGCCGCCGGCGCGGGCGAGATCCTGGAGGGCGTGTTCCGGGCCGCGGCCGACTTCTCGCGCCGGCGGACGTGGGAGGACGACGCGACGCTCGTGGTCGTCCGGCGCCGGGAGACGTCCGGCCGGGGCTGAGTGCCCGGGCCGTGCGCGCCGCGGTGAGCCGCGGGCACATCACGATCCGATTTCGAGCCAACCGAACGGCTGCGTCCGGCGTCTCAATACCCGGAAGAACCCGCTGGCTTTCGGCGTATCCTACCCAACCGAGATGCGTCTTCAGGGGTGGTGTGGCGTCCTCGCCGCGGCGGCCTGCGCCGCCGGCGGCCCTTCGTGTCGGAGCGTCTCGGGGTCGAACGGCTCGCGGCCGGCCGGCGAGGCGCGGGCCGCAAAGCGGCCGGTGGAGGACCTTTTCCTGCTCACGGGCGAGCTGCGCGCCGTCCGGTCGGTCTCGGTGGTCACGCCCCGGAGCGAAGGCCCGCTCCAGATCCGCTGGATGGTCGAGGACGGCACGGAGGTGGCCGAGGGCGACCGCGTGCTGGAGTTCGACGCCGCCCGGGTCATTCAAAGCATTGAAGAGCGGCGGCTCAGGCTGCGCCAGGCCGAGAACGAGCGCGACAGCCGCGAGCGCACGCTGGCCGCGGAAGGCGACCGCAAGCGCGTCGCGGTGGACAAGGCGGAGATCGAGGCCGAGAAGGCCCGCGTGGACGCGGCCGTCCCGCGCGAGCTGCGCTCCGCCGTGGAGTGGCGGAGGATGCAGGCCGTGCTGCTGGAGAAGCAGGCCGAGCTGGAGAAGGCGCGTCTCGACCACAAGGCGTTCCAGACCTCGTCCCGCTCCGACCTCGAGGTATTGCGCCGCACGGAGGAGAAGGTGCGGCGCGAGGTGGACGCGGCCGAGGAATCGCTCGCCAGCATGTCGGTGCGCGCGCCCAGGAGCGGGGTGTTCCTGGTGTCGAACTTCTGGCAATGGGGACCGGAAGGACCGCGGAAGCTGCAGCCCGGAGACACGGTGTGGCCGGGCTTCGGTGTGGCTTCCCTCCCCGATCCCAGCGCGATGGAGGTCGCGGCCACGCTGTCCGAGGTGGACCACGGGAACGTCGCCGCCGGCATGAAGGTGCGCTGCATCCTCGACACCTACCCCGACCGGACGTTCCAGGGGCGCGTCGAGGAGGTCCGGGCGGTGGCGGCGGAGCCGCGGCGCATGGCGGGAGGCGCCAGCTCGGTGAGCGGCTTTCCCGTGCGGATCTCGCTCGACCGCACCGATCCGGTGATGCGGCCAGGCCTGTCGGTCCGCCTCGAGGTCGTGCGCAAGGCCTGGACGACCGCGCTCACCGTTCCCCGCCAGGCCATCCGGTTCGAGAAGGACGAGGCCCTGGTCGTGCGCAAGGGCCAGACGGCCACCACACCGGTGCGCCTCGCCGGCTGCACGCCGCTGGAGTGCGTCGTGGAATCGGGCCTGGCCGAAGGGGACGATGTCCTCCTTCACTGAACGCTGGCGGGGCCGCCTGCTTCGCCGCCGCACCGCCGCCCTCCTCGGGATCGCGCTGCTGTCGGTCGTCGCCGTGTCGGCGCTCGCCGGGTTGCGCGGCCCGGGTGACGTGCTGAGCCCCGTGGCCGTCAAGCGCGAAGACCTGGTCCTGAGCGTCGAGGTAGAAGGCGAGCTGGCCGCGGTGCGGTCCACGGACATCGGCGCGCCGCCCGTCACCGAGGTCGAGTTCAAGATCTCGCTCCTGGCGCCCGAGGGCTCGCCGGTCAAGGCCGGCCAGCCGATCCTGGGGTTCGACACGGAAACCCTGCAGCGGCAGCTCGTGGACAAGCAGGCCGAGCTGGCCGAGTTCACGAAGAAGGTCGAGCAGAAGGAGGTGGACCTGCGCTTGAAGCTCCTCGAGATCGAGCAGCAGGTGGCGCAGGCGGAGGCCGACCTGGGCAAGGCCCAGCTCAAGGCGGAGGTCCCGCCCGACCTGCAGCAGCGCGTCGAGCTGGAAAAGGCCCGGCTCGACCACAAGGGACGGCAGCGCGACCTCGAGAACCTGCAGGCCGAGCGCCGGGCCACGCAGTCGCTGGGCGAGGCCGAGCTGCGCTCGCTGCGCAACCAGCGGGATCGCGCCCGGGGGCGCGTGGAGGCGCTGCAGGCGGCCATCGAGAAGATGACGGTGAAGGCGCCACAGGACGGGATCGTCGTCTACCGGACCAACTGGCGCGACGAGAAGAAGAAGGTCGGGGACTCCATGTGGTTCGGCGAGACGGTGCTCGCCCTGCCCGACCTCTCCGAGATGCGCGCGGACGGGCTCGTGGACGAGGCGGACGGCGGAGGGGTGGCGGCCGGGCAGAAGGTGACGATCCGCCTGGAGGCGCGTCCCGACCTCGACGTGCACGGGCGCGTGAAGACGGTCGGGCGCACGGTCCGGCAGAAATCCTGGCGCAACCCGGTGAAGGTCTACAAGGTGGACATCGCCCTGGACCGCACCGATTCGGCCGTGATGCGCCCCGCCATGCGCTTCCGCGGCGAGATCGAGACCGGCCGGATACCGGGCCTGCTGCTCGCGCCCCGCGACGCGGTCTTCCTGCGCGGCAGCGGTCCGGTGGTGTGGACCCGCCGCGGGCTGGGCTGGACGGAGGTGCCGGTGCGCCTGGGCCGCAGCAACCGGCGCCAGGTCGAGATCGTCGCGGGTCTCGAGGAGGGCGACCGGCTCAGCCCGACCGACCTCGCGGCCGCGCCGGCCGAGCCGCGGCGCGCGCCGGCCGGAGCCGCGCGTTGATCCCCGGCCGGCCGGCGTGGCTCACCGGGCGGCGCCTGGCCGCGGCGGCCACGGTGGCCGCCG
>DATKEG010000037.1:0-35793 GCA_035544515.1 Vicinamibacteria bacterium | reverse complement strand
ACCGCCGCGTTCTCGCCCGCCGCTTCGAAGGCCACGTCCACGCCGCCGCCGGCCGCGTCGCGGACAGCGCCGCCCTCGCGCCCGTCCTCGGCCGCGAAGGCCTCCGCCCCCAGCGCGCGCGCCGCCTCGAGCCGGTGCGGCCGGCTGGCCAGGTCGGTCGCGAACAACCGCGCGCCCGCCAGCCGCGCGACCTGCAGGAGCAGCAGTCCGATCGGTCCGCAGCCGAACACGCCGACCGTCCCCCCGGCGCGCAGATGGCCCAGGTCGAGCGCGTGCAGCGCCACGCCCAGCGGTTCGAGCATGGCCCCGTCCGCCTCCGTCAGCGGCGCGGGCAGGGGCACGACACACCTCTCCGGCCAGGCCACCCACTCGCCCAGCCCGCCGTCGTGCCGGCCGTCGCCCGCGAAGCGGATCGACTGGCAGAGGTTGGGATCCCCTTCCGCGCAGGGGCGACAGGAGCCGCAGGGAATGGAGGGATCCACGGCCACGCGCCGGCCGTCCTCGGTCGTCCCGCCGAACTCGTGGCCGGGCACGAACGGGCGCGTGACTCGCGCGTCGTCGATGCCGCCCTCGGCGAACCAGTGGATGTCCGAGCCGCACAGCCCGACCGCACCGACGCGGACGAGCACGTCCGCCGGCCCCGGCCGCGGGCGTTCCTCGTCGAGCACCCGGAGGTCCGCCCGTCCGTGCAGCCGCGCGACGCGCATCGGCGGCAAGGTTAGCCGCGAAGGCCCGGCGCGTCCAGGGTCGCGGCCCTCGTCGCCGGCCACGCGCACCGGCCCTCAGCGCGCCCGCGCGGTGATCCGGAACGGCTCGACGCTCTCGCCCGTCCGCCCCGTGGCCGTCTCCTCGATGCGCACGACCATGTCGTAGTCGCCGGCGGCCATCCCGTCGAGCGGGAAGGCCACGAGGCGGACGAGCCGGCCGTCTTCGGCCGGAGCGATCGCGCTGGATGTGGTGCCACGGACGAGGGTGCCGTCCCGCCTGCGCAGCTCCACGGAGGCGGCCACCGCGGCCGGCCGGCCGCCGAGCCCCGAGGCGCCGAACACCTGAAACTGGCAGTACAGCGGCCCTCGAGGCGGAAATTCACGGCGGGCCCCCGGCACGGGCCCGGCCGGTGCGCCGCGCTTCGCGCCCGACAGCCGGTTCGTGAGCAGCGGCGTGGACATCCGGAACGTGGCGGGCGGCGGAACCACGAAGCGCAGCGTGAGCGCTCCGAGCCGGTCCAGGAACTCGTCGCGGACGACCACGCGGGCCTGGTTCACGCCGGGGGGCAGCTCGAGCTCACGGCCCAGGACGAGCCAGCCCTCCCAGTCCCTCTCCGCCCCGCCCTCCACCTCGACCCGTTCGGTCACGTGCACGGTCTTGCCGCTGTCCCGGTGCGTGGCGACGATGGCGAGGGTCACCACGGCGCGCGCGCGGGCGTCTCCGCCGAGGTTGGCGAGGCGGCGCGTGTCGGCCTCGAGCGCGATCACCGTCCGGACCGTCCCCCCCGGCCGCTCGTCGAGGACGTAGGCCATGGCCCGCAGCGGGATGGCGTCCGGATGGCCGGCGTTCCCGGCCGCGCGGGCGACGTCGACCGGGAGCGGCGCCGCGCTTCCGCGCGCGGCGGCCAGGCGCGCCGCGTCGGCGGCGGCGATCTCCGCCGCGTTGCGCAGCGCGTAACCCTTCCGCGCGCGCACGGTGAGCCCGGCGCGCTTGACCTTCACCTCGAGCCGTCGCCAGTCGCGCGGGCCCTTGCCCGCGGGCGGGGTGTAGCCGAGCAGGTAGTAGACGCGCGACTCGTGGGCGGCCCGGACGGCGCCGCCCGCGAGGTCGTTGCTGTTGCGCAGCGCGAAGCCGCCCGTGTCCTCGGCCAGCCCCACGCTGCCCGCGGCCTGGAACTCGACCTGCTCCGTGGCCATCAGGGCCAGCTCCGCGGCGTTCGGCGTGCCGGCATCGGCCGCGGACATCCCGCCCAGTCCCGCCATGAGGCCGCGGACGTCGAGCGAATAGACGGCGACGTTCGCCTCCCGGCAGCGGCTGGCCACCTCCTGCACGAGGCCGAGGTCGGAGTCGTTGAGGAACCCCTCGGTCAGGAGCAGCAGCGACTTGCGCCCGCGCAGGCCGGTGAGGGCGAAGACCGCGCGGTCCACGGCGGCGAGCGTGTCGCGCGTGCGGTTGCGCCGGCGCGCGTCCACCTGCTGGGCGCGCGAGCGCACCATCGCGTAGCAGGCGTCCGGAAACTGCAGCGGGTCGCACACCCCGCGCTGCAGGTAGCGCTGCCTCACCCGTTCCATCATGTTCGACCCGGGCGCGAAGGTCGCCGCCGGCGCGCCGCCCGGCGCGCCTCCCCGGCCGGCCTCGATCCCTTCCAGGTGGACGATGCGGAATGCCTCCCACTCGCTGATCGCGTCGGCGCCGGTGTCGGCGAGGTTCCGCCCGCGCACGCGGCCCGCGAGCGCCTCGAGGTCCTCCCGGCCCTCCGACATCCGCGCGCTCCACCACGCGTCGGCGCTGGTGGTGGCGAAGATCACGTCGTCGCCGTCGCGCAGGCCGTCGGAGAGGAACCGCACGATCGCCCGCCGGACGTCCTCCTGCCGCGCCGGCGCCAGGCTCATGTCGTCCACGAGCAGCACGAACGGCCGTCCGCGGTCTTCCGCGCCACGCCGGTTGGTGGCCACCGGACCGGCGGTGGCCGGAGGAGCCGGCCGCGCGGCCGGCGCGGGCGCGTCGAACGCCTCGAAGCTCGCGATCGGCTGCGGCCGGCCGTCTTCGAGAAGGAGGAAGTCGTCCGCGGTCAGCCCGCGCACCAGCTCGCCCCGGCCGTCGCGCACGACGGCGTCGACCGTGACGAGGTCCACCTGCGAGGAGAACGTGGGCACGTCGCGCCGGTCCTGTGACGGAGCGGCGGCCGCGAGGAGCAGCGCCGCGGGCCAACCGGCCAGGCGGGGCCCCACGGGCGCTCAGGCCTCCCCGAAGAGGCGGGCCAGCGCGCGTACGGAGTTGAAGGCGCCGTACAGCGCGAGGACGAACAGCACCGTCATCACCGCATTCTCCCACCACCGGTTGCAGTGCGCGGCGCCGATGCAGCGCGGGCTGGCCGTGATCCACCACAGGCCGCCGGCCAGGAGCGGCAGCAACACCACCTGGCCGCTGTTGGCCACGAGCGTGAGCGTGACGAAGTCCGGCATGCCGGGGATCGTCCAGAGGAGCGGCGGGACGAGGCACCACACCACGAGCCAGCGATAGAGCGGATGGTCACGGTAGTCGGCGCGGATCTCCCCGGCGCCCGCGCGCCAGCGCAGCCAGGCGTGCGTGCCCATGTAGGCCAGGCCCGCGGCGTGTCCGATCACCGAGGTGTAGACGGCGGCGAAGACGCCCACGTAGAAGAGCACGCGGCCGCCCTCGCCCAGCACCACGCTGAGCAGCCGCGGCAGGTCGTCCAGCTCGCGGATGTGCCGGTCGGGATAGAGCAGCTCGGCGCCGAGCGTCCACACGGAGAGGTTCAGCACGAGCATCACCGCCACCGCCAGGAGCAGGTCGTACTGCTGCACCCTGCGGTAACGCGGACCGCGCCAGCCCTTCGCCTCCAGGAAATAGGGGTAGGCCAGGTTCATGAGCGAGCCGCCGACGGCGCCGATCATGGCCACCGCCACGAGCATCGGGTCGAAGCGGCCCTGCCGGCCCGGCATCTCCAGGCGAACGAGCCCTTCGAGCACGCCCGCCGGGTCGGGACCGACCCAGAGCGCGGTGCCGACGAAGGAGACCGAGAGCGCGGCCAGGAAGACCTTGAACACGATCTCCAGGCGCGACCAGGCGGAGCGGAAGACGAAGAGCAGGGCCAGCGCGTTGCACGCGATCGCCCACTGCCAGGTCTGCCCCGCGCCGAAGAGGTTGCGGCAGACCTCGCCCGCGCCGACCGTCATGTACGACTCGTAGACGTGGCCCATGACCACGGCGGCCACGAGCAGCACGGGGGCGTAGAAGCGGTGGAGCCGCGCCAGGCCGTCGAGGACGCCCTCGCCGTGCGGGTTGCAGAGCTGGTAGCGGCCGATCAGGGAGACGAGAACGAACCGCATGACCACGGCCACCACCAGCACCCACATCAGGGAGTAGCCGTAGTTGCTGCCGGCGACACCCATGTCCACCACGTCGCCCGCGCCGAGCCACGTCAGCACGATCACGATGCCGGGACCGAACGAACGGAGGTATTCCCCGAACGTGCGCGGGACGGGCGGCGCTGCGGAAGGCGTGGCCGGGGCGGCGCTCATCGCGTGGCGAATCTATACCAGCTTGTCCGCGCCGGTCCGATCGGCCAGAATCGCCGCCGACCCCATGAGCACCCCCCGGGACCGACGGCAGTTCCTCGCCGCCGGCGCCGCCGCGGCCGGCGGCGCGGTCGTGCCCCGAGCGGGGGCGTCATGGGAGCCGAGCCCGCGCTACCCCGACCCCGCGGTGAGGGTCCTGGACCCGATCTTCACGAAGTACCGGCTCAACCTGGCCAAGGTCGAGCGGCTGGGCACGGGGTTCCGGTGGTGCGAAGGGCCGGTCTGGTTCGGCGACGGGCGGTACCTCCTCTGGAGCGACATCCCCGGCGACCGGATCTTCAAGTGGGAGGAGGAAACGGGCGCGATCAGCGTCTTCCGCCAGCCCTCGCACTTCGCCAACGGCAACACGCGGGACCGCCAGGGCCGGCTCGTCACGTGCGAGCACGACACGCGGCGCGTGACGCGTACCGAATACGACGGCGCGATCACGGTGATTGCGGATCGCTTCGAGGGCAAGCCGCTCAACTCGCCCAACGACGTGGTCTGCCGGTCCGACGGCTCGCTCTGGTTCACCGACCCGCCCTTCGGCGTGCTCGGCTACTACGAAGGGCACCCGGCCACGCCGGAGCTGCCCACCAACGTCTACCGCGTCGACCCGCAGGGTGGAATCGCCGTGGTGGCCGGCGACGTCAACCGGCCCAACGGCCTGGCGTTCTCGCCGGACGAGTCGAAGCTGTACGTCGTGGAGGCCGGCACCTCACCGCGCCAGGTGCACGCCTACGACGTCACCGAGCGCGGCACCCGCCTCGCCAACAAGCGGCGCCTCATCGACGCGGGTCCCGGCACGCCGGACGGCCTGCGCGTGGACGTGGACGGCAACCTCTGGATCGGCTGGGGCATGGGCGAGGCCGGGCTCGACGGCGTGTCGGTCTTCAACCCCGAAGGCCGGCCCATCGGCCGCATCGACCTGCCGGAGCGCTGCGCCAACGTGTGCTTCGGCGGGCGGCACCGCAACCGACTATTCATGTGCGGCAGCACGTCGCTGTATTCGCTGTACGTGAACACGCAGGGAGCGCCCGGAGGCTGATCAGACGGGCATGGGCACCCCGAGCCGCTCCGCCCACGGCGCGAGCCTCGGGAGCACGGCCGGGTGGAGCGTGACGCCCTCCTCGAGCTGCCGGGCGCGGCGGGCGAGCGCGGCCGCTCCGGGCAGGCGTACCGGCGGCGCTCCCGGCGCCACGGGTGCCGTCCGGCACAGGTCGGCCAGCTTCGTCGTCTCGCGCACGAAGGCCTCACGGCCGCCGAAGCGGTCCGGGTCGACGAGCATCAGGAACACCGAGGCGCCCCACCGCTTCGGCTCGTCCGCGCGGCCGTGTCCCGCCAGGCCGGAGGTCAGCGCCTCCACCAGCAGGGCCAGGGCGAAGCCCTTGTGACCCAGGTCGAGCCCGCCCAAAGGCAGCACCGCACCCGGCCTCTCGCCGAACAGCACGGCCGGGTCGTCCGACGCGTGGCCAGCCGCGTCCACCAGCCACGGGCCGGGCAGCCGCTCGCCGGCTTCGTACGTCCGACGCGTCATCGCGTTCGTGGTCGTGGACATGCTGATGTCCATGAGCACGGGATCGCCTGCGGTCGGGAAGCCGGCGGCCAGCGGGTTGGGCGTGAGGCGCGAGGCCACGCCGCCGTGCGGCGCGACTCCGGCGCCCGACGGGTCGGAGCAGGTCAGCAGGATGACGCGGCCCTGGTCGGTGACGGCCTTGAGGTAGGCCGCCAGGCAGCCGATGTGGTGGCTGCGGCGGATGGCCACCGCCGCCAGCGGATGGACCGCCAGCTCGACCGTGGCGGCCGCGATCGCGCGCTTGATCAGCCACGGCCCGGGCAGGTACTTGCCGTCCCAGGTCAGCGACCCGCCCTCGTCGCGCAGCACGTCCGGGTCTCCGGCCGTGGCCATGCGCCCCGCGTCGAGATCCTTCAGGTACGCGGGCAACAGGGCGAGCCCGTGGGTGTCGTGCCCGAGCAGGTCGGACTCCAGCAGCACCTCGGCCACGACCGCGGCGCGATCCGCGGGCAGTCCGGCGGCGCGAAGCAGCGCGGAGGCGCAGGCCAGCAGGTCCTCGGCCCGATGACGCATGGAGGCGCCGAGTATACTGGCGGCGCGGAGGGGCTCAGCGCGCCGAAGCGGCCCAGGCCAGCCCGTCGGCCAGGGGGCCGGCGTCGATCAGCCGCTCGACCTCCCAGGCGTCGAGGTCGATGACGGCCACCTGCCTGCTGGCGTCGCACGAGACGTACGCCACCCGACCGTCGGGCCGCACCAGCACTTCCTGCGGCACCTTGGGCACGTCGACCGTCTTCGCGAGCTGCATCGTCCGCAGGTCGAGCAGCCCGACCTTGTTGACGCTCAAGAGCGCCACCACCAGGTAGCGGCCGTCGGGCGTGGGCGCCGTGCCGTAGGCGGTGCCGGGCAGCGTCACCCGTTGTTTCACCTGGTTGGTCGCCGTATCGATGACGGCCAGCTCCGGCCGGGTCTGGTCCGCGGTGAACGCCCAGCGGTCGTCCACGGAGAGGGCGATGCGCTGCGCGTACGCGGAGATGGGGATGGTGGCGATCACCTTCTTCGCGGCGACGTCGATCGCGCTGACCGTCCCCGCGTGCGCGTTGGACGTGTACGCGCGCTTGCCGTCCTTCGTGAGCGCGAGCATGTGCGACTCGGGCTGGCCGGTCGGGATGCGGTCCACGACCCGATGGGTCTTCGGGTCGATCACCGTGATGGTGTTGGTCAGCTCGGTGGTGACGTAGAGCCGCCCGTCGGGGCCGAAGACGCCGTGGTGCGGCCGCTCGGGACGGCCGAAGTCCACGATGGCCACGCGGCGGCGCGAGGCGATGTCGATGACGTCCATGGTGCTTCCGTCGCTGCCCGGCCGGCCCACGCCGCCGTCGCCGTAGATCGGCACGTAGGCCGTGCGGCCGTCGGGAGAGGCGATCACCTCGTGGCCCGTGATGCCGCTCTCCTCGACGGTGGCGACCTGCCGGCCGGCCACGGGATCGATGATGCCGAGCGTGTGGTCGCCCTTGTTGGCCACGAGCAGCAGGCCGCTCGCGGCGGGGGCCGTGTCCGCCACCGGTGAACCTCCTTCCGCCGCCACGGCGAGGACGACGAGGAGCGAAGCCGCAAGCCGCATGGCGCCTCCTGGACGAGTGGCTGACGATACCACCCTTCTCACTTCACTTACTCGTCCGCCGCCCCCCTCCGCACGGTGGCCGTGGCGCTCACGCCAGGGGCAAGGGCGATCTGACTCGTGCGCAGAACGGCTCGCCTGCTCCGGGCCTGGCCGCAATACAATGGAGATCTCGCTCGTCGGCGCACGTCAGCGGCCGACATCCAATCGATTGGGAGCGCTGAAATGATCCGACTCCCCGCCCTCGGGGCGGGCCTGGCCGCCCTGCTCGCGTCGGCGCCCGCGCCTGTCCCCCCCGCGGAGGCCACCGTGCAGAACCCGCTGCTCGCACCCTGGACCGGACCCCACGGCGGCGTGCCGCCGTTCGACAAGGTCAGGGTCGAGGACTTCGAGCCGGCGCTCGAAGCGGCCATGGCCGAGCAGCTCTCCGAGGTCGAGGCGATCGCCGGCGATCCCGCCCCCCCGACCTTCGAGAACACGCTCGCCGCCCTGGAGCGGTCGGGGCACGCCATCGACCGCGTGGGCGCGGTGTACGGCGTCTACGGCGGCACCATGAGCACGCCGAGTGTCCAGGCCGTGCAGCGCGAGATGGCGCCGCGCCTGGCGGCCTTCTCCGACCAGATCCTGCAGAACGAGAAGCTCTTCCGGCGGGTGGCCGCCGTGTACGGGGCGCGGGCCACGGCGAAGCTCACGCCGGAGCAGGAGCGCCTGGCCTGGTTCACCTACACCAACTTCGTGCGCGCGGGAGCCAGGCTCGACGCCGGCGGCAAGAAGCGCGTCGCGGAGATCAACCAGCGGCTGGCCACGCTGTTCACGACCTTCAACCAGAACCTGCTGGCCGACGAGACCGATGACGTGCTCGTCCTGCCCAGCGAGGCGGACCTGGCCGGCCTGCCCGAATCCGTGCGCTCCGCCGCGGCCGCCGCCGCCGAGCAGCGCGGGCACAAGGGCCAGTGGGCCATCCTCAACACGCGCTCGAGCATGGAGCCGTTCCTCACCTACGCGCTCCGGCGGGACCTGCGCGAGAAGGTCTGGACGACCTACTACAGTCGCGGCGACCACGGCGACGCCAGGGACAACAACGCCATCGTGGCGGAGATCCTGAAGCTGCGGGCCCTTCGCGCGAAGCTCCTCGGTTACCAGACCCACGCCCACTGGCGGCTGGAGAACGCCATGGCGCGGACGCCGGAGCGCGCCCTGGAGCTGATGGAAGCGGTCTGGAAGCCGGCGGTGGCCCGCGTCCACGAGGAAGTCGCCGACATGCAGGCGATGGCGGACGCGGAGGGCGCGAAGGTCACGATCGCGCCCTGGGACTACCGCCACTACGCGGAAAAGGTGCGCAAGGCGAAATACGACCTCGACGAGAACGAGGTGAAGCCCTACCTCCAGCTCGACAAGCTGCGCGAGGGGATGTTCTGGGTGGCGGGAGAACTGTTCGGGTTCCGCTTCACGCCCGTCGACGGCCTTCCCGTGTACCAGCCCGACGTGCGCGTGTGGGAGGTGAAGGACGCGGCCGGCCGCCACGTCGGCCTCTGGTACTTCGATCCCTACGCGCGTCCGGGCAAGCGCTCGGGCGCCTGGATGAACGCCTACCGCATCCAGGAGCGCTTCGACGGCCACGTCTCCGCGATCGTCTCGAACAACTCGAACTTCGTGCAGGGGCAGCCCGGCGAGCCGGTCCTGGTCTCCTGGCAGGACGCCACCACACTCTTCCACGAGTTCGGCCATGCCCTGCACGGGCTCAGCTCCAACGTCAGCTATCCGTCGCTGGCGGGTACGCGGGTGGCCCGCGACTACGTCGAGTTCCCGTCGCAGCTCCTCGAGCACTGGCTGTCGACGCCGGAGGTGCTGAACCGCTTCGCGCTGCACTGGCGGACGGGCCAGCCGATGCCGGCCGAGCTGGCCCGGAAGATCGAGCGGGCGGCCACGTTCAACCAGGGCTTCGCCACGGTGGAGTACCTGGCCAGCGCGCTGGTCGACATGAAGCTGCACCTGGCCGGCGACCGGACGATCGATCCGGATGCCTTCGAGCGCGACACGCTCGCCGCCCTCGGCATGCCCCCGCAGATCGTGATGCGGCACCGCACGCCGCAGTTCTTCCACGCCTTCGGCGGCGACGGCTACTCCGCCGGCTACTACAGCTACCTGTGGTCGGACACCCTCACCGCCGACGCCTTCGAGGCCTTCACGGAGGCCGGCGGGCCGTACGACAAGGCGGTGGCGAAGCGACTGCGCGAGTGCGTGCTCTCGGTCGGCAACACCGTCGATCCCGCCGAGGCGTACCGTGCCTTCCGCGGCCGCGACCCGCAGATCCGCGCCTTGATGCTCAAGCGCGGCTTCCCGGCCGCCGCAGACGCGGCCAGCGCGCAGTAGGCCGGCATGGGGCTTTCAGGAGGATCTCACGTGAATCGATGGCTGGCCTGCGTCCTTCTCCTCGCCCTGGCCGGATGCGGCGGCGACGACCTCACCGGACCGAGCGAGATCACCACGGAGGAGATCACCGTCGGCACCGGCGCCACCGCGGCGTTGGGCGACGTGGTCACGGTGCACTACACCCTCTTCCTGGCCGACGGCACGCGGCTGGAGAGCTCACACGACCGCGGCAGCCCGATCACGTTCCAGCTCGGCGTGGGCGCGACCATCCCCGGCTTCGAACAAGGCATCCTCGGCATGCGCGTCGGCGGCAAGCGCCGGGTCACCGTCCCGCCGTCCCTGGCGTACGGGTCCAGCGGGCAGGGGTCCGTTCCGCCCAACGCGACGCTTCGTTTCGAGATCGAGCTGGTCTCGATCGCCGGCCGGTAGGCGCGCTTGGAGTACCGCGCGCTGGGCCGCACCTCCCTGTCCGTCTCGGCCGTCAGCTTCGGCGCCTGGGCCATCGGCGGCTCGTGGGGCCAGGTGGACGACGAGGAGTCGCTGCGCGCCCTGCACGCGGCGGTCGACGCGGGCACGAACTTCGTGGATACCGCCGACGTCTACGGCGACGGCCGCAGCGAGCGCCTCGTCGCGCGCCTGCGCCGGGAACGCCCGCGCGACGCGATCGCGGTCGCCACCAAGGCGGGGCGGCGCCTGCCCAGGCAGGCGCCCGAGGGCTACAGCCGCGAGAACCTCGGCGCGTGGATCGAGCGCAGCCTGCGCAACCTGGAAACCGACGCCCTCGACCTGCTGCAGCTCCACTGCCCCCACCCGGACGTCTACGACCGGCCGGAGGTCTTCGGCGTCCTCGACGAGCTCGTCCGCTCGGGCAAGGTGCGCCATTACGGCGTGAGCGTGGAGTCGGTGGACGAGGCCTCCCGCGCCATCCGCCACCCCGGCGTGCAGACCGTCCAGATCATCTTCAACATGTTCCGCCACAAGCCCGCGGACTCGTTCTTCGCGGAAGCCCGGGCGCGCGGCGTCGGCATCCTGGCCCGCGTGCCGCTGGCGAGCGGGCTGCTCACGGGCAAGCTCCGCGCCGACTCCACCTTCGCGGCCGACGACCACCGGCAGTACAACCGCCAGGGCCAGGCCTTCGACCAGGGCGAGACGTTTTCGGGCGTTCCCTACGAAACCGGCCTGGCCGCGGTCGAGGCCCTTCGGCCGCTGGTGCCGGAGGGCGCGACACTCGCCCAGCTCGCCTTGCGGTGGGTGCTCATGTTCGACGCGGTGAGCTGCGCGATCCCGGGCGCCAAGACGCCGGCGCAGGCCCGCGACAACGCGGCCGCGGCGGCGCTGCCTCCGCTGAGCGAGGGGGCGATGGCCGCCGTACGCGCCGTCTACGACGACGCCATCCGCCCCCACGTCCACCATCGCTGGTGACGGACCGACCGGCTCAGCGGTCTCTGCTCCCTCGGCGCTCTTTGCGTTGAAAAGGCAGGTGCTCGTCCTCAGTTCAGCGTGACGTAGCGCTGCAGGCGCGCGAGCTCGGTCTTGTCCACGTATTTGCCGATCTCGCGCCGGAACTGCTCCATGCTCTTGTACGGCCGGTACTCCTTGAACTCGTGGAGCATGCGCGGGCCCACTCCGGGGATGCTCAGGATGGCCTGGTCGCTCGCGGTGTTGAGGTTGACCGGGACGAAGACGTACTGCGCGAGCCGCGCCAGCTCCTCGTCGTCCACGTACTTGCCGATCTCGCGGTGGAACTGGGCGAGGGCCTTGTAGGGCCGGTACTCCTGGAACTCGTGCAGCATGCGCTCGCCCACGCCCGGGATCAGGAGGATCTCCTCGCGCGAGGCGG
Organism: Vicinamibacteria bacterium; assembly: GCA_035544515.1. Lineage (GTDB taxonomy): Bacteria > Acidobacteriota > Vicinamibacteria > Fen-336 > Fen-336 > DATKEG01. The sequence goes on along the minus strand of DATKEG010000037.1, from coordinate 24,157 downwards.
TGTTGAGGTCGACGGGCACGAAGAGCCCGCCGTAGACCTGCGCGAGCGGGCCGGGCTCCAGCGACCGGCCGAGCCGCGCGTGGAGGGCGACCACGTTCGGCCACGGACGGCCGGCCACGATCGCCCTGGCGATCTCGGCGGTCACGTGCGGAACCGCCTGCAGCTCCTTCTCGGTCGCGAGGTTCGCGTCCAGGACACCGGCGCTCTTTCCCACCTGTGCGTGCGCCACGTCCCCCGGGACCATCCCGGCGGCGAGCAGCGCCGGCAGGGCCCACGACCACGGCCTCGGCCGTTTCATGTCCTCTCCTCAATCGTGGTGGGGTCGAGCCCCGCCGGTCGGCCCAGGGCGGGATGCCGGTACGTGTACAGGAGCCCGATCGAGCCCAGCAGGGTCATCGTACCCGGCGCCAGCGCGGGCGTGGCGCCCGTCACCGCGCCCCGGAACAGCTCCCAGCGCGTCCCCTCCGGGTGCATCTCCAGCTCGAACTCGACGTTGCCGCGGTAGTGCAGGAACGTTCCCACGAGGCCGCTGGCCGCGAACAGCAGCATCAGGGCCTGGAAGGCGCGGACGCCGGCGCGGGCGGGCGCGAGCGCGTGCCAGGCGAGCACGATGAGACCGGCCCCGATCAGGCCGAGCGGCGTCCACTGCCACGGCTTCTCGTCATGCCCGAGCAGCAGCAGCTCGGCGCCGGTCCCGAGGCAGCCGAGCACGAAGATAGCCAGCAACGCCCGCCGCACGCGCCTTTCCATCTACGCTTGAGACCGGTGCGGCGTCAACGGGGTTTAGCGATCGCGTAACCCGGCCGGTGCCGCACATGGAACCCGGGCCGGACGACCTCGACCTGGAGGCGGTGGAATCCCGGCCGCTGCGGCCTCTCGGGCACGTAGCCGAGGACGTATTGCGAGGCCAGCTCCGCGCCGATGGTCTCGAACAACATCTCGAAGGAGCCCTTCTCCCCGTCGAAGAAGAGGCCCCCCGACCAGCGCGCGATCTGCTCCAGGAACGTCCAGCCGCTGTCGCCGGACTCACCCCGGAAGCCGATCGGGTACAGGGTCACGTGGCTCGCGTCGATCCGCTGCAGCACCTCGCGGCGGATCGTGCGGCTGCCGAAGTCCTCCCCGTCCGTCATCACCACCACGGCGCCGCGCGCTTCCGCGCCGATGCGCTGCAAGGCGCCGTCGAGCGCGTCGTAGAGAGCGGTCGGGCCCTGGCGGCGCGAGGCCGCCCGCATCTGGCCGAGGATGATGTCGGGCGGCCGGGCGGGATCCCAGAACCGCACGTCCGCCTCGAACGACGCGAGCAACCGCACCCTGCCCGACGGGACCGACTGCAGGAAGCGCAACGCCGCCTGATAGGCGCGCTCGCGCGATCGGAGCATGCTCCCGCTGGTGTCCACGAGCAGGCCCACCGCGAACTCCTCGCCCTCCCGCGGGAGGTCGTCGCCGGGGCTGAAGAGGGTGACCTCCTGCGGCCGGCCGTCCTCGAAGATGCGGAAGTCCTCGCGGCTCAGCCCGCGGACCCATCCCCCGCGACGGTCGGACACGACCACGGTCACCTTGACCGCCTCGACCTCGGCCGGGAAGACGGGCGCATCGGCGGCGGGCGACTGCCCGCCGGACAGGGCGAGGAGCAGCGAGAGGAGCGGCGTGGACCTACTCCACCGGGAACCCGGAGGGGCGCATGGGCGCAGCGTACTCCGCCGCCCGCGGCACTTCAACGAGCTTCAGTCCTCGCTCGCCACCGCCGCCGGCTCCTCGGCCGGCGCATCCGACGGCTCCGTGCGCGTAGCGTCCTCGTCCGCGTCGAACCGGCAGCCGTCGAACCGCAGCGCGCGCCAGGCCCGGGACCCCGCGCGGTTCTTGGCCACCGCGAGCCAGGCCGGCGTCCAGGCCTTGTGCGGCGGCCCGGGCTCGAGGGCGAGCACGAGGACGGTGTCGCAGCGCTCCTCCAGATCGGCCGGATCCTTGCCGCGGGCGAGCTTCGCCGGGTTGCCGCGGCCGAGGATGGGATTGCGCCGGCGGTCTCGCTTGAACCCGATGCGCTCGTCCACGGCGTCGCCCTGCAGGCGCGGGTCCCCCTCCCTCGCCGTCGAGGACACGAGCACGACCACGCCGCCCAGCTCGCGCGCCACCAGACGTGCTTCGTGCGCGGTGCGCTCGATGATCTCGCGCCGGTCCATGTTGCGGTCGGGCCCGCTCACGAGCTGCACGACGTCCACCACGGTCAGGAACGGGCGGCTGCCGGGCGTCTCTTCGGGATAACGCGCCCTCATCCAGGCGGACACCGCGCGCACGTTGTGGTAGGCCCAGCGGCCCGCGCTGCCGCCCACGATGTGGATGGGCAGGGCGCGGATGGCCTGCGCGTGCGTGCGGCGCATCTCTTCGATGTCGGCTCGGCCCTTGCGGCCGGTGTACAGCTCGGCCCAGTCGCGGCCGGCCCGCAGCGCGAGCAGGCGGGCGGCCACCTGGTCCTCGGCGGACTGCAGCGCGACGTAGCAGATGGGCACGCCGGACTCGGCGGCGTAGAGCGAGGCCTGCAGCGCGAACTGGGTTTTGCCGCTGCCCGAGTCGCCGAGCAGGGCGACGCTCGTCCCGCCCCAGAACCCTCCCCCGAGCGCCTCGGCGACGTTCGTCCAGGGCAGCGGAACGGGCCGCTCCTCGCCGCGGGCCCGGCGCGCCATGCGCTCGAGCGTGTGATCGAGCACGGCCCCGAGATCCCTGGGCGTCACCTCGTCGAGCGGATCGAGCGCCATCGGCTCATTCTAGCGTCTCCGGCGCCCATTCCGCGCTTTCCACAAGCCCCTTGTAGAGTTTGCGCAGCCTGGGTCAAGTCCGTCGGGCCCGGGACCGCGTCAAGGGGCCTTTCCCTTCCCGGGCGCGGGGTTGCGGCCACCCGGCTCCCTGGCACAGCCGTTGCTACCCTCGTTGGTTCGTCAGGCAAGAGAGATCACGCTGGCCAGGGCTGGGGCGGGAGCCCCGCACGACAAGGAGCGCTTCATGGCACTGACGGTCACCCGGATCTCGTTGGGGGATGCGGAGACGGAACGCGCGCTGGAGACGGCTCTCCAGGAACTGGGAGTCCCTCTCGGCGAGGACTGGACGGCGTCCATCACGATCTCCTCGGCCGCCGGGGCCTGGGAAATGGTGCTCGACGGCGCGCCGCGCCTCAAGGCCGAGCACATCGACTGGGAGATCGTCCAGCGCGACGGCCGCGCCCGCTACCGGAAGCTCTTCCAGGGCAAGGCGGAGCAGAGCGTCTCGCACATCAAGCGGTGCGCCCGGCGGCTCTTCTGGGAGCGGATCCACTTCCAGGAGAACCCGATCAGGACCGTCAACCCCAGGCTGTCCGAGGGCTTCGAGGAGGCGGTCTGGAGCGTCCTGCGCTACGCGGAGATGAACCCGCTCCACGTCCGCTTCGGCGTTTGGCGCGAGGGCTTCGACGGCATGAAGTTCGTCTGCAAGGTGGAGTACGCGGCCGTGCCCTGCCCGACCAAGCAACTGCCCTGGAGCTGGTGGTCCTCCCTCGTCCGAACGCCCGAGGACCTCGCTCTCGAGCTGCAGAAGGCGCTCGTCGCGCGCCAGAAGCGGCAGGTCGCCGCCACCGCGGCCGCCGCGCGCGCGAGGCTGCGCGCCGCCCGCCGGACGATCGCGCCGGCGCCCGTGGAACCGGTGGCGCCGGTGGCGCCGGGTCTGCCGGCCCCGGCCCCCGTCCTGTCGCAGTCCGCGTCCGCCTGAGGCGCCCGAGCTGCATGTCACGCCCCGCCGGCCACGCGCCGGCGGGGCGTCTTCGCGTTCGGGCAGTCCCGCTCGGGACGTGGTAGAAATCCCCATCATGAAGAAGCCCCGGGTGCGGATGAAGACGCCGCCCCTCCTCTTCGAGCGCACCCAGAAGGTGCTCTCGCGCATCCAGGCGCGGATGCGGGGCAGCTTCATGACCTACTGGACGTCCACCAGCGGGTCCGTCTGCGACAACGACGTGATGGCCATGCACGAGCTGCTGCAGGCCACCGGCCCGCACCGCCAGCTCACGTTGTGCGTGAAGTCGGACGGCGGCAGCGGGATGGCCGCCCTGCGGCTGGTCCATCTGCTGCGCACCCACACCCGAAAGCTGACCGTGGCCGCCCCGCTCAGCTGCGCCTCCGCCGCCACCATGCTCGCCCTCGGCGCGGACACCATCGCCATGGGTCCCCTTTCGTTCTTGACCGCGGTGGACACGTCGCTCGAGCACGACCTCTCTCCCCTCGACCACACCAACAGCCTGGTCGCGGTGAGCCACGACGAGGTGGAGAGGGTCATCCGCCTCTGGACGAAGAGCGGCGTCTCGCGCCAGATCAACCCGTACCAGGAGCTCTACAAATACGTCCACCCGCTGGTCATCGGCGCCCTCGACCGGGCGAGCAGCCTCTCGCTGAAGCTCTGCCGGGAGATCCTGAGCTACCACATGAAGGACGCGGCCAAGGCGGAACGGATCAGCAAGCAGCTCAACGAGCGGTACCCGGCGCACCAGTACCCGATCACCAGCCGCGAGGCCCGGCGCCTGGGCCTCAACGTCGTCGCCCTCGATCCCGAGGTCGACGGCATGCTCCAGGACCTGAACCTGCTCTACTCGGAGATGGGCCAGCGCGCGATCACGGACTACGACGAAGAGAACCACCACGACAACGAGATCACGAACATCCTCGAGGGCGCCGGGCTGCAGGTCTTCTACCAGGTGGGCAAGGACTGGCACTACCGCAAGGAGGAGCGGCGCTGGGTCCCCATGAACGACCAGTCGTCGTGGCACACCGTCCGCAAGCAGCGCGGCCGCGTGGTCAAGACCCAGCTCCACATACGTTAGCGTCCCGAGTGTCCCGCGGCTTCGCGCCGCCTTCTCAGGCCTTCGCGGACACCCCGTTCCCGTCGGGCAGCCCGTTGGGATACGAGCCCAGCACGCGGAACTCGCCGGAAAGCGTCCTGAGCTCCTCGAGCGCCTCCCCCACCGCGCCCTGCGGGTCACCCAGCACGTCCAGGTAGAAGGCGTACTCCCAGGGCCGGCCACGCAAGGGGCGCGATTCGAGCTTGGCCAGGTCGACCCCGCGCGACGCGAACACGCCGAGCGCGCGGTGGAGCGCGCCGGGGGCGTTGAGCAGGGTGAAGACGAGCGACGTCTTGCCGGCGGCCACGCCGCTTGCCGGCTCGCGCGCCAGGATCAGGAACCGCGTGTAGTTCTGCGGGTCGTCCTCGAGCGCCTCGAGCAGGACCTTGCCGCCGTACAGCTCGGCGGCCAGGCGTGAGGCGATCGCGCCCTGCGTGGCCGGCCCGTCGGAGCGAAGCAGGTCCATGACGCTGCCGGCCGTGTCGTAGGCGGCCATGGGCTCGATGTTCGGGTGCTTGGCGAAGAAGTCGCGACACTGCGCCAGCGCGACCGGGTGCGAGGAGACGCGGCGGATCGAGGCCAGCGACGACCCCGGCCGGCCGATGAGGCAGTGGCGGATGCGCAGCTGCGTCTCCGCCACGATGTGCAGCGGGCGCGCGCGCAGCCGGTCGTAGTTCTCGTGGATGGACCCCGCCAGCGAGTTCTCGATCGGCACGAGGGCGCGGTCCGCCTGCCCCTCCATCACCGACGTGAACAGGTCCTCGAACGCGGGCCGCGGCAGGATCTCGATGCCGTGGCCCAGGGCCTGCAGGGCGGCCTGGTGGCTGAACGCCCCCTTCTCGCCCTGGATCACCACCCTCAACGCGCGCTCCGTCGTCATTTCTTCCCCCTGAAAACCAAAAGGCCCGCCCCGGGCGTCCGGGAGCGGGCCTGCCGTGGCCGATCGGGCTCAGGTCCGTGCTACACGGCCCCCCGCCCCGCTCCCTTGGAGCGGGTAAAGGCGAAGCCGGCCGCCCGACCCGTCGCATGCATCGGAGGGATTATCTACGGTTGTGGTTCCGCGTCAACTCGTCCTGCAACGCGCGCTCGACGGCCCTTGATGGCGCCTCGAGCGATCGGGACGTCTGACATCAATTCGCGCAACTCGTCCCGGAACGAGTTGCCCGCGCCGATGCTTTGCGCGCGCATCCTCACGTCATGGTGCGGAAGGGGGGATTCGAACCCCCACGCCCTTTCGGGCACGCGGTCCTAAGCCGCGGGCGTCTGCCGTTCCGCCACTTCCGCCCGGCCATCGCAGTCTAGCATCACGGCGTTTGACCCGGGAAGCGACGCCTGACACACTGAACATATGAAACGTACAAATCTTGTGCTTGACGCGGCGGTTCTCGAGGAGGCGTTGCGGGTGAGCGGGGAGCGAACGTATTCACGGGCCGTGCAACGCGCGCTCGACGATTTCGTCCGCCGCGCGAAGGCGGGCCGGATCCTGGAGCTCGCCGGATCCGGGCTCTGGGAGGGCAGCCTTTCGGAGGTGCGCGGGGACCGCCCGCGGCGCCGGATCTCCCCTCGGCGCCCCCGTGCTTCTCGTTGACACCTCGGTCTGGGTCGAGGTGTTCCGGAAGCCCGCGCGCGTCGATCTCCCTTCGGTCGCTCCCCTCGAGGCCGTCGTCACGTGCCTGCCGGTCCTCCAGGAGGTGCTGCAGGGGTTCCGCGACGAGGCCGCCTTCCGAACGGCCCGAGAGGCCATGCTGGCGTTCCCGATGGTCGAGGCGCCCTTGCGTCTGGAGGTGTTCGAGCAGGCGGTCGGGCTCTACCGAGCGGCGCGCCGGGCCGGTCTCACGGTTCGGTCCGGCGTGGACTGCCTGATCGCAGCATGCGCCATCCGGCACGACCTGACGGTGCTGCACGACGACCGGGACTTTCCCGCGCTCGCCTCGGTCTCTCCCCTGAAGCAGCGGTCCGTCGGCCCCTCCTGAAAGCCGGTTCGGCCGCCGCGAGTGCTATGCTGGGCGCTTCAAGCGGTCCCCCTGGCGCGCGGGGCGGTCCCGCGCACACACTCTACAAGAGGATGGAAGTTTGAAGGTCGAGTACGTCGAGGAAACGTCGGTCCGCAAGTCGCTCAACTTCGAGATCGACGCCGAAGTGGTGGAGAAGGAGATCGAGACGCGCGCCCGCGACTACGCGCGCAAGGTGAAGCTGCCGGGGTTCCGGCCGGGCAAGGTGCCCACCGAGGTCATCAAGCGGCGCTTCCGCGACGCGGTGCTGGGCGATGCCGCCGAGTCCATCGTCAACCGCGTGGTGTTCGAGGAGCTGGAAGGCCGCGGGCTCCGGCCGCTGGCCAGCCCCAAGGTCCAGGACCTCAAGATCGACGAGAACCAGCCCATGACGTTCCGGGCGGTGTTCGAGACGCTGCCGCTGGTCGAGGTCCCCGACTACCGCGGACTCGCGGTGAAGGCGCGCCGCCCGGAGGTCAAGGACGAGGACGTGGACCGCGAGGTCGACCGGATGCGCGACGAGGCGGCCCGCTACGACGCGGTGGAGGACCGTCCCGCCCGCCAGGGCGATCACGTCGTCCTCGACGTGAAGTTCAAGAGCGCCGAAGGGAAGCCGCGCCACGACGAAAGCGTGCTCGTCGAGGTGGGGGCGGAAGACAACCACCGCGACCTCAGCGCCGGCCTCGTGGGCATGACGCCGGGCGAGACGAAGCAGATCCGGCTCGTCCAGGAGGAGGCCCAGGTCTCGCCGCCCAGGGCGGAGCGCGCGGTCGAGTACACGGTCACGCTCAAGGCGATCAAGACCAAGGTGGTGCCGGCGGCCGACGACGAGTTCGCCAAGGACCTCGGCGAGTTCGCGTCGCTCTCCGAGCTGCGCGACAAGGTGCGGGGGCAGCTCCAGGCCGCGGAGGACCACCGCGCCGACCGCGACGCGAAGAACGCGCTGGTGGACGCCCTCGTGGGCCAGGCCACCTTCGAGGTTCCGGAGGCCCTGGTGGAGCGCCACATGATGGCCCGCACCGAGCACGCCGCGCGCGGCCTCGCCCTGCAGGGCATCGATCCCACCAAGCTCGGAATGGACTGGCGGCAGTACCGCGATTCGCAGCGCGACGAGTCGCTCAAGGCGGCCAAGGCCGACATCCTGCTCGACGAGATCGCCCGCCGCGAGGGCATCGAGGTGCTCGACGCCGAGCTCGACGCGGAGGTGGCGCGCCTCGCGGAGCGGCTGCGAAAGCCGAAGGAAACCGTGCGCAAACAGATGGAGCAGGAAGGAGATCTGGGCGCGCTGCGCGCGCGCATCCGCGAGGACAAGACCCTTGACTTGCTCAAGGCCAATGCTAGACTGGACGTCGAATGAGCGCCTCGTCTCCCATGGTCACGCTCGTGCCCATGGTCGTGGAGCAGACGGCTCGGGGCGAGCGCGCCTACGACATCTACTCCCGCCTCCTCAAGGACAACATCGTCTTCATCGGCACGGCCATCGACGACATGGTGGCCAACCTGATCATCGCCCAGCTCCTGTTCCTGGAGGCCGAAGACCCGGAGAAGGACATCCACGTCTACATCAACAGCCCGGGCGGCTCCACCACGGCCGGCATGGCCATCTACGACACGATGCAGCTGGTGCGGCCCGACGTGCAGACGATCTGCGTGGGCCAGGCGGCCTCCATGGGCGCGGTGCTGCTGGCGGCGGGCACGAACGGCAAGCGCTTCGCGCTGCCCAACTCCCGCATCCTGATCCACCAGCCCTGGGGCGGCACGCAGGGCCAGGCCTCGGACATCGCGATCCAGGCCAAGGAGATCCTGCGCGTCAAGGAGCGCCTCAACCAGATCCTGGCCTTCCACTCCAAGCAGCCGGTCGAGCGCATCCAGGCCGACGCCGACCGCGACTTCATCATGGATGCGGAGCAGGCCAAGGACTATGGTATCGTGGACCAGGTGATCTCCCGCCGGGAGCGATAAGCCGTGAAGAAAAACGGGGACTCGGAAATCCTCCGGTGCTCGTTCTGCAACAAAGACCAGAACGACGTCCGTAAGCTCATCGCCGGCCCCACCGTCTTCATCTGCGACGAGTGCGTCGACGTCTGCAACGACATCATCGCGGACGACCGCCGCGTAGAGGGCAGGACCTACAAGTCCAGCCTCCCCGTCCCCCACGAGATCAAGAAGTTCCTGGACGAATACGTGATCGGCCAGGAGCAGGCCAAGAAGAAGCTCGCGGTGGCGGTCTACAACCACTACAAGCGGATCGAGATCTCCAAGCAGCGCGGCAAGAACGACGTCGAGCTGACCAAGTCCAACATCCTGCTCATCGGTCCCACGGGCACGGGCAAGACCCTGCTCGCCCAGACCCTGGCCCGCCTCCTCTCCGTCCCCTTCACCATCGTGGACGCCACCACCCTCACCGAGGCCGGCTACGTCGGGGAGGACGTGGAGAACATCATCCTGAAGCTGCTGCAGGCGGCGGGCGGCGACATCGAGAAGTGCCAGGAAGGGATCATCTACATCGACGAGATCGACAAGATCTCGCGCAAGGACGAGAACCCCTCCATCACCCGCGACGTCTCCGGCGAGGGCGTGCAGCAGGCCCTGCTCAAGATCCTCGAGGGCACGGTGGCCAACGTGCCCCCGCAGGGCGGCCGCAAGCACCCGCACCAGGAGTTCTACCAGATCGACACCACCAACATCCTCTTTATATGCGGCGGCGCGTTCGTGGGCATGGACAAGATCATCGAGCGCCGCGTGGGGAAGAAGAGCCTGGGTTTCCGCACGGACGTCAAGGCCGCCACTCCGGCCAAGGCCGCCTCCTCCCTCGCCCAGGTGCAGCCGACCGACCTCATCAAGTACGGGCTCATCCCCGAGTTCGTGGGACGCCTGCCCGTCATCGGCACCCTCCACGATCTCGACAAGCCGGCGCTGGTCGAGATCCTCACCGCCCCCAAGAACGCGATCAGCCGCCAGTACCAGCGGATGTTCGAGTACGAAAACGTGAAGCTGCGATTCACGGACGACGCCTTGGAGGCGATCGCCGACCTGGCCATCGCGCGCAAGATCGGAGCGCGGGGCCTGCGGATGATCATCGAGGACCTGATGCTCGACCTCATGTACAACCTCCCCTCGATGAAGAAGGTGAAGGAGTGCGTGGTCACCCGGGACGTGGTCCTGGACCGGGAGAAACCCATCACCCTCATCGAGAAGGTCGGCTAGCTTCAGGCGCGCCCGGCGGCCCGCGCGGCCGCCCAGGGGGTTCGGGTGTCGAGAGGAGAAATGTTCAAGGACAGGGACAAGTCCGACGTGATCGAGACCTTGCCCATGGTGCCGCTGCGGGACGTCGTGGTGTTCCCGCACATGATGATCCCGTTCGTCATCGGCCGGCCCAGCTCGATCAAGGCGCTCGATTACGCGCTGGTGAAGGGCAAACGGATCTTCCTGTCCGCCCAGCACGACGCCACCCGCGACAACCCGTCGCCGGACGAGATCCACACCGTGGGCACCATCTGCAACATCGTGCAGAGCCTGAAGCTGCCGGACGGCAACGTGAAGGTGCTGGTGGAAGGCCTCGACCGCGGCCGCGCCCTCGAGTTCAAGGAGGAGCAGGGCTTCTTCAGGGTGGTGGTGAAGCTGCTCCCGAAGGTGGCCGACGCCGGCAGCGGGGTCGAAGCCGTGATGTCGAAGGTCATCGCCCTGTTCGAGCAGTACGTGAAGCTCTCGAACAACCTGCACTACGACGCCATGCTGGCCGCGGTGCGGGTGGAGGACCCCGGCAAGCTCGGCGACACGATCTCCTCGCACCTGGTGCTGCCCGTGGAGGAGAAGCAGAATTTGCTCGAGATCTTCTCCGCGCAGGAGAGGCTCCAGCGGATCCTGACCATCCTGGAGGCCGAGGTCGACAAGCTGCAGGTCGACAAGCGCATCCAGGGCCGGGTCAAGAAGCAGATGGAGCGGGCGCAGAAGGAGTACTACCTCAACGAGAAGATGAAGGCCATCCAGAAGGAGCTGGGCCGCAAGGATGACCGCGTCAACGAGGTCGAGGAGCTGCGCAAGAAGATCGAGCTGGCCCGCATGCCCAAGGACGCCGAGGACAAGGCGCTCCAGGAGCTCAAGCGCCTGGAGTCCATGCCCCCGATGTCGGCGGAGGCGACCGTCTCCCGCAACTACCTCGACTGGCTCCTCGCCGTGCCCTGGAGCAAGCGCACGCGCGAGCGCAAGGACCTGGTGGGCGCGGAGCAGATCCTGAACGACGACCATTACGGGCTGGAGAAGGTCAAGGAGCGCATCGTCGAGTTCCTGGCCGTGCGCCAGCTCGTCAACAAGCCCAAGGGCCCGATCCTCTGCTTCGTGGGTCCGCCGGGCGTGGGCAAGACCTCGCTGGCCAAGTCCATCGCGCGCTGCACGAACCGGAAGTTCGTGCGCCTGTCGCTCGGCGGCGTGCGCGACGAGGCCGAGGTCCGCGGCCACCGCCGCACGTACATCGGCGCCTTCCCCGGCCAGATCATCCAGATGATGAAGAAGGCGGGGAGCCGCAACCCGGTGTTCCTGCTCGACGAGGTGGACAAGATGTCCATGGACTTCCGGGGCGACCCTTCGGCCGCCCTGCTCGAAGTCCTCGACCCCGAGCAGAACCACAGCTTCACCGACCACTACCTCGACGTGGAGTTCGACCTGTCCTCGGTCTTCTTCATCGCCACCGCCAACGTGCTCCACACCATCCCCCAGCCGCTGCAGGACCGCATGGAGGTGCTGCGCCTTCCCGGCTACACGGAGCGGGAGAAGGTGGAGATCGCCAAGCGCCACCTGGTGCCGAAGCAGATCACGTCGCACGGCCTGCGGGAGAAGAACATCAGCTTCACCGACGAGGCCCTGGAGGAGGTGATCCGCCGCTACACGCGCGAGGCCGGCGTGCGCAACATGGAGCGCGAGATCAGCTCCATCCTGCGCAAGGTGGCCCGCAAGGTGGTGATGGAGGGCAAGGACTACGAGGCCGTGGTCACCGCGGCCGAGGTCGACGCCTACCTGGGCATTCCCCGCTACCGCAAGTCGCGGCAGGAGGAGCGCAACGAGGTCGGCATCGCCACCGGCCTGGCCTGGACGGAGGTGGGCGGCGAGATCCTCCCCATCGAGGTCACGCTCATGCCGGGCAAGGGGCACCTCACCCTCACCGGCAAGCTGGGCGACGTCATGCAGGAGTCCGCGCGGGCCGCCCTTTCCTGGGTGCGCTCGAAGGCCGAGGAGTACGGCATCGACCGCGACTTCAACCGGCGCCTGGACGTCCACATCCACGTGCCGGAGGGCGCCATCCCCAAGGACGGTCCCTCGGCGGGCATCACCATCGCCACCGCCCTCATCTCCGCCTTGACCAAGGTCGCGGTCCGCCGCGACGTGGCCATGACCGGCGAGATCACGCTGCGGGGCAAGGTGCTGCCCATCGGCGGGGTGAAGGAGAAGCTCCTGGCGGCGCATCGCATCGGCATCACCACGATCATCCTGCCGCGGGAGAACGAGAAGGATTTGGCGGACGTGCCCAAGTTGGTGCTGGACGCCATGAAGGTGGACCTGGTGGAGTACGTGGAGGAAGTACTGAAGATCGCCCTCGTCCCGCCCTCCACGCCCCAGCAGCCGGAGGCCGAGCCGCCGGCGACGGGCCTGGAGGGTGGCGTGACGGACGGCCTGACGCACTGAAGCCGGCCGTCGCCTTCGCCGGCAGCGCCGCCTCCCCGGACCAGTTTCCCCGCGACCTTTTGCCGGAGGTGGCGTTCCTGGGGCGCTCGAACGTGGGCAAGAGCAGCTTGCTCAACGCCCTGGCCGGGACTCGGAACCTGGCCCGGGTTTCGGGCCGGCCGGGCCGCACGCGGCTGGTGAACTTCTACCGCGTGGGGCGCGAGATGTACCTGGCCGACCTGCCCGGTTACGGATACGCGCGGGTGCCGGAGGCGATGCGGCGCGGATGGGAAGAGCTGGTCACGTCGTACCTGGTCGGGCGGGCGGCGCTGGCGCTGGGGGTGTTCCTGGTCGACCTGCGGCACGAACCCATGGAGGGTGACGAGCTGTTGCGGACGTTCCTCGACCGCCACGGGCTGCCGTACGTCATCGCCGCCACCAAGGCCGACACCATGGGCCGCGGCCAGGTGAGCCAGCGTGTCCAGGCGCTGAGGAGCGGGCTCGGGATTACGGCGCTCGACGTGGTGGCGGTCAGCGCGAAGACGGGCGACGGCGTGCAGGCGCTCTGGAAGACGATCCGCGAGGCGGCCGGGCGCCGCCGGGAAGAATTGAAGGAAGAACATGCCTGAAGCCGAACAGCAGGAAACGGCGGCGCCGGACGCCCCCGAGGCGGCGGCCGCGGCGCCCGCCGTCCCCGAGAAGCGCCTGGACCTCTCCGTGCTCAAGGAGATGAACATCCAGTCTCTGACCGCGTTCGCCCGTGACCTGGGCATGGACAACGCGGCGGGGATGAAGAAGCACGACCTGATCTTCAAGATCCTGCAGCAGCAGACCGAGAAGAGCGGGCTGCTCTTCGCGGAAGGCGTGCTGGAGGTGCTGCCCGACGGCTATGGTTTCCTGCGCGCGCCGGAGTCGAACTACCTGCCGGGACCCGACGACATCTACGTCTCGCCCTCGCAGATCCGCAAGTTCGAGCTGCGCACCGGAGATACCGTGTCCGGCCAGGTGCGGCCGCCCAAGGAAGGCGAGCGCTACTTCGCGCTGATCAAGGTCGAGGCCATCAACTTCGAGCCGCCCGAATACGCGAAGGACAAGGTCCTCTTCGACAACCTCACCCCGCTCTATCCCACGGAGCGTCTGAAGCTGGAGACGACGCAGGACAACCTCCTCACCCGCGTGTTGGACATGATGACCCCGCTCGGCAAAGGCCAGCGCGGCCTGATCGTGGCCGCGCCGCGCACCGGCAAGACGATCATCCTGCAGAAGCTGGCCAACGCCATCGCGCAGAACCACCCCGAGGTCCACCTGATCGTGCTCCTCATCGACGAGCGGCCCGAGGAGGTGACCGACATGCAGCGCTCGGTGAAGGGCGAGGTGGTCAGCTCCACCTTCGACGAGCCGGCCACGCGGCACATCCAGGTCGCGGAGATGGTGCTGGAGAAGGCCAAACGGCTGGTCGAGCACAAGCGCGACGTGGTCATCCTGCTCGACTCCATCACCCGCCTGGCGCGCGGCTACAACGCGGTGGTGCCGCCCTCGGGCAAGGTGCTCTCCGGCGGCGTCGATTCGAACGCGCTGCAGCGGCCGAAGCGCTTCTTCGGCGCCGCCCGCAACATCGAGGACGGCGGCTCGCTCACCATCATCGCCACCGCGCTCGTGGAGACCGGCTCGCGCATGGACGACGTGATCTTCGAGGAGTTCAAGGGCACGGGCAACTCCGAGATCGTGCTCGACCGCAAGATGTCCGACCGGCGCGTCTTCCCGGCCGTGGACATCAACCGGAGCGGCACGCGTAAGGAAGAGTTGCTCCTGCCCAAGGACGAGCTGGCGCGCACCTGGATCCTGCGCAAGGTGCTCAACTCCCTCTCCCCCGTCGAGGCCATGGAGCTGATGCTGGAGAAGCTGGCCAAGACCAAGTCCAACCGCGAGTTCCTGGAGTCGATGAGCTCGGCGGGATAGAGGGGGACGGGCCGCCACGGCGTATCGGCCGAAGTGGCTCCGCGGTCCATTGAGCGAGCGGACCGAGCAATGGAACCCATTGGATTCCGACCGGGACGTGTCTAGACTGGCAGGCATGACGGTCGGGATGCGTTTCGGCCGCCTCCTTCGCGACGCCGTGGTTCTCGCGCTCGCCGGGCAGGTGTTGGCGCTGCCGGCGGAGGCGGCCGAGACTTGGCTTCGCGCCCGTACCGATCACTTCGACCTGTTCACGAACGTGTCCGAGGCCGAGGCGCGGCGGGCGGCGACCGCGCTGGACCGCTTCCGCGAGGTGCTCGGCCGCCTCCTGCCGCCGCCGCGGAGGCGCGGCGGCGCGCCGGTCGCCGTGCTGGCCTTCCGCGACCAGGACTCGTTCCGGCCCTTCACCCCGCGCCACGACGGCGAGCCCCGGGCGGCGGACGGGTTCTTCCAGGGAGGGACGGGCCGCAGCTACATCGCCGTGAACCTCGGCAACGGACGCGCCGACCCCTACGACCCGCTCTTCCACGAGTGGGCCCACCTCGCGCTGAACCAGGCGCTACCCGCCCAGCCGGCGTGGGTGGCGGAGGGGCTGGCCGAGGTCTACAGCGCGTGGCGGCAGATCGACGGCGACGTGGTGATCGGCCTGTCGCGGCCGGAGCACATGCGCACGCTGGCCGGCCGCGGGCTGATGCCGCTCGAGCTGCTGCTGCGCGCCGACTACACGTCCGACGCCTACCACAAGCCGCGCCTGCGCGACGTCTTCTACGCTCAGGCCTGGGCGTTCGCGCATCACCTGCTCCTCGGCCGGACGGACGGCCACGCGCGCCTGCACGATTACCTGGACGGCATCGCCCGCGGGCTCGACCCCGTCGAGTCGTACCAGCGCGCGTTCGGCGAGGACCTGGCCGCCGGGCAGGCGCGGCTGCAGGCCTACGTCGCCATGGGCCTCGCCGGCGCCCGCACGTCCGCCCCCGAACTCACGGCCGCGATTCCCCTCACGGTGGACGCTCCCGCGCGGGCCGAGATCGAGTACCTCTTCGGCGACCTCCTGCTGCACGGGAGCCGGACGCGGGAGGCGCGCGGCCACCTCGCGCGCGCGCTGGAGGCGGACCCCGGGTACCTTCCCGCGCGCGAGGCGCTGGCCCAAGTGGCGCTCCGTCAGGCCCGCTGGGACGAGGCCCGGGCGCACCTGCGCGCGGCCCTCGAAGACGACCCCGACAGCCCGTTCGCCCTGTACCAGTTCGCGGAGGCCATGGTCCGGGAGGCCATGCACCGCAGCGAGGTGCTCTCCGACGACGACACGGCGGAGGCCGTGCGCGCGCTCGAGAGGTGCGTGGCGCGCGCCCCGTACCACGCGGACGCGGTACACCTGCTCGCCCGGCTCAAACCTGCGCCCGTCCACCAGCGCATCCCCCTGCTGGAGGCCGCCTTCCTGCGCGAGCCGCACCGCACCGAGCTGGGGATCACGCTGGCCGGCCTCTACACGAAGGACAACGACATGGGCCGCTCGACGGCCACGCTGCTCCGCGCGCGCGAGGCGGCGCGCGACGACGCCATGCGCTTCCTCTGCTCGCACCTGCTCGGCCGCGTCAGCTACGTCGCGAGCGTCACCGCGGAGGCGCGCGGCACCCTCCGCTCCCTGGAGTGCCTGTCCGGAGGCGGCCTGACCTTCCTCGTGGAGGCCGCCGGGTCCACGTTGCGGCTTCACGCGCCCTCTCCCGTGGCCGCCATGCTCTACGGACCCGACGGCGAGACCCTGCAAAGAGACCTGGTGTGCGGTTCACACGCGGAAAACGTCACCGCCTGGTACCGGCGCGCGGGCGAGGCGGATCCGGCCGGGGCCGACGGCACCCTCCTCTCGCTGAGCTTCCCCCAGCCATCGCCGGGCGCCCCATCGCCGGGCGCCCCTTGACGCACTGTCCGGGCGTACGTAGGATCACAGTCCTCCCCGGAATCTTCTGCGTATCGATCGGGACTGTCCGACTCTTGGAGGTGTGGGCTTGAAGAAAGCAAAGCAGAAGGGCGCCGCCCGGCCGGCCGGGCGTGGCGCGTCCGCGCGGCCGGCCGCCGCGCGGACGAGCTCGTTCCCCGTACGTCCGACCATGAGGCCGCAGGTGGCCCGCTCGGTGGCGGGGCCGCCGGTCAAGGGAAAGGCCAACCTCATCACGTGCGTCGTCCAGAGGGGCCGGGCCAACGACGTGGCGAAGGCGGCCATGCAGGCCGGCGCCTCCGGTGCCACCGTGTTCACCGCGCGCGGCATGGGCGTGGGTGAGATCGTCGGCGCGCTCGGGTTCCCCATCGTGCCGCAGAAGGAGGTCATCATGATCGTGGCCTCCGACAAGATGACCGGCAAGATCTTCGACGTGGTCCGGCGGACGGCCGAGCTCGACACGATCGGCATGGGCATCGGATACGTCCTGCCCATCGGACAGGCAGCCGGCCTGTTCGAAGCGAAGACCGAGCTGGCCGGCTAGACGCCGTCACTTCCCGGGCGCGGCCGCCGGCGGGCCGCGCCCTGCCCTCAACCCTGCGCCCGGACGTTCCGCGGCAACTCTCCGCGAGCGGGATGCGTCCGTGCCTGCTGGCGTATCCCCCCCCCGCCACGACAGAGGAGACGCGACCGATGGTCTCGAAGTCCCACATCCTGCTCGCCGCCGCGATGACGGCCGGCGTTGCCACGGCGAGCCTGGCGGCGCCGCCGCCGCCGCCGGAGGCGGCCGCCGCGGCGCGGCCGGGATGGTTCGTGCGCAGCGACGAGCACGCCAAGGTGCCGCTGGGGCAGCTCGGCCGCTTCTCGCCCGAGTTCGCGGGCTTCCTCGGCGTCGAGGGCCTCGACCGCGAGGTCTTCGACCTGAAGCCCGGGCTGGACGAGCGGTCCGAACAGGCGACGCGCGCCTCCGTGGCCGAGCTCGAATCGAGGCTCGCCGCGGAGAAGGACCCGCGTGTGCGCCAGGACCTCGAGATCATGATCCGGGCGGGCCGCGACAACCTCGCGGGCGCGCTCCTCAACCGCAGGTACCTCATCCCCTACTTCGACGTCCCCCAGACGATCTTCCTCGGCCTGCAGGCCCTGCTCGACGACCAGGTGCCGCCGGAGCGGCGCGCGGCCGCCCTCGTGCGCCTGAGGCGGTATGCCGGCGGGGATCCGGGATACACGCCCATTCTCGAGCTGGCGCGCGATCGCGTCCGCGAGCGCCTGTCCAACCCCGCCCTGCTCGGGCCGGCACGGGCGGAGCTGGAGAAGAACCTCGGCAACAGCGCGTTCTACGTGGACGGCATCGCCAAGCTCTTCACGAAGTACGGGATCGCCGGCTACGAGGAGGCGCACGGCCGCCTGAAGCGGCAGGTGGCGGCCTACGACGAGTTCCTGCGCCAGGAGCTGATGCCGCGCGCGCGCACCGACTTCCGGCTTCCGCCCGAGCTGTACGCGTTCTCGCTGCGCCAGTTCGGGGTGGACGTGCCGCCCGACCTCCTGGCGGAGCGGGCCCGCGTCTCGTTCATGGAGATCCGCAACGAGATGCGCGCGCTGGCCCCGCTGGTGGCGCGCGAGAGGGGGCTGGCCGCGACCGACTACCGCGAGGTCATCCGCGCGCTGAAGAAGGACCAGCTCGTGGGCGCCGCCATCCTTTCCCACTACCAGCAGCGGCTCCGGGACCTCGAGGAGATCATCCGCCGCGAGCGGATCGCCACGCTCCCGCGGCGGCCCGCGCGCATCCGCATCGCCAGCGAGGCGGAGGCCGCGTCGACACCGGCCCCGAACCTGCGGGCGCCGCGCCTCATCGGCAACACCGGGGAGCTGGCCGAGTTCATCCTGCCCCTGAACGTGCCGACGTCGGGCGGAGCGGGAACGGCCATGCAGAGCTTCGACGACTTCACCTTCGACGCCGCGGCCTGGACCCTCACCGTGCACGAGGCGCGGCCGGGGCACGAGATGCAGTTCGCGTCCCTGGCGGAGAACGGCGTGTCCGTGGCGCGGGCGGTGTTCGCGTTCAACAGCGTCAACGTGGAGGGCTGGGCGCTCTACACCGAGGCGGAGATGAAGCCGTACCTGCCGCTCGACGGGCAGCTCATCGCGCTCCAGCACCGGATGCTGCGCGCGGTCCGCGCCTTCCTCGATCCCGACCTGCAGGCCGGCCGGATCGAACCGGAGCCGGCGGTACGGTTCCTGATGGAGGAGGTCGTCCTCTCCGAGCCCATGGCGCGCCAGGAGGTGGAGCGATACACGTTCCGCTCGCCCGGGCAGGCCACGAGCTACTTCCACGGCTACACGCGCTGGATGGCCCTCAAGGCCGAGACGGAGATGGCGCTGGGCGCGCGGTTCGACCGGCAGCGGTACCACGACTTCATCCTGGCGCAGGGGCTGCTGCCTCCGGACATGCTCGGGCAGGCGCTCAGGAGCGAGTTCGTCCCCGCGGAGAGGGCCCGGGGCACGCACTAGCCGGTCGTGGGTCGGTTCCAGCCCGGCAGGTTGTGCCGGTCTCGCCGTCTCTGGTAATATGTCTCTTTGCGGAGCGAGCCATGAAGGCAGGGATACATCCCGAATACGTGACCGTGAACGTCCACTGCGCCTGCGGCGCGAACTGGACGACCCGGTCCACGAAAGGCCAGGAGCTCCGGCTGGAGATCTGCTCGAGCTGCCACCCGTTCTTCACCGGCAAGCAGAAGCTGATCGACTCCGCCGGGCGCGTGGAGCGCTTCACGCGCAAGTACGGGAAGAAGAAGGAACCCGCGGCCCAGGCGTAGCGGCCCAGGACCATACCCCGGCGCTCGCGGGCGCGTCGCCCCGGGCCCGGGGCTTCGTGCGTGAGGGGAGCGCGCGGCGCCGTGGGCGGCGCGAGCGCAGGGAGTTCGGGGGGAAGCCACGGACACATGGACAGCATCACCTTCCAACGGTTGAAGGACGTCGAGGCCCGCTTCGGCGAGGCCGAGGCGCGCATGTCCACCGAAGAAGTGGCGCGCGACCCGGCGACCTACCAGCGTCTGGCCAAGGAATCCAAGGACCTGGCGCCGGTCGTGGAGCGCTTCCGCGCCTACAAGGGCACGCTGGCCGAGCTGACCAAGATCCAGGAGATGGCGCGCACGGAGTCCGACCCCGAGCTGCGCGAGATGGCCCACGCGGAGCAGAGGGCGCTCGAGGCCCGGCGCGACCTCCTCGACGCCGAGATCCCCCTCCTGCTCGTCCCCAGGGACCCCAACGACGAGAAGAACGTGCTGCTCGAGATCCGCGGGGGCACGGGCGGCGAGGAAGCCGCGCTCTTCGCGGCCGACGTCTTCCGGATGTACTCGCGCTTCGCGGAGCGCCAGCGCTGGAAGCTCGACGTCATCTCCATCACGCGCGCCGGCCAGGGCGGCATCAAGGAGGTGATCGCGCTCGTGGAAGGCGACCGCGTGTACTCGAAGCTGCGCTACGAGAGCGGCGTGCACCGCGTGCAGCGGGTGCCCACGACCGAAGCCTCGGGACGCATCCACACCTCGGCCGTGACGGTGGCCGTGCTGCCGGAGGCCGAGGAGGTGGACGTCAAGATCGAGGCCAAGGACCTGCGCATCGACACCTTCTGCTCCTCCGGCCCCGGCGGCCAGAGCGTCAACACGACGTACTCCGCCGTGCGCATCACCCACCTGCCCACGGGCACCGTCGTCTCCTGCCAGGACGAGAAGAGCCAGATCAAGAACCGCGAGAAGGCCATGAAGGTCCTGCGCGCGCGGCTCTACGAGGTGGCCCTCGCCGAGCAGCAGAAGGCGATCGCGAGCGACCGCAAGAGCCAGGTGGGCTCGGGCGACCGCAGCGAGAAGATCCGCACCTACAACTTCCAGCAGGCCCGCGTCACCGACCATCGCATCGGCCTGAGCCTCCACCGCCTGCAGGACGTCCTCGACGGCGACCTCGACGAACTGGTCCAGGCCCTCGTCGCGCATCACCAGGCCGAGAAGCTCAAGCAGCCGGCCTAGACTGGTGACCGTGGACGGCGCACTCCGGCGCGGCGCGGAGCGCCTGGCCGAGGCCGGCGTCCCGGACGCGGCCGGGCAGAGCGAGCGGTTGCTGCGCCACATCCTCCGCTGGGACCGCGCGGCGCTATTGGCCGGCGGGCGCGAGCCGCTGGAGGCCGGGGTGGAGGCCCGCTTCCTGGCCCTGGTGGGCGAGCGCGCGCGGCGGCGGCCCCTGCAGCATCTGACCGGCAGCCAGGCGTTCTGGCGGCACGAGTTCCTGGTCACCCCGGACGTGCTCATCCCCCGGCCGGAGACCGAGGTCCTGGTCGAGGCGGCCCTGGAGCTGCTGCGCGGCCGCCCTTCCCCGGTGATCGTGGACGTGGGCACGGGAAGCGGCTGCATCGCGCTCTCCCTCGCCGCGGAGCGCGCGGACGCCATCGTGCACGCGGTGGACCTGTCCGCGGCCGCCCTGGCCGTCGCCGGGGAGAATGCCCGCCGCCTGGGGCTCGGCGCCCGCGTCCGCCTCCACCACGGCGACCTGCTCGACCCGGTGGCACCGCTCGGACGCGGCGTCGACCTCGTGGTCAGCAACCCGCCCTACGTCCATCCGGCGGAAGTCGCATCCCTGGCGCCCGAGGTCCGCGACCACGAGCCGCGCACCGCCCTCTTCGCCCCCGACGCGCCGTACGGCATCTACCGCCGCCTCGTGGCCCAGGCGCCACGGGTGCTGCGTCAAGGCGGACACGTCGCGGTCGAAGTCGGCCGGGGGATGGCCGCCGCGGTGTCCGCCGCCTTCCGGTCCGCCGGCTTCGAGTCCCCGGAGATCCGCCGCGATCTCGCGGACATCGAGCGGGTCGTGATCGCGCGCACAGGCCATCCGCGGTCCTGAGCGCCCACGTCCACCGCGGGCACGACTCCCGCAATACACTGGTAGCGAGCCCGGTGCTCGCCGCGAAGCGGAGAGCGCCGCATTGGGGGACGAATGGAGCGCATACGCATCGTCGGCGGGCGGCCCCTCGAGGGCACGGTCCGGATCTCCGGGGCCAAGAACGCGTCGCTGCCCGAGGTCTGCGCCGCGCTCCTGACCGACCAGCAGGTCGTGCTGCACAACGTGCCCGAGGTGCGCGACATCCGCACCATGGGCCACGTGCTCGCGGACCTGGGGGCGGCCGTGGATTTCCGCGTCGGCGGCACCGTGGCCATCCAGGCCGGACGCATCACGTCGGTCGAGGCGACCTACGACCTCGTCAAGACGATGCGGGCCTCGGTGCTCGTGCTCGGCCCGCTGGTGGCGCGGGCGGGGCGCGCGCGGGTGTCGCTCCCCGGAGGCTGCGCCATCGGCGCGCGGCCGATCGACCTCCATCTCAGGGCGCTGGAGAAGATGGGCGCGTCCATCCAGGTGGAGTCCGGGTACGTCGAGGCGCGGGCGGAACGGCTGCGCGGCGCCGAGATCTCCTTCGAGATGGTCACCGTCACAGGCACCGAGAACGTGATGATGGCCGCCGCCCTCGCGGAGGGCGAGACGGTGATCCGCAAGGCGGCCCAGGAGCCGGAGATCGAAGACCTGGCCGACCTGCTCGTGCGCATGGGCGCGAAGGTCGAGGGTGCGGGCACGCCCACCATCCGCATCCGCGGGGTCGAGAAGCTGGGCGGGGCCGAGCACACGGTCATCCCCGACCGCATCGAGACCGGCACCCTGATCGGCGCCTGCGCCATCGCGGGGGGCGACGTCGAGATCCGCAACTGCCAGCCGGCGCACCTGCGGCCGGTCATCGAGAAGCTGCGTGAGACGGGCATCCGCATCGAGGAGGGACCGAGCAACATGCGCGTGCGCGCCCCGCGCACGCTGCGTCCGTCGGACGTGACCACCGAGCCCCACCCCGGCTTCCCGACCGACATGCAGGCCCAATACATGGCCCTGATGACCCAGGCCTCGGGCACGAGTACCATCACGGAGACGATCTTCGAGAACCGCTACATGCACGTGGGCGAGCTGCAGCGGATGGGCGCGAACATCCGCGTGGACGGCCGGAAGGCCGTGGTGACCGGACACACGCCACTCTCCGGCGCGCAGGTGATGGCCACGGACCTCCGGGCCTCCGCCTGCCTGCTCCTCGCCGCGCTGGCCGCGCGCGGGGAGACCGTCGTGGACCGCATCTACCATCTCGACCGCGGCTACTACCGCATCGACGAGAAGCTGCGCGGCATCGGCGCCGACATCGAGCGCGTCGGGCAGGGCGGCCGCCGGGCCACCGACGCGGTGGCCAGCGCCGAGCCCGGCGCCCGGTGACTCGCTAGTGGCCAGCCCGGCCTGGCTTCAGCGCCGGCTGCTGGAGTGGTATCGCCGCCACCGCCGGGACCTGCCGTGGCGGCGCTCCCGCGACCCCTATCGCGTCTGGGTCTCGGAGGTGATGCTGCAGCAGACCACGGTGAAGGCCGTGGTCCCCTATTACGAGCGGTTCCTCGCGCGGTTCCCCACCCTCGCCTCGCTGGCCGCCGCCTCGGAGCACGACGTGCTGGCGAGCTGGTCGGGCCTGGGCTACTACCATCGCGCGCGGAACCTCCGGCGCGGGGCGCGCCACGTCCTCGACCACCATCAGGGCTCCTTCCCGGCGACGCTGGAGGCCGCGCTGGCTGTCCCCGGCGTCGGCCTCTACACGGCCAGCGCGGTGCTCTCGATCGCGCGTGACGTGCCCCTGCCCGTGGTCGACGGCAACGTGCGCCGGGTCCTCGCTCGCCTCTTCGCGCTGCGCGGGCCGGAGTGGCGCAAGGACGCCGCGTTCTACAACCGCGCCGAGGAGCTGCTGGAACGGAAGGCGCCGGGCGAGTGGAACCAGGCCGTGATGGAGCTGGGGGCCACGGTGTGCCTCCCTCGGCGGCCCGCCTGCCCGGCCTGCCCGCTGCGCGGGCCGTGCCAGGCGGTCGCGCTCGGCATCCAGGACGAGCTGCCGGAGGGGCGCGCCCGGCGCGCGGCGGTGGACGTGACGGTGGCGGCCGCGCTCGTCGAGAGGGACGGCCGCGTGCTGCTCGTCCGGCGGGGAGAGGGCCGGCTCATGGGGCGCATGTGGGAGGTGCCGCAGACGTCGCTCGAGTCGCGCGGCCTGCGCGACCTGGCGCGGGAGCTCCGCGAGCGCCACGGCCTGGAGCTCACGCCCGGCCCGCTCGTGGCGCGCGGGCGCCACGCCATCACCTTCCGGCGGATCCGGCTCGAGGCCTATCGCGCGCGGCTGCGGCAGGAGCCGCCCCCGGACGCCCAGCGCTTCCTCTGGGCGACGCCCGAGGAGATCGCGGCGCTGCCCGTGTCCTCCCTGACCCGCAAGGTGCTGCGCGGCCTGGCCTCGCCCCAGATGCCGCTGGCCTACTGA
The DNA here is from genome assembly GCA_035544515.1 of Vicinamibacteria bacterium. Lineage (GTDB taxonomy): Bacteria > Acidobacteriota > Vicinamibacteria > Fen-336 > Fen-336 > DATKEG01. The sequence continues at coordinate 401 of DATKEG010000037.1, read as the reverse complement.
TGCGGGCGGTCACCAAGGTGGCTTTCGCTGTGCTCGCGATCGGGGCGGCCGTCGCCTACACGCGCTGGCCCCGGATCAACGACGTGGAGACCGGCCGTACGCCCGAGTACGGCGACCTGGGCGTCCAGCGCTTCACGGCCACGGAGGAGCGCGTCACGCGGGCGGCGCGGGCGGCGGTCACGGGGCTGCCGGGGTGGGAGCTGATCGGCTCCGGCCGCGGTCCCGCCGGCGCCGAGGTGCAGGCCGTGGCCCGGACGCGCGTGCTGCGCTTCAAGGACGACGTCACGGTCCGGATCCGGAGGCGCGACGACCTGACCGAGGTGAGCGTGCGGTCGCGGTCCCGGGCGGGAAAAGCCGACTTCGGCCAGAACGCCCGCAACATCCGGGCCTTCCAGGCCGAG
>DATKEG010000036.1:0-2453 GCA_035544515.1 Vicinamibacteria bacterium | reverse complement strand
GCGCCCCGGCACCGCCAAGGGCTTCGTCTTCCTGAACCTCGAGGACGAGACGGGGCTGGTCAACGTGGTGGTGCGGCCGGTGTTCTTCCAGCGGCAGCGCTTCACCCTGATGCAGGAGCCGTTTCTCATCGTGGACGGCACGCTCCAGCGCCGCGACGGGACGATCTCCGTCCGGGCCGGCCGCATCCGCCCTCTGCCCCACCGCTTCCCCGAGGTGCCGTCCCATGACTTCCACTGAGCGGCACTTGCAGACTGCCTATGAGCTGGCCTCCCCCAGGACGCCGGCACAGCGCACGGGATGGTCTCGGGTCCGGCCAATGAGCTGCGAGCGAGCGCTGGCCCGCGGCCATCACCCCTGCGCGGAAGATCGCAGTCGACCTCGGGAGCCGTATCGCCGACGATACAGTGGTTCGCCGGTTGCGCGGCCATTCCGCAGCCGCTATAGTCGCGGCAATCTTTGCCGCAAGGAGCCGTCATGGCCCTGGAACGGCCGGCCGGGTCGATTGTGTATCCCGTCGGGACCTGCGCAGTCCTCTCGCTCGTCGTCCGCGAGACCTCGCCGCCCGCGGCCCCGAAGCCACGCCTGCTCGATCGCGTGCGGGAGGCGTTGCGCATCCGGCACTACAGCCGCCGCACCGAAGAGGCGTACGTCGCCTGGATCCGCTGGTACATCCTCTTCCACGGCAAGCGCCATCCCGGTGAGCTCGGCGGGCCCGAGGTCACGCGGTTCCTGAGCCGTCTCGCTGTCGACGGCCGCGTCGCCGCCTCCACGCAGAATCAGGCGCTGAGCGCACTCCTGTTCCTCTACCGGGACGTCCTTGGCGTGGAGCTGCCGTGGCTCGACGACATCGTCCGCGCCAAGCGCCCGACCCGGCTTCCCGTCGTTCTCACCCGCGACGAGGTGCGGGTCGTCATCCGCCACCTGTCTGGGCTGCCGCGTCTCATGGCCTGCCTGCTCTATGGGGCGGGCCTCCGCGTGCTCGAATGCTGCCGGCTTCGTGTCCAGGACCTCGACCTTGCCGCCAACCAGATCGTCGTGCGAGGCGGCAAGGGCAACAAGGATCGGACTACCATGCTGCCGGCCATCGTCAAGCCTGACCTCCTGCGCCACATCGCGACCGTCCGCGCCCAGCCGAGCGAGACCTCACCGCCGGCGCCGGCTGGGTCGAGCTTCCCAGCGCGCTGTCCCGGAAGTACCCCAACGCGGCCCGGCAGTGGGTATGGCAGTGGGTGTTTCCGGCCACGCGCCTGTACATGGACCGCGCCACGGGCCAGAGGCGCCGCCACCACCTCCATGAGACCGTCCTCCAGCGCGAGTTGCGGCGCGCCGTGGCCCTGGCCGGCATCGCCAAGCGGGCCAGCCCCCCACACCCTGCGCCATTCCTTCGCCACGCATCTCCTGGAAGACAACTACGACATCCGCACCGTCCAGGAGCTCCTCGGCCACCGCGACGTCTCCACCACCCAGATTTACACTCACGTCCTCAACCGAGGTCCGGCCGGCGTCCGGAGCCCCGCGGATCGAGTCCTGGACCAATGCCGCCCGCTGTCCTATCTTTTCGCGCTGACGCGATACGCAGATGGCGCCCTGTCGGATATCCTGCCCCGGGCTGGTCTCGCCGCCGCGGGCCAACTCCGCGCCGCCGCAAGCCAAGACCGTCGCCGCAGATCGCGAGGCCAGCGCGGCAACCCCAGGTGGACTTGCTGCCTTTCCGTTCTGATGCCGCGGCTTACGCGGGTCTGCCGAATTCAAGTTGGCTCTTCGGCGTTTCGGGTGGCCAGGGGCATCACGGATCCGATGGGGAGCGGTGGTATCGTCCGAGCGGGCTGAGGCCCCGAGGGAGGACCCACCGTGGACGACAAGAGCCTGTATGCCGCCATCCTGGGGGTGAAGGAGCCGTGGACGGTGAACAAGGTCGATCTGCGCCTGGCCCAGGGCGAGGTGCATGTGTGGGTGGCGCTGCCGCCGGAGACGCGGTGGGTGTGCCCGGACTGTCAGGCGTCGGCGCCGATTCACGATCATCGCGAGCGCCAGTGGCGCCACCTGGACACGTGCCAGTACCGGACGTTCGTGCACGCGCGGGTGCCGCGGCTGGCGTGTCCGACCCATGGCACCCGGCAGCTGCGGGTTCCCTGGGCGGAGGAGGGCGCTCGGTTCACGGCGCTCTTCGAGGCCCTGGCCATCGCGTGGATGCAGCAGGCGGCGATCGCCACGGCGGAGGAGCGCCTGGCCCTGAGCTGGGGCGAGGCGGCGCGCATTCAGGCCCCGGGGGCTGCGGCGCCGGACGGTCACGCCGGCCCGGCACCTCGGATCGATGAGACGGCGTTCCAGCCCGGCACGAGTACGTGACGGTCGTGACCGATCTGGACCAGGCCCGCGTGTTCTACGTGGCGGATACGCCGCGCCGCGAGAGCCTCGACGCCTTCTGGGCGGAGCTGCCTCCCGCTGCCCT
>DATKEG010000035.1:0-11099 GCA_035544515.1 Vicinamibacteria bacterium | reverse complement strand
CGGCCGGTGCGACCCTGCGCGGCGGACTCGGGCCGTGCCGCTTACACTCGGCCGATGGCGCGCATCGGGGGAGTCGCGGCGGCCGTCTTCTGCGCGTGGACGCACGGCGCGACGGTCCTGGCGCAGGAGTGCGCTCTCACGCTGCCCCTGCAGGCGTGGGCGCAGCGCGCGGACGCCACCGCCACGGCCGCCGCTGCGGGCGACGAGGCCCCGGCGCGCGTCGCCGCGATCCGGTTCTCCGGAAATCGCGCGGTGGGCGCGCGGCGCCTGCGGCGCGCGATGGCGACGAAGCGGGAGCGGCTGGGACGGTCCGCGGAGGCGAGCCGCTACCGGCCCTCACGCTGGGACGAGGACCACCGCCGGCTCTGCGCCGTGCTCCGCGACGAGGGCTACGTGACCGCGCGCGTCGGCCCGCCCGAGGTGGCGGACGCGCCCGGCGCGCCCGCCGCAGGCGCCGAGCGCCGCGTCGTCCTGACCATCCCCGTGGTGGAGGGGCCGCGCTACCGCATGGGCGCGCTGGCGTTCAAGGGCCTGTCGTCGGTGGACGAGGACGCCGCCCGCGCGCGGTTCGACGTGGAGACGGGCGGGCCCTACGCGCACGCCCCGGTCGCGGCGGGCGTGGAGGCGCTCCGCCGCGACTACGCGGCGCGCGGGTACGCGGAATGGACGGCGACCACGGTCCTGCGGCCCGACCCCGCCCGCGGTGTCGTGGACGTGGCGGTGGAGGTCCGGGAGGGCGTGCCCGTCTTCGTCGGGAGGATCGCGTTCACCGGCCATCGCGGCACGTTGACCCGGACGCTGCGCCGCGAGGTGCTGCTCGACGAGGGCGACCTGCTCGACACCGAGCGGCTGCGCGCGTCCGTCGAGCGCATCGAGGGACTCGGGTACGTCACCGTGCGCGGCGTGCGCCTGGCGCCGAGCGCGCGGCCGCAGGCGCTCGACGTGTGGTTCGAGGTCGAGCCGCGCCCGGTCGTGCGCTACGGCCTGGCCGGCGGCGTGAGCGGCCTCGAGGGCGCCTCGCTCACCGGCACGCTCGGGACGGTGAACCTGCTCGGCCGCGGCGAGCGCCTCTTCGGCTCGGTCCAGCTCGGGGAGGACGTGACGTCGTTCGACCTCGCCGCGAGCCGTCCCTACGTCCTCGGCACACCATGGACGCTGGGCGTGCAGGCGCAGAAGGAGCGCCTCGACTTCGCGGCGGTCGAGGCCGGCGCGTTGCCGGCCTACACGCGCGACGAGTGGGCGCTGCGCCTGCAGGCTCAGCGGACGATCGGACGCCGGTCGCGGTTGTGGGCGGGCTACTCGCTCTCGACCGTCACGCTGGAGACGGCCGAGGCGCAGGCGGAGCCGCCGCCGGGCTTCGGCCGCCGCCGCGAGAGCGAGCTGGCCGCGACCTTCCGCTTCGACGGCTGGGACCACGCCTGGAAACCGCGGCGCGGTTTGCGCGGCACGACCTGGGCGGCCTGGTCTGCGGGGACCGTCGACTACCTCGAGGTCCGGGGTCGCTCGTTCGCCCTCGTGCCGCTCGGTGGGCGCGCCGCTCTCGGCGCCGGCGGGGAGGCGGGATCGCTGGGAACGATCGGCTCGGACCAGGTGCTGCCCTTCGACGAGACGTTCCTGCTCGGCGGCGAGACCGACCTGCGCGGGTTCGACGTCCGCACGGTCGGCCCGCGCGACGCGTCCGGCGCGCTGGCCGGAGGCACGCGCTACGCCGTGCTGCAGGGAGAGGCCCACCTCGACGTCACGTCATGGCTGCGGGCGGTAGCCTTCGTGGACGCTGGCCACGCGTGGCGCGCCGGCGGACGCCCGGCCCTCGCGGACCTGCTCGTCTCGACCGGGGTCGAAGCCCGGTTCGCGATGCCGTATTTCCGTTTGCCCGTACGAGTGATCTACGCCTACAACCCGTCCCGGGACGAGTTCCACCCGCGCTCGAAGCTCCGCCTGGCGATCGGCCCGCTTCCCTGACGTCGCCAGCGCCTAGCCGCCCGCCGTCCGCCTCACGTCGTACACGTACAGCGCGTCCTGCTCGCGCAGGTACAGCCGCCCTCCCGCCACCACCGGGTGCGGCCAGCTCGGATGGCCGACGTCGGGGATGGTGAAGGAGCCCTTCTCGCGATACGCCTGCGGCGTGGCCTCGATCAGGAGCACCACGCCGTTCTGGTAGCGGAAGTACAGGTGGCCGTCGGCGGCCGTCACCGCCGCCGAGCCGCTGCCCGCGTTGCGGATGTCGCCGCCCCAGGCCACCTTGCCCGTGGCCAGCTCCACCGCGATGGGGAAGCCGCGGTTGTGGCCGTGGCCGCCGTAGACGTGGTCGCCCACGAGCACGAGGCCGCCGTGGTGGTTCTGGAGCGTGCGCGCCTCGAGGAAATACACCTCCTGGGCGTCGACGCCGCCGGCCGCGGGAACGAGCTTCAGCAGCACGCTGCCCGCCTGGTAACCGGTGGAGGCGAAGACGAGGTCGCCCTTGACGATCGGCGTGGGGATGTTGGCCACGTCGTTGGCCACGCGGTTGTAGGCCCAGAGCAGCTGGCCGTTGTCGGCGCGCACGCCCACGAGGCCGCGGCCGGTGAGCTGGACGTATTGCTTCACTCCCCCGCCGTTGGAGATCACGATCGACGAGTAGCCCGCGCCCTCGCGCCCGCGCGGGCCGGGCCGCGGCGCCGCCGTCCGCCACAGCTCGCGGCCGGTGCGCTTGTCCACCGCCACGATGAACGCGTGGGGGCCGCCCGGCGTGAAGACCACGCGGTCGCCGTCCACCAGCGGCGACTCGCTGAACTTCCACATGGACATCATCCGGCCGCCGAAGTCGCGGGGCAGGCTCTTCCGCCAGCGCTCCTTGCCCGTGGCGCTCTCCACGCACACGAGGTCGCCTTCCGTGCCGATGGCGAAGACGAGGTCGCCGTCCACGGTCGGCGTGCCGCGCGGGCCGCCCATCCGGTCGTCCCAGGTCGGGCCCACGCGCGCGGACCACAGCCGCTTCCCATCGGCCTGGTTCAGGGCCACGAGCGACTGCACGCCGTCGCGGTCGCCCATCGTGTAGATGCGGCCGGCGGCCACGGCCACGCTGGAGAACCCGATGCCCAGGCCGCTCCCCTTCCAGGCCAGCGGCGGGCCGGACGGGCCCCAGGCCTGGAGCAGTCCCGTCTCCCGCGAGAGCCCGTCGCGGTGGGGCCCGCGCCACTGCGGCCAGTCGGCGGCGAGCGGCGCGCCCGGCGCGAACAGGAACCCGGCGGCGAGGACGGCGGGCACGGCGGCGAACGCGGAGCAGTGGGGGAGTCGCATCCGCGAATTCTCCCGCAGCCACGGGCGAGGGGGCTGTAAAACTTTGCGCGGATCGTACAGGCGGTTGAAGGCGCTCGGCGGCCGGGCGCGGACCCGATGACAACCTTTGACACGGCCCGTCCTTGACGGGCGGGAGCGCGCGGGTTTGAATCGCCGGTCCATGCCGCGAACGAGGCGCCTCGCGCTCTGGCTGGCCGTGCTCGCGCTGTTCGCGCTGCACCAGGACGTCTGGTTCTGGCACACGGCGAGGCCGCTGCTCTTCGGCTTCCTGCCCGTCGGCCTGACGTATCACGCCCTCTTCGCGATCGCGGCCGCCGTCTTGATGGGCGTCCTCGTGCGCTTCGCCTGGCCGGAGAGCCTCGAGGCGGAAGTGGACGGGCGCACGGCGGAGACGCCACCGGCGGAAGACGCGCGTTGATCCCCTCCCTGATCGTCCTGGGTTACCTCGCCACCGTGGTCTACATCGGCGTGTTCGCCTTCCGCCATCGCGGCGGGCACGAGGGGGCGGAGGACTACTTCCTGGCCGGGCGGACGATCGGCCCCTTCGTGTTCCTGATGTCCCTGTTCGGCACGAACATGACCGCCTTCGCGATCCTGGGCTCCTCGGGACACGCCTTCAACAACGGCATCGTGACCTTCGGGCTGATGGCCTCCTCTTCGGCCCTGGTCATCCCCCTGAGCCTGCTCTTCATCGGCACGCGCCTGTGGGCGCTGGGCAAGAAGCACGGCTTCATGACCCCCGTGCAGCTGTTCCGCGACCGCTGGGAATGCGGCCACATCGGCACGGCCATCTTCGCGGTGCAGGCCACCCTGCTCGTGCCCTACATCGTCATCGGCGTGATGGGCGGCGGGACCACGCTGCAGACGATCAGCGGAGGCCTCGTCCCCTACTGGCTGGGCGGCGCGGTGGTCGCGCTCGTGGTGATGAGCTACGTGTTCTTCGGCGGCATGCGGGGCACGGCCTGGGTGAACACCTTCCAGACCATCCTCTTCCTGGGCTTCGGCGCGGTGGCGGTGGCGGTGATCGCGGGCGGGATGGGCGGCTTTGGCGCCGCGGCCGAGGCGCTGCTCGGCGCGCCCGCCACCGCGTCGCTGTTCACGCGCGAGCGCGTCTCGCCCTGGTACTTCTTCAGCTACACCTTCATCCCGCTCTCCTCGATCGCCTTCCCGCACATCGCGATCTTCTGCCTCACCGCCCGGAAGATGGCGCAGTTCAAGCGGACGGTCATCCTCTACCCGCTGTGCATCCTGGCCCTCTGGCTGCCCTGCGTCTTCCTCGGGGTCATGGCCAACCGCGCCACCGACATCAAGGAGGTGAGGGAGAAGCAGGAGGCGCGCCGCACGCTGGCCGCGCAAGGGGCCACGCTCGAGGCCGCGGCGCGCGAGGAGCTGCGCGAGCGGATGCGCGGGGACGACGTGCTCGTGCTCCTCCTCAACCGTTACGCGCCGCTGTGGCTGGCCGGCCTGCTGGGCGCGGGCATCATGGCCGCGGTGATGGCCAGCGACTCGCAGATCCTGGCCCTGTCCACCATGTTCACGGAGGACGTCTTCGCCCACTACGGGGGGAAGGAACGCTTCGGCGAGGCCGTACAGGTGCACACCGGCCGCCTGTTCGTCATCGTGCTCACGGTGCTGGCCTACCTGGTCGCGCTGCGCGCGCCGGCGACCATCTTCGAGCTGGCCATCCAATACGCCTTTTCGGGCTACGCCGCCCTCTCGCCGCTGCTCGTGGCCGCCCTGTTCTGGAGGCGCAGCACGAAGTGGGGGGCCCTGGCCGTGACCCTGTGGACCGCGGCGGCCATGGTGGCGGTCGCCGCCTTCCAGTACGCGGTCCCGGCGCCCCCGCCCGGCCGGCTCGCCCTCGTCTGGTCCGCGGGCGGCCTCGACCTGCTGGCCCGGACGCCGGCGGGGACCGCCGTGCTGGGCTTGGCGCCCGTGGTGCCCATGGTGCTCGTCTCCGCCGTGCTCATGGTGGCCGTCTCGCTGGCCACCCGTGCCCCCGGCGAGGCGACCCTGCGCCGTTATCACTCCTTGCATTGACAGCACGGCCGGCCCTTGGGCAACATAAGATCATCCTTCCCATGCTCGACCGACCCTCCTATCTCCTCGGCGCCCCCGGGACCGCCGCCCTCGACGGCGGCGGGGTCGGCGCGCGGCAGGACGAGCAGAGCGCAGGGCCGCCCACGCCGGACAAGTCCGGCAAGGGCGCGAGGCGCGTGATGGTCGTGGACGACAACCAAGACTCGGCCGACACCATGGCGGAGCTCATCCGCATCTGGGGCCACGAGGTGCGGACGGCGAACGACGGCCCCTCCGCCCTGGAGTGCGCGCGCGGCTTCCACCCCCAGGTGGTGCTGCTCGACGTGGGACTGCCGGGCATGGACGGCTACGAGCTCGCCCGCCTGCTGCGGGCCGAGGGCCTCGCGGGCCGCCTCCTGGTCTCGGTCACCGGTTACGGCGAGGATGAGGACCGCCGGCGCGCGGAGGAGGCCGGCTTCGATCACCACCTCACGAAACCGGTCGATCCCGACACGCTGCTGCGGCTCGTGGGCCGGGGTTGATCGCGCGCCGGGGCGCGCTGGCCGGCCTCGTCCTCCTGGCCGCGTGCGGTGGCGCCGCGCGCCAGGAGCCGGCCGCCGCCGTCGAGCCGGGACGGGTGCGCGAGCTGGCCACGCCGGCGGCCCCGGGCAGCGGCGAGCCCAATCTGGCGGCGGGCCCCGACGGCTCGACGTACCTGAGCTGGATCGAGCCGCTCCCGGACTCCACCCACGCGCTCCGCTTCGCCGTGCGCGCGGCCGGCGGGGAGTGGACGGAGCCACGGACGATCGCGCGGGGGAAGGGCTGGTTCGTGAACTGGGCGGACTTCCCGGCCCTGCTCGCCTTCGGGGACGGCGCCCTCGCCGCGCACTGGCTGCAGCGGAACGGGACGGGCACGTACGCCTACGAGGTGCGCGTCGCCCTCTCGCGTGACGGCGGGGACACCTGGAGCGAAGGCGCCGTGCCCCACCGCGACGGCACGCCGACCGAGCACGGCTTCGTGTCGCTCGTCCCCTGGGACGCCGGCCGGGCGGGCCTGGTCTGGCTCGACGGGCGCCACACCGGCGGCCACGGCGGTCACGAGGGCGCGGCGTCCGCGGCCATGGCGCTGATGCACACGACACTCGGCGCCGACGGGTCCCTGGGACCCGAGGTCGTGCTCGACGCCCGCGTGTGCGACTGTTGCCAGACGTCGGCCGCGCGCGCCAAGGGCGCGCTGGTCGTGGCCTACCGCGACCGGTCGGGATCCGAGGTGCGGGACATCGCCACCGTCCGTTACGCGGACGGCCGCTGGTCCGCGCCCGCCCTCGTCGCCGCCGACGGCTGGGTCATCAACGGCTGCCCGGTGAACGGTCCGGCCGTGGCCGCCGACGAGGCGCGCGTGGCCGTGGCCTGGTTCAGCGCGCCCGAGGAGAAGGGCCGCGTGCTGGTGGCCTTCTCGTCCGACTCGGGCGGCAGCTACGGCGCGCCCGTGCGCGTGGACGACGGCCGGCCGATCGGGCGCGTGGACGTGGTCCTCCTGCCGGGCGGCGACGCCCTCGTGAGCTGGCTCGAGCAGGTAGCTCCGGGCGCGGAGGTTCGCGTGCGCACGGCATCGCCCTCCGGCCGTCGCGGTCCGGCGCTCACCGTCGCGGCGTCGAGCGAGGCGCGCTCGAGCGGCTTCCCGCGTCTGGAGCGGGCCGGCGGCGAGGTCGTGCTGGCCTGGCGCGACGCCGCGGAGCCGCCGCGCGTGCGCACCGCCACGATCGAGCTGCGGTAACCACCCCGCGTAGACGCCGGACGACGGACCGACGCCTCAGTCGTGGCCCGTCCAGAAGACGGCGGCGGTCCGGCCGGGAACCGTGAACTCGCCCGTCGCGCTGTCGAAGCGGGCGGCGCGGACGACGGGGTCGGCCGAGTCCTTCTGCACCGGGTGCAGTGCCAGCTTCAGGCCCTCGAACGAAGCGTCGCGGAAGCTGACGGCCTGCGGTGTCGCGTTCCAGACGACCACCACCCGCTCGTCGTGCCTGTCCTTCGAACCCTCCGCGCCCGACACGCTCATCACGAGTACGCCCGGCGTCTGGTCCGGTCCCGTGTTGTGGAAGCGTACGCGCGCCTTGACTTCATCGGCGGAGCCCAGGCGGAACAGCCGCGTGCTGCCGCGGATGGCCAGCGTCTCGTGGAAGTGGGCGAGCGCGGCCGCGATCTCGTCCGGCGACGGCCTCAGGTCCGGGTTGGCGAGCAGGGGCTGCATCACGGGCCAGTGGCCCTGGTTGTCGGGGGCCGGGGGCAGGCCCACGCCCCAGTTGTTGGACTGGTACGTGAAATCCAGCGTGTTGAACCAGTCGCCCGAGTTGTAGCTGTTGCGGTCGAGGGACTTCGAGCGCAGCAGCTCGACGCCCGCGTGGAAGAAGGGGACGCCCTGGCCCAGGCCCACCAGGCTCACGCCCAGGTTCTGCATGCGCACGCGCTGGGCCGAGGCCGTGAAGACCGGCGCCTTGAGCGCGATGGCGTCGAACAGCGTCTCGTTGTCGTGCGCCTCCACGTAACTGATGACCTCGGTGGGAGAGGCGGCGTAGCCCGCGGGCTGGCCGTGGTAATCCACCTGCGCGCCGGTCACCGTGTGGCCGAAGCGGTCGGTGAACGTGTAGCCGGCGAGGTTGCCCGACAGGCCGACGCGGATCCAGTCCATGTACTGCAGCAGCCGGGAGCGCTGGTCGCCCTGCTCGGTGCCGTTGGGATCGGACCACAGCCCGGTCAGGAAGCCCTGGTCCTGCAGGCCGCTGAAGGGGCCGCCGCCGCGCGCGCCGTCGCGCAGGCGGTCGGAGAACGTGCCGATGCCCGTGCCGGCCATGTTGAGCTGGGTGGCGTTGACCCCGCGGGCGTCGTTGGCCACCTCGCCGAAGTTCCAGCCCTCGCCGTAGAGGTAGACCGCCCGGCCGTCCACCCCGTCCCGTTGCGGGCGCAGGCGGTCGAGCGCCTCGCGCAGCCGCAGCATGTTCGCCTTCATGTGGTGGCCCATGAGGTCGAAACGGAAGCCGTCCACCTTGTAGTCGCGCGCCCAGGTGAGGGCGGAGTCGAGCATCAGCTTCTCCATCATCCGGTGCTCGGTGGCGGTGTTCGCGCAGCAGGTGCTCGTCTCGATGGCGCCGTCGAGGGTCAGGCGGTGGTAATAGCCGGGCACGATGCGGTCGAGCACGGAGCGCTCGCTCTGGCCACCCGCGGTCGTGTGGTTGTAGACGACGTCCATGACCACGCGCAGGCCGGCGCGGTTGAGGGACTGGACCATCTCGCGGAACTCGCGGATGCGTCCGGGGCCGTCCGCGTCGGTGGCGTAGCTGCCCTCGGGCACGGTGTAGTGCCAGGGGTCGTAGCCCCAGTTGAACCCGTCCTGGTCGCGGATGGCCATGACCGCGGCCTGCTGCGCCTCGGAATCCGGCGGATGGACCGACAGGTCGCCGGGGTCGAGCCACCGGGCGCGGTCCTCGGGCACGGTGGCGAGGTCGAAGCTCGGGAGCAGGTGGACGTGCGTGAGCCCGGCCCGGGCCAGCGAGCGGAGGTGGCGCATGCCCTTCGAGCCGTTCAGGGTGAAGGCCTTGAACGTGCCGCGCAGGGACGCGGGCACCGAGGGGTCCTGCGCGCTGAAGTCGCGCACGTGCAGCTCGTAGAGCGTGATGTCCTGCGGGCCGCCGAGGCGGGGCTTCTGGAGATGGTCCCAGCCGGGCGGGGCCAGGCGCCGGTCGCGGAGGTCCACGATCTGGCTGCGCGCGCTGTCGCGGGCGAGGCTCAGCGAATACGGGTCGGTGACGAGGTTGCGCTCGACGCGGCCCGTGGCGGGCACGTAGACCTCGACCTCGTAGAGGTAGTAGCGGTCGCGCCAGTCCGAGCCGCCCGTGAGGCTCCACGTGCCTCCGCCTTCGCGGCTCATCTCGAGCGTGGTGGGCGGCGTCGCGGGCGCGGAGTCGGCGAACAGGTGGAGCTTCACCGACCGCGCCGTGGGCGCCCAGACGCGCAGGGTGGGAGCGCCCTCGTCCCAGACGACGCCCAGCGGCCCCTCGTAGGCGAACAGGTCGTCGAGCACGCCGGGGATCTGCACGGAAGTGGCGTCGAGCGGGGCCCCGGCGCCGTCCGCCGCGGAGACCGCGAGCTGCCCCGTCAGCGCGCTCGGTACGTCCGCCAGCCGGTCCGCCGGCAGGCGCAGCGCGGCGTACCCGGCCAGGTGGGGGAAGCGCTCCCGCTGCTCGGGGGTGAGGCCGGCCGGCTCGTAGGACAGCGGGATGCGCTGGCCGCCTTCCACGCCGGCGGGGCCGAGCGTGAGTCCGCCGCCGGGCGCGAAGTGGAGCGCGAAGCTCGCGCTGGCCGCGTTCGCCGCCGGGTTCCAGGCGATGGTGTCCTCGCACAACCAGTGCGCGCGGGCCCGCGAGAGGTCGCCGGGGATCGCAACCGCGGTGCCCACGGTCAGGACGTGCGTGGCCGCGACGTAGGTGAAGACCACCTCGCCGCAGGCCTGCGACACCGTGAACGGGATGTTCGCTCCGTCGCGGACGCCGCCTTCCCCGTAGTTCTCGTCCCAGCTCTCATCGATGGCTACCTTTACCTCGTAGCTCCCCGCGGGCAGGCCGCGCGTGGAGAACGTGTAGACGCCGTCGCCGTCCGGGTCCTGCAGCCAGGAGCGCAGGCACGAGGGGTCCCAGTCGCCCGCGCAGCCCAGCTCGCTCTGGTAGCTCCCGGGCGCGGTGACGATCGTGGCCCCACGGTTGTCGGTCACCCAGTGCGTCGCGTGGTCGTAGTAGAACTTGACGCGCGCGGGCTCGGCCAGGTCCAGCGGGATGTTGGCCCCGTCGCGCGTGGCCCGGGCGCCGTAGTTCTCCGTCCAGCCGTCGTCGAGCGCGGCCTTGTACTCGAAGCCGCCGGCCGGGAGGTCGAAGCTGCCCTGCCAGACCTGGTCGTCGGCGTCGAACGTCAGGTGCGTGGCCGCGCACTCCGGCTGCCAGTCGCCGGGGCAGCCCAGCTCGCTCTGCAGGCTGCCGGCGATGGTGACGCTCGCGGGCTGGGCGGCGGCCGTGCCCGCGCCGATGGTCAGGACATGCGTGGTGGCGTCGTAGCGGAAGAGCACCTCGCGGCAGCTCGTGTCCACCGTGAACGGGATGTTCGGTCCGTCCGGCGCGCCACCCGCGCCGTAGTTCTCGCTCCAGCTCTCGCCGATCGCGACCTTCGCCTCGTAGTCGCCGGCGGGCAGGCGCACGGTCAGGGTGAAGACGCCGTCGCCGTCGGGGTCCTTGAGCCACGAGCGCAGGCACGACGGGTCCCAGTCGCCGGCGCAGCCCAGCTCGCTCTGGAAGCTGCCCGCGGCCACCGCGATCACGGAGTTGCGGTTGCTGGTGATCCAGTGCGTCTCGTGGTCGTAGTAGAACTTCACCGCGGCGGGCTCGGCCAGGGTCAGCGGGATGTTGGCCCCGTTGCGCGCGGCGTTGAGCCCGTAGTTCTCGTCCCAGCCGCCGTTGAGCGCGGCCTTGTACTCCCACATCCCGGCGGGTACGTCGAAGGTCCCTTGCCAGACCTGGTCCTCGGCGTCGAGGGTGAGCGCGGTGTCGGCGCAGTCGGGCTGCCAGTCGCCGGGGCAGCCCAGCTCGCTCTGCAGGCTGCCGGGAACGACGACGCTCGTGGGCGCCGGCGTGTCGGAGGCCCAAGCTCCCGCGGCGGCGAAGGCGGCCAGGACGAGAGAGGCCGGCAAGGCAAGGGGCTTGAGGGAAGCGGGCATGGCGGACCTCGCGCGGATGGCCGGCGGACCGGACGAAGGTGGC
>DATKEG010000034.1:0-2612 GCA_035544515.1 Vicinamibacteria bacterium | reverse complement strand
CCCGCGGCGCCGCCCGCGCGCGCCCCGCGCGGCATGGACTCGATGGTGGAGGACCTGCTGAACCTCCAGAAGCCGCGGCTCAAAGGCACGCAGGCGGCGCCCCCGCCGCCGCGCGCGCCCGAGGCCGAGGTTCCCCAGCCGGCCGCGCGGACGACCACCAAGTTCCAGGCCGCGACCCCGCGCGCGACGCAGATCCCCGAAGGCGGGGGGGTCGATCTCGCCGGCCTCGCCGAAGACGCCATGACCACGCCCGCGCCCGGCGCGCCCGCTTCCGCTCCGGCGCCCGGTCCGCCCGGCGGCACCTACGGTCCCTATCGCCTGCTCGAGCGGGTGGCCGTCGGCGGCATGGCCGAGGTCTTCCGTGCGAAGCGCAGCGGGGTCGAGGGGTTCGAGAAGGTCGTGGCGGTGAAGCGCATCCTCTCCCACCTCTCCGACAACAAGGAGTTCGTGGACATGTTCGTCGACGAGGCCAAGATGGTCGCCGGCCTCACCCACCCCAACATCGTCCAGATCTTCGACCTCGGGAAGATCGAGCGCAGCTACTACATCGCCATGGAGTACGTGCACGGGCGCGACCTGCGCACGATCCTCCGCCGCGCGAAGGAGCGGGGCGTGTCCGTGCCGCTCGAGCTCTCCGCCTTCGTGGCCTCCCGCGTCTGCGCCGCGCTCGAGTACGCGCACCGCAAGCGCGACGAGGCGGGCCACCCCATGCTCCTCGTGCATCGCGACGTCAGCCCCCAGAACATCCTCCTGTCCTTCGAGGGAGACGTGAAGCTGACCGACTTCGGCATCGCCAAGGCGGCCAGCAAGGCGACCATCACCGACAAGGGCGCGCTGCGCGGCAAGCTCCTCTACATGAGCCCCGAGCAGGCGTGGGGCAAGCCGATGGACCGGCGCAGCGACATCTTCTCGCTGGGCATCGTCTTCTACGAGATGCTCACCGGCCAGAAGCCGTTCCTGGGCTCCTCCGAGAGGAGCATCCTGGAGACGGTGCGGGAGTGCCGGGTGGCGCCTCCGACGTCCGTCGATCCCGCGATCCCGGAGAAGATGGAGCGGGTGGCGATGAAGGCGCTGGAGCGCGATCCCGAGGTCCGCTACCAGGACGCCGGGGAGATGCACCGCGACCTCGAGCGCGTGCTGCACGATGGAGGCTCCACCACCCCCCGCGACGTCACCCTCCTCCTCGAGCGGCTCTTCGACGAGCCGGAGCGAGGGGGACCGGTGAGCGCGGACTGGTCGGCGGACCGTCCCTCGTCGGTGCACGGGGAGCCCGGCCCGCCCGACGAAGCGCCGGCGGCGGAGCGGGCGCGGCGGGACCCCGCGGGAACCAGGGACCCGATGAGCATCCAGAAGCTGCTCAAGCGATTCGGCATCAAGTGACGCACGCGCGGAGGTGACATCGATGGCCCTTTCGAAGGAGCAGACCGAGTTCTTCCAGACGACGCTCGACACGACGAAGAAGCAGATCGAAGGGCTGAACGTCCAGATCGAGGCCGAGCTTTCGAAGGTGAAGGAGCAGCTCGCCGAGCTGCAGAACGCCAAGGACGCCGCCAAGCAGATCTACGACAGCGCGTGCCGCGTCCTGGGCGTCGAGAACGACCTGGAGAAGGAAGAGGACGCCTCGGCGGACTGACCTTGGCCTGGTTCCGCCGCGAGCACGAAGCGCTGCCTCCCAACGAGCAGGAAAGCCGCGTCCCCGAGGGGCTGTACGTCAAGTGCGGCGCCTGCAAGGAGAGCATCTACCGCAAGGAAGTGCTCAAGAACCTGAGCGTCTGCCCCAAGTGCGCGTTCCACTTCCGCATCTCCGCGCGCGAGCGTCTCACCCTCCTCTGCGACACGGCCTGGGAGGAGTTCGACACCGACCTGGTGAGCAGCGACCCCCTCGGCTTCCACGACACCAAGCCCTACGCGGCGCGCCTCGAGGACGGGCACCGGAAGACCGATTCCCTGGACGCGCTCGTCTCCGCGGTGGGCGCCCTGGACGGCATCACCACCGTAATGGCGGTGATGGAGTACGGCTTCATCGGAGGGTCGATGGGGGTCGTGGTCGGGGAGAAGGTGACGCGGGCGGTGGAGCGCGCGATCGGCGAGAAGCTGCCGCTGGTCGTCGTGTCCTGCTCCGGCGGGGCCCGGATGATGGAAGGGACGCTGTCGCTGATGCAGATGGCCAAGATCGCGGCCGCGTTGTCCCGGCTCGACGAGGCCCGGCTGCCCTTCGTCAGCCTTCTCACCGACCCCACCACGGGGGGCGTGACCGCCTCCTACGCCATGCTCGGCGACCTGAACGTGGCCGAGCCCGGGGCCCTCATCGGGTTCGCCGGCCCCCGGGTCATCGAGCAGACCATCCGCCAGAAACTGCCCGAGGGGTTCCAGCGCGCCGAGTTCCTGCTCGAGCACGGCATGCTGGACATGGTCGTCGACCGCCGCGAGCTGAAGGCGACGCTCGCCCGCAGCCTGCGCGCGCTGCTGAACTAGGCCGCCCGTTCCCGTTCCCTGGCGAGCATGATCGCGATGGAGCGGCGCTCGGGTGCGCGCCCCGCCATGGCGCATCGGGTCCTCGTGCCGCCACGGGGAGTCCGGCGTCCCTCGCTCCTCGTGGCGCGCTATTTTCG
>DATKEG010000033.1:0-26252 GCA_035544515.1 Vicinamibacteria bacterium | reverse complement strand
CTGGGCGTCGCGGCCATCTACCAGCAGCCCGCCCTGCTGCCGGACCTCACGGTGGCGGAGAACGTCGCGCTCGGCTACGAGGGGGGCGGCCTGCTGCGCCGCGTGGGCTGGCGCGCGCGCCGGCGGCGGACGCGCGAGCTGCTGGCGCGGGTGGGCGCGCGCATCGATCCCGACGCGGTGGTGAGCCGCCTGCGCATGGCCGAGCAACAGCTGGTGGAGATCGCGCGCGCGCTGGGGACGGAGGCCCGCGTCCTCATCATGGACGAGCCCACGGCCTCGCTCTCCGGCCGCGACGCCGAGCATCTCTTCGCGGTCATCCGCGAGCTCCGCGCCCGTGGCGCCGGCATCGTCTATGTGTCGCACCGGCTGGAGGAGATCTTCGCGCTGGCCGACCGCGTGACCGTGCTGCGCGACGGCGCCCTGGTGGCCTCCTGCGCGCTGGCCGAGGTCGACCGCGCGCGCCTCATCCGCCTCATGGTCGGCCGCGAGATCGCGTCCGTCTTCCCGGAGCGGACGGGGACGCGCGGGGAGCCGGTGCTCGAAGCACGCGGGCTGGCCTGCCGCGCCGGCGGCCTGCGCGAGGCCAGCCTCACCCTGCACGCGGGCGAGATCCTGGGCCTCGCCGGCCTCGTCGGCTCGGGTCGCACGGAGCTGGCGCGCACGCTTTTCGGGCTCACCCCGGCCGACCACGGCGAGATCCTCCTGCGCGGCCGCGCCGTGCGCATCGGTAGCCCCGCGCGCGCCGTGTCGCTCGGCATCGCGTACGTGCCCGAGGACCGGCGCCGGCATGCCGTCATCGGCGAGCTGCCGGTCGCGGCGAACCTGACCCTGGCCATACTCCGCGAGCTCTCGCGCTGGGGCCTGCTCGACCGCGAGGAGGAGCGGCGGCAGGCCGGCGCGATGGCGGCGCGGCTGGGCGTGCGCGCGGCTTCCCTCGACGTGCCCGTGGCCACGCTGTCGGGCGGCAATCAGCAGAAGGTCGCGCTCGGCCGCTGGCTGGCCACACGGCCCTCCGTGCTCCTCCTCGACGAGCCCACGCAGGGCATCGACGTCGGCGCGAAGGCCGAGATCTATCGGCTGATCGTGGAGCTGGCCGAGCAGGGGCTCGCGATGCTGATGATCTCGTCCGAGCTGCCGGAGGTGCTCGGCATGAGCGACCGCGTGGCCGTGATGCACGAGGGCCGTCTGGTGGGCGTGCTCTCGAGGGAGCGGGCGACTCCGGAGGCGGTCCTGGGCCTGGCGCTGGGCGAGGGGGGCGTGCCGGCGCCCCCCGGCGCGGAGGCGGCTCCTGCGGGTTGAGACCCTCGGACGCCACCGGCGGGAATGGACGGTCGCCGGCGTGTACGCGCTGTTGCTGGCGGCGCTGGCCGTGCTCGCGCCGTCCTTCCACCAGGGCGGCAACTGGCGCGACATCCTCGTGGGCAACGCGCCCCTCCTCCTCTCGGCCACCGGCATGACCCTGGTGGTGCTGACGCGGCACATCGACATCTCGATCGGCTCGCAGTTCGCCATCTGCGGCGTGGTGGCCGGGCTCCTGGCCAAGGCCGGCTTGCCCATGGCCGCGGTGGCGTTCGGTACGGTGGGCGCTGGCCTGGCCATGGGCGGCGTCAACGCGCTGCTCGTCGCCTTCCTCGGTCTGCCCTCCATCGTGGCCACGCTCGCCACGATGGTGGCGCTGCGCGAGGGGCTGCGCTGGGCGACCCAGGGGGCCTGGGTGGAGAACCTCCCGGCGGGCTTCCAGTGGTTCGGCGCGGGGCAGGCCGCCGGACGCTGGCTGATCGTGGCCGTGGCCCTGGCCGTGTTCACGGCCATGGCCTGGGCGCTCACGCACCTGCGCGCGGGCCGTGCGGTCTACGCCACGGGCTCCGACGCGGAAGCGGCCCGGCTCCTGGGCGTCCCCGCGCGCGCGACCACCGCCCTGGTGTTCGTGGTCCTGGGCGGCCTCAACGCGCTGGCGGCGCTCTTGAGCGCCGTGCAGTTCATCGACGTGCAGGCCGGCGCGGGCCTCGGCCTGGAGTTGAAGGTGATCGCCGCCGTGGTGGTGGGCGGGACCGCGATCACGGGCGGCCGCGGCACGGCCCTGGGCACGCTCCTGGGCGTGGCCCTGCTGGGGACCCTCGGACCCGCGCTCACCTTCCTCGGCAGCCACGCATATTGGGAGCGGGCGCTGCAGGGCGCCATCATCCTGGCCGCAGTGGCCACCGACGCCCTTTCGGGCCGGGGCGGGTCGTCGCGGCCGGTGGACGTGTCACCGGAGAGCGCACGTGCCGCCTGAGCGCGCCCAGCCGTGGGGCAACTCGTCGCACGAGGCGGTGCTCGCGCTGATCGTGCTGGGCGAGGTGGTCGTCTTCTCTCTCCTGGGCACCAACTTCCTCAGCCTCGGGAACGCCGCCGAAGTCCTGCGCGCCGCCACGCCCGTGGGCCTCCTGGCCCTCGCCCTCACGCCCGTGATCGTGAGCGGGGGCATCGACCTGTCGGTCGGCTCGCTCCTGGGGTTCTCGGCCGTGGTCCTGGGCGAGCTGTGGCGCGACGGCGGGGTGCCGCTCGGCACGGCCGTGCCGCTGACCCTCGCCCTGGGGGCGGCGGCGGGCGCCCTGAACGCGCTGCTGGTCGCGCGCCTGCGCATGCCGGCCCTCATCGTCACCCTGGGGACCTTTTCGCTCTTCCGCGGCCTGGCCGAGGGCCTGACCGCGGGCGTGGAGAACTACACGGGCTTCCCCGCGGGATTCCTTCGCCTCGGGCAGGGCTACCTCCTCGGCGCCATCCCCACGCAGGCGCTGGTGCTCGTGGCCGCGGCGGCCCTCTACGGAGTCCTGCTGCACGCGTCCGTGGCCGGGCGCGCGCTCTACGCGATCGGCTTCTCGCCCGAAGGGGCGCGCCACGCCGGGCTGCCGGTCGGCCGCCGCCTCGCGCTCGTCTACGTGCTCTCGGGCGTCATGGCCGCGCTGGCCGGGCTCGTCTACGTCGCGTACCTCGGACAGGCGAAAGCGGACGCCGGCACCGGATACGAGCTGACCGCGATCACGGCCGTGGTGCTGGGCGGCACCTCGATCTTCGGCGGGCGTGGCACCATCCACGGCACGCTCCTGGGCGTGGCCGCGCTCGCCGTCCTCCACAACGGGCTGCGGCTGGCCGACCTGCCCACGGAGATGGCCGGCGTGCTCACGGGCCTGCTGCTCGTCGCGGCCATCCTGGCCCGGCGCTGGCTGGCCGGAGAAAGGACGACCACATGAAACGACCGCTCGCGCTGGTGCCGCTCGCGGCGCTCCTGGCGCTGCCCGCGTGCCGCAAGGACGAGGCCGGCTCCGCCCTCACCCTGGCCATGATGCCCAAGAACAAGGGCAACCCCTACTTCGTGAGCTGCCGCAAGGGCGCCGAGGAGGCGGCCCGGGAGCTGGGGGTGCGGCTGCTCTGGGACGGCCCGACCGAGACCGACCCGGCGAAGCAAAACGAGGTCGTCGAAGCCTGGATCACGCGCGGCGTGGACGTGCTGGCGGTGAGCGTCGAGAACAAGGAGGCGATCTCCACCGCGCTGCGCAGGGCGCGGCAGAAGGGGATCAAGGTCCTCACCTTCGACGCGGACGCCGAGCCCGACGCGCGTGACTTCTTCGTCAACCAGGCCACGCCGCAGGGCATCGCGCACACGCTGATGGACCGGGCGGCCGGGCTGATGGGCGGGGAGGGCCAGTTCGCCATCGTCACGGCCTCGCTCACCGCCGCCAACCAGAACGAGTGGATCGCGCACATCAAGGCGCGGCTCGGGGAGAAGTACCCGCGGATCGAGCTGGTGGACGTGCGGCCGAGCGACGACGATCGCCAGCGAGCCTTCAGCGAGACGCAGACGCTGCTGAAGGTGCACCCGAAGGTGAAGCTGGTGATGGCGGTAGCCTCGCCCGCGGTGCCGGGGGCGGCCGAGGCGGTGAAGCAGTCGGGCCGGACGGACGTGAGGGTGATCGGCCTGGGCCTGCCCAACGCCTGCAAGCCCTACATCCACGACGGGGTCGTGGAGTCCATCGTCCTCTGGAACACGATGGACCTCGGCTACCTCACCGTGCGCGCGGGGCACGCCCTGGCCACGGGCGCCCTGGCCGCGGGCGCGGATGGGCTCGACGCCGGCCGGCTCGGCCGGGTCGAGGTGCGGGGCGACAACGTCCTGCTGGGCACGCCCTTCACCTTCACCCGCGAGAACGTGGACCAGTTCGATTTCTAGCGCTCCCCCCCCACGCCACTCGCGCCGGAGTGAATCCGGTGCTCGCTGCCTGTACCATTGGCTCCGGCGGAGGGACTGGGAGCATGCAGGAGAAGCTGGCCATCCTGGTGGGCGGGGGACCCGCGCCCGGCATCAACAGCGTCATCGGCGCGGCCACCATCCGCGCCCGCGTGGACGGGATCGACGTGCTGGGCATACGCGACGGGTTCGAGTGGATCATGCAGGGCGACATCGACCACGTCGTCCCGCTCGGCATCGAGGACGTTAGCCGCATCCACTTCCGGGGCGGCTCCTACATCGGGATCTCCCGCGCCAACCCCACCACCCATGCGGATCACATCGAGAACGCGCTCCTCTCGCTCCTGCGCCTGGGCGTGACCCAGCTCATCACGATCGGGGGCGACGACACCGCCTTCTCGGCCATGAAGCTCGAGGAGAAGGCGGCCGGCCGGCTGCGCCTGGTGCACGTCCCCAAGACGATCGACAACGACCTCGACCTGCCGCCGCACGTGGACACCTTCGGCTTCCAGACCGCGCGCCACATCGGCGTGGACATCGTGAAGAACCTGATGGTGGACGCCAAGACGACCTCGCGCTGGTACTTCGTGATCGCCATGGGCCGCAAGGCCGGCCACCTCGCGCTCGGCATCGGCAAGGCCGCGGGCTCCACCATCACGCTCATCCCGGAGGAGTTCTCCGCGCGCAAGGTGCGGCTCAAGCCCTTCGTGGACACCCTGGCCGGCTCCATCATCAAGCGCCTGAGCTACGGGCGCCGCGACGGGGTGGCCATGATCGCCGAGGGCCTGGTCCTGCGCCTCGACCCGCAGGACCTGGCCAAGCTCGAGCACGTGGAGCGCGACGCCCACGGCCACATCCGCATCGACGAGGTGAACCTGGGCGAGCTGCTCAAGGAGCAGGTGCGCGAGCGGCTCAAGGGACTGGGCGTCAAGACCACCATCGTGGCCAAGAACATCGGCTACGAGCTGCGCTGCGCGGACCCCATCCCGCTCGACATGGAGTACACGCGGGACCTGGGCTATTGCGCGGCCAAGCACCTCTTCTCGGGCGGCAACGCGGTCATGGTCTCGATCGAGGGCGGTCACTTCGTGCCCATCCCGTTCAAGGCCCTGCTCGACGCGGAGACCGGCCGCACCAAGGTCCGCATGGTGGACATCCACTCCACGCGCTACGCGATCGCCCGCCGCTACATGATCCGGCTGCGGCGGGACGACTTCCAGGACCCGCACGAGGTCGCCCGCCTGGCCGCCACCTGCCGCCTCTCCCCCGAGGAGTTCCGCCAGGAGTTCGAGTACCTGGTGGAGGACGAGCCGCCGGCCCTGGTCCTGGAGAGCTTCGCGGGCGCGGACGCGGTGGAGCCGGCACCGGCGGCCGCCGCCGAGGCGCGCCCGGCGCGGCGGTCGAAGCGAGGCCGGTAACGGGTTCCCGCGAGCGCCCACCCCGCCCGGTGGCGATCCCTCCGGAATCCTCCCCCAAGGGACAGGTGACCAACTTCAAGGTTCGTCGTGCGGCGCTTTCGGACGTGGACGGGATTGCCGCGGCACACCTGGATTCCATTCGCTCGATAGGGCCTCTGTACTACGCCGCGCCGATCGTGAACGATTGGTGCGCGCGGGTCGAGGGCGATCTCTACGTCGAGGCCATGGACCGGGGCGAGGTCTTCTTCGTCGCCGTCGACGAGGGGGGCGATACGTCCGAGGTCCTGGGCTTTTCGTCGCACCGCATCGATGACCACGAGCATGGCACGGCCGTGTACGTCAGGGGGAGAGCCGCCCGGCACGGGATAGGGTCGGCCTTGTTCCGGTCGGCTCAGGCCGCCGCGGTCGCCGCCGGGGCGACCTCCATCCATGTCGATGCTTCGCTTGCCGCGGTCGAGTTCTACAAGGTGAACGGCTTCGAACAGGTCGGCCGCGGAGAGCATAGACTGTGGTCCGGACGGACGATGGCGTGCGTGTTCATGCGAAAGAGCCTGCGGGCCGCCGTCGATCGCGCGTCCAACAGGCGTCATGAGTAGGAGGTCCCTCGAACTCGGCCCGGGCCGAGTGGCCTGGACACGTGACCCGAGGAGGAGAGCGATGATCCCCACGACTCGCCTGGCCGTCGGTCTGGTGGCGCTCGGCCTGCTGCCCTGCGGCGGTGCCCGGGCCCAGGGCGCCGATGATCCGGAGGCGCGGCTCAAGGGTCTGGGCCTCACCCTGCCCGAGCCCGCCGCCCCCGTCGCCAACTACGTGCGCGCGGTCCGCACCGGCAACCTCGTGTTCCTGGCCGGGCACGGCGAGTGCTCGTCCGCGCAGACCGGGAAGGTCGGACGAGACGTGACCCTCGAGAACGCCTACGCGTCGGCGCGGCGTGTCGGCCTGTGCCTGCTGGCCAGCCTCAAGCAGGAAGTGGGCGACCTGCGCAAGGTGAGGCGGGTGGTCAAGGTGCTCGGCATGGTCAACGCCGCCCCGGACTTCGCCGACCATCCGAAGGTCATCAACGGCTTTTCGGACCTGATGGTGGCGGTGTTCGGGGAGCGGGGCCGGCACGCGCGCTCGGCGGTGGGCATGGGGTCGCTGCCCGGCAACATCAGCGTCGAGATCGAGATGGTCGTCGAGGTCGCGGACTGAACGTGGTCCTGAGGGTCGTCCGCACGTGCCCATGAAGGCCGCCCGGCTGATCGTGGCCGCCGCGGCGGTGGTCGCGGTGGGGGCGGCGGTCGCCGTGATGCGAGCGGTGGCCTCCACGTCGCGGCAGGTGGCAGCCGCGCCCGTGGAAGCGGTGGAGGTCGATCCCGCGGCGGCCGCGGAGCGCCTCGCCGGGGCGATCCGGATCCGCACGCTCTCGACCGAAGATCCCGGGCAACGGCCGGACGCGGAGTTCGCCGCGCTCCATGCCTACCTCGCCCGCTCTTTCCCGCGTGCGCACGCGACGCTGGCCCGGGAGGCCGTGGGCCGCGATGCGCTCCTGTACACGTGGGCGGGAACCGACCCGGCGCTCGCGCCGATCGTGCTCATGGGGCACATGGACGTGGTGCCGGTCGAGGCCGCCGCGGAGACGGCCTGGGAGCACCCTCCCTTCGGTGGCGACGTGGCCGGCGGGTTCGTCTGGGGCCGCGGGTCGCTCGACGACAAGGTGACCGTGCTGGGGATCCTGGAAGCGGTGGAGGCGCTGGCCGCGGGCGGTTTCCGCCCGCGCCGCACCGTGCTCCTGGCCTTCGGCGCCGACGAGGAGGTGGGCGGCGGCGAGGGTGCGGCCGAGGTCGCCCGGCTCCTGCGCGAGCGGTTGGTTGTGCCGGAGCTGGTGCTCGACGAAGGCGGCGCGATCCTGCACGACGCGGTGCCCGGCGTGCGCGCGCCGGTGGCCCTGATCGGCATCGCGGAGAAGGGGTTCGCGAGTGTGGAGCTCGTGGCGAAGAGCGAAGGCGGGCACTCGATGGCGCCGCCGCCGCACACCACGGTGGGCGTCCTGGCGCGCGCGATCGCGCGGCTGGAGGAGCGTCAGTTCCCGGCCGAGCTGCGGGGCGCCACGGCGGCGCTCTTCGACTACGTGGGTCCCGAGATGCCGTTCGGGATGCGCCTCCTCTTCGCCAACCGCTGGCTCTTCGGTCCGCTGATCGAGCGGAACCTCGCGCGCAACCCGAGCACCAACGCCGCCATCCGGACCACCACCGCGGCCACGGTGTTCGAGGGCGGGCCCCGGCACAACGTGCTGCCGAGCCAGGCGCGCGCGGTGGTCAACTTCCGCATCCTGCCCGGCGACAGCGTGGCCGCGGTGCGCCAACACGTGCGGGACGTCGTGAACGATCCGGCGGTCGTGGTGACGGTGCTCGATCCCGCCACCGAGCCCTCGCCCGTTTCGCCCACGGACTCCGCGGCCTGGATGGTCCTCCAACGCACCACGCGCCAGGTCTTTCCGGACGCCGTCGTCGCGCCTTACCTGGTCACCGGCGGGACCGACGCGCGCCACTTCTCGGGGCTCACCCCGAACGTCTACCGCTTCACGCCCACGCGGATGACCCTGCCGGACCTGACGCGGGTACACGGCACCAACGAGCGCGTGTCGGTCTCCAACTACGCGGAGGCCGTGCAGTTCTATGCCCAGCTCCTGCGCAACGTTGGAGTGCCGGGAGCGGAGGAAACGCGTCGGGCGCCGCCCGGTCAGGCCGAGCGACGGCCGGGTTCGTAGGCTCGGATCTCCGCTCCGGCCGCGATCCGGCGGCGGCCCTCGGCCAGGGATGCGACCTCGCCGTCCGCGACCGCCTGCACGGCGAGGTTTCCGGCCGTGGTCGCCTCGACCGGTCCGGCCCGCACCGGACGCCCGGCGGCGTCGGCGGTGGCCTGGTTCAAGTACGTGTTCCGGGAGCCCCCGCCGACCACGTGGATGCCTTCGACGCGGCGGCCCGTGAGGGATTCGATCGCGCGCACGACCTCGGCGTAGCGCGCGGCGAGCGAGTCGAGAACGACCTTGGCCAGCCGCACGGGATCGCTCGGGACCGCGTGACCGGCCTCCGCGAGGGCGCCCGCCACCTCGCGGACCATGCTCGGCGGGTTGAAGAACCGCGGGTGGTCGGGATCGATCCGGCCGACCGGGCTCGGCACGCGCGCGACGTCCGCGAGCAGTTCGTCGTACGGCCGGGGGGGCCACTCCTTGCGGCATGACTCCAGGATCCAGAGCCCCATCACGTTCTTCAGGAACCGCGTGGTGCCGAACGCGCCGGCTTCGTTGGTGAAGTTCGCCGCGGCCACCGCGGGCGTGATGAGCGGGGCGGGCAGCTCCACGCCGACCAGGGACCAGGTACCCGATGAGATGTAGGCCCAGCCCTCGCGCAGAGGCGTGCCCGCCACGGCGCTGCCCGTGTCGTGCGTCGCGGGCGCGATCACGGCCGTACCGGCCAGGCCGAGCTCCTCCTGCAGCGAGGGAAGCAGCGGCCCCAGCCGCGTGCCCGCCGCCCGCACCTCGGGCATCAGGGCGAGCGGGAGGCGGAGCCGCCGGAACAGGTCCCCGTCCCAGTCGCCCGTGACCGCGTTCAGGAGCTGGGTGGTCGAGGCGTTGGTGCGCTCACCGGCGGGCACGCCGGTGAGCCGGAAGTGGAGCGCGTCCGGGATCATGAGCAGGCGCGTGGCCGCGGCGGGCAGTCCCTCGCGCACGCGCGCGAAGAGCTGGAACACCGTGTTGAACGGCAGGAGCTGTATGCCGGTGCGCGCGAAGATCTCGTCGCGCGGGACGAGCCGGAACACGTCCTCCATCACCTCGGCGCGCGCATCGCGGTAGCAGACGGGCTGCTCGCACAGCGCGCCTTCCGCGTCGAAGAGCGCGTAGTCCACCGCCCAGGAGTCGACGCCCATGCTGTGGACGCGTCCGCCGAGGTCGCGCGCGGCTGCGGCCGCCGCCGCCAGCCCCTGCGCGACGCCTTCGAGCACGAGGTCGAGGTCCCAGCGCAGGTGGCCGTCACGCTCCAACGGCTCGTAGCGGAAGCGATGGACCTCGCGCAGGAGGAGGCCGTCCTCCCCCAGGCGTCCCAGCATGGCGCGGCCGCTGCCCGCGCCGAGGTCGATGGCGACGCGCAGGGCGCCGCCGAGGGAGCTATCCGAGCGTCCGGGGCGCGAAGCGGAGCGTTTCCGTCCGCGGCTGCGGCGGTTCATCCGCCGCGGCGTGAAAGACGAAGCCGCGCGCGGAGCGGAGCGCCCCGCATTCCGCTCAGCGTTCGGCGCCCGCAGCGGAGTGTTTCGTTGCGCGGCTGCGGCGGTTCATCCCGCCGCAGCGCGATCCATGAAGGTCGACACGGAGCGGAGGGCGCCGCATTCCGCTCACACGATGCCGCCACCGCCCGTGCGCCGCCGGGCCGGACGCTCGGCGTCCTTCTGCGCGCGATAGCCGCTGGCGCGGAAGGCCCCGATGGGGTCGAAGGCGCCGCCCGCGCGCTCGCGGGCCACGGCCAGGATGGGAGAGACGTCGGTGCGGAACGCGCGCTTGAGCGTCTCCAGCGCCATGAGCGCGTCGTTCCGCTCCTGGTGCTCGGCCAGCTCCGCGCGATCCACCAGGTGCGCCTGCACGTAGGCGCGGAGGAGCTCGGCCGCGCTGGCCATGAGCGACTCCGCGGGATCGGTCACGTTGTGCGACTGGTCGAGCATGTACGCGGGATCGAAGCCCGGCGTCCCCTCCAGCTCCGCGTCCACCAGCTCGTTGAAGATGAGGAAGACCTGGAACGGCTTGATCGAGCCCGCGTCGAGGTCGTCGTCGCCGTATTTGCTGTCGTTGAAGTGGAAGCCGGCCAGCTTCCCGAACTGGATGAGCCGGGCCACGATCATCTCGATGTTGACGTTGGGCGCGTGGTGGCCGAGGTCCACCAGGGAGAAGGCGCGCGGACCGAGCTGGGAGACGACCCAGTAGCTCGTCCCCCAGTCGTTGAGCACCGTGGAGTAGAACGCCGGCTCGTAGAGCTTGTGCTCGATGAAGAGCCGCCAGCCGTCGGGCAGGGCGGCGTAGATGGCGCGCAGGCTCTCCACATACCGCTCCAGCGCCCGGCGGAAATGCACCTGACCCGGGAAGTTCCCCCCGTCGCCGATCCACACGGTGTGGGCGCGCGAGCCGAGGGCCTGGCCGATGCGCAGGCACTCCAGGTTGTGCGCGATGGCCTGCCGCCGCACGCCGTCGTCCACGTGCGTCAGCGACCCGAACTTGTACGAGCGCTCCTGCCCCGGCTGGTCCTCGAACGTGTTCGAGTTCATCGCGTCGAACGACAGCCCGCGCTCGGCGGCGAAGGCCTTGACCGCGGCCGGGTCGTCGGGCGTGTCCCAGGGAATGTGCAGCGAGACCGCGGGCGTCATCCGTACGAGCTGCTGCACGACGGCCGCGTCCTCGAGCTTCTCGTAGAGGTCGCGCGGTTCGCCGGGTCCCGGGAAGCGCGCGAAGCGCGTGCCGCCCGTGCCCAGCCCCCAGGAAGGCACTGCGACCTGCAGGGCCCGGGCCCGCGCCACGAGCCGCTCGACGTCCACCCCGCGGCGGCGCAGGGCGCGGCCGAGGTGCTCGAAGTCCTCCTCGACGGCGGCACGGACGCGCCGGTTGTGCTCCGCGATGAAGTCCCCGGTGATCCGGAACGGCATGGCGGTCTCCTTCATCTCGGCGGGATCGCTCGGGCCGGTGACTCAGCTGGCCGCGATGGCCCTCGCGCTCCCCCCGAACCCCCCTTCACAGGCGCCGCCGCGCTGCGCGCGTCGCCGCCTGCTCTCAGCGGGTGAACGCCGCGGCGTTGCCCCCGTCCACGTTCAGGATGTTGCCCGTGGACTTGGCCGAGCGGTCGGAGGCGAAATAGAAGACGGCCTCGGCGATGTCCTCGGGCAGGACGCTGCGCTTGAGCAGGCTGCGCTGGCGGTAGAACTCCTCGAGCTGGTCTTCCGGCACATTGTAGCCGGCCGCGCGCTCCTTCCTCCAGGAGCCGCTCCAGATCTTGGAGCCGCGGATCACGGCGTCCGGGTTCACCACGTTGACGCGGATGCCGTGCTCGGCCGCTTCCACGGCCAGGCAGCGGGCCAGGTGCAGCTCGGCGGCCTTGGCCGTGCAGTAGGCGGCGGCGTCGGGCGAGGCCACGAGCGCGTTTTTGCTGCCCACGAACACGACCGACCCGTCCAGGCCCTGCTTCTGCATCAGCCGGAAGCCGTCGCGCGAGACGAGGAAATAGCCGGTGGCGAGCACGTCCAGGCTCTTGCCCCAGGTCTCGAGCGTCGTCTCCTCGTACGGAGCGGACGAGGCCAGCCCGGCGCAGCACACCAGGACGTCGAGGCCGCCGTACTCGAGCGCGGAACAGAGCACCGCCCGGGCCACGGAGGCCTCCACCGTCACGTCGGTCCTCACCGCGCGCACGCGGTCGGCGCCGTAGACCGCCTCCGCGCCGGCCAGGACCCCGGCCAGCGCATCCGCATCGAGGTCGCTCAGCACCACGCAGGCGCCCTCGTCGAGGAGCCGGCGTGCCGTGGCCCCGCCGATCCCGCCCGCGGCGCCGGTCACGAGCGCGACCCGTCCTTCGAGCACGCCCGGTGCGGGCAGGCGCCGCAGCTTCGCCTCCTCCAGCGACCAGTACTCGATGTCGAAGGCCTCCTGCTCCGGCAGCGGCACGTAGGCGTCGAGGCCCTCCGCCCCGCGCATGACGTTGATCGCGTTCAGGTAGAACTCGGCCGCCACCCGCGCCGTGGCCTTGCTGGTCTGGAAGCTGAGCAGGCCCACGCCCGGGATGAGCACGATCACGGGATAGGGGTCGCGCATGGCGGGGGAGTCGGGCCGCCGGCACCGCTCGTAGTAGGCCGTGTACTCGTCGCGGTAGCCGTCCACCAGGGACGGCAGCCTGGCCAGCAGATCCGCCGGCGACTCCCGGCCCGGCGCGAAGGGCACGAACAGCGGGCGCACGCGCGTGCGCAGGAAGTGGTCGGGGCAGGTCGTGCCCAGCGGCGCCAGCTCCGCCGCCCTCGTGCTGTTGACGAACTCCATCACCTCCGGCGTGGCCACGTGGTGCATGACCTTGCGCTGCCGCGCGCTCAGGCGGCCGCGCAGCACGGGTGCGATCTCCGTGACCAGCGCGTCGCGCTCGGCCTCGGGAAGCGCCGGCTCCACGGCCGGTCCGAAGGGCGCGGGCCGGCTCCGGGCCTCGATCCAGGCGGCCGCGCGCCGGATCACGTCGAGCGTGGTCCGGTAGCACTCCCTCGAGGTCGGGCCCCAGGTGAACAGGCCGTGGCCGCCCAGCACGACGCCCTCGAGCCGGGGCTGGTCGCGGGCGAGCGCCCCGATCTTCAGCCCGAGGTCGAAGCCGGGCCTCTGCCAGGGCACCCAGCCGATCCGGCCGTCGAAGATCTCGTGGACCAGCCGCTCGCCGTGGCGCGCCGCGGCCAGGGCGATGATCGCGTCCGCGTGCATGTGGTCCACGTGGGCGTGGGGGATGAAGGCGTGCGGGGGCGTGTCGATGCTGGTGGCACGCGGGTTGAGGTTGAAGGCGCAGTGCGCGAACAGTCCCGCCATCTCGTCCTCGTGCTCGCGCCCACGATAGAGGGCGGGCAGGGCCGCCAGCTTGTCCAGGTACAGCGTGGCGAAGCCGTCGAGCCCGATGCTGCCCAGGTCGCCGCCCGAGCCCTTCACCCAGAGCACGTCCGCCGGCGCGCGGGTGAGCGGGTCGGTCGTCCGGACCTTGGCCGACGTGTTCCCGCCACCGTAGTTCGTGATGCGGCGGTCGGATCCGAGCAGGAGCGACCGGTAGAGCAGCAGCTCGGGCTCGGACAGGCCGCGCGCCTTCTCCTCGTCCCAGGCGTCGGCGATGGGCCCGCTCGCCGTCATCGACGCCTCACTGGTTGCGGACGCGCACCGGGAAGGGCGGGCGCGACGGCCGCGGCGCCTGGTCCTCGGCCAGGCCCCTCAGCGCCAGCTCGATGGCCTTCTCGAGCTGCGGGTCGCGCCCGGCGATGACGTCGGCCGGAGTCTGCTCGACCTCCACGTCCGGCGCCACCCCCTGGTTCTCCACGATGAACCCGTCTTCGGTCCAGAAGGCGAGGTTCGGCGCCATGACGAACCCGCCGTCGAGGAGGGGGGGGAAGCCGAGGATGCCGACGAGGCCGCCCCAGGTCCGCTTGCCGACCAGCGTCCCCAGCTTCAGCTTGCGGAACATCCAGGGCAGGAGGTCGCCGCCCGAGCCCGCCGTCTCGTCGATCAGCATCACCTTCGGCCCGTGGATGCCGGCGATCGGCGTCTTGAGGTCGGCGCCGTAGCGCATCGCCCAGTAGCTGATCAGCGGCCGCCGCAGGATGTCGATGTAGTAGTCGGCGACCTGGCCGCCGCCGTTGTGGCGCTCGTCGACGATGATCGCCTCTCGGTCGGACTGCGGGTAGAAGTAGCGCTTGAAGTAGGTGTGGCCGAGGCGGGCCGTGTTCGGCACGTACACGTAGGCCACGCGCCCGTTGGTCGCCTCGGTGACCTTGCGCAGGTTCGACTCCACCCAGTCCCGGTTGCGCAGCGGCTGCTCGTCCTCGATGGGCACGACCTTGACCGTGCGCGAGCCCGTCCCCCGCGGGTCCGGGCCGACCGTGATCTCGACCAGTCGCCCGGCGGTGCGCTCGAAGCGCGCGAAGAGGTCGTCGGGCGGAAGCAGAGGGGCGCCCTCCACCGCGAGCAGGTACTCGCCGGCCTGCACGTCCACGCCCGGCTCGGTGAGCGGCGCGCGCAGGTCCGGGTCCCAGTTGAGCCCGCCGTAGACCTTGCGGAATCGGTAGCGGCCGTTCTCGACCGCGTAGTCCGCGCCGAGCAGGCCGCCCGGGACGGTCTCCGTCTCCGCCAGCGTGTCGCCGCCCCCCAGGCGATGGTGGCCCACGGCCAGCTCGCTGAACATCCACTGCATCACCCGGTTGAGGTCCTGGCGCGTGGCCAGGTGGTCCAGGAAGGGCTCGTACTTCGCGCGCATGGCTTTCCAGTCCGCGCCGTGCATGCCGGGGTCGTAGAAGTAGTCGCGATTGATGCGCCAGGCCTCGTGGAAGATCTGCCGCCACTCGACGGGCGGATCGATCTTCACCTGCACGGCGTCGAGCGCCAGCTTGTGCTTCGTGAGGTCCACCTTGTCGGCCAGGTCGGAGATCGACCAGGCGTCCTTCACCCTCACCAGGACGCGCTTGCCGTCGGCGGAGAGCAGGACGTCGTCGGCCTTGTCGAGGACGGTGTCCTCCTTGCGTTTGAGCAGGTCGAAGCGCTGGAGGCTCGTCTCGCCGTTGCCGCCCGCGTCCTTCAGGTAGAAGAGCTGCCCGGGGGCGGCGGCCTGGAGGTCGGAGTACGCGGCGGGCTTCGGCGGCAGGGCCAGGATGCGCTGCGCGATGCCTTCGAAGTCCACGACCACCTTGACCGCCGGCTTCGCCGCGGGCGGGGCGGCCTTGTCGTTCGCTTCGTCGGCCTTCTTCTCCCCCTCCTCGTCGCTCTCCTTCGCCAGTGGCGACGGCACGCCCCTGGCCAGCACCGCGAGGTAGATCGACTGCGTGGCCCGCGTGTCCGCGCTCGACATGGAGAACCAGTCCTGCACGGGGCCGGCGTCGGTCGAGGCCAGGAAGTAGAGGTACTTGCCCTCCGGGTCGAAGACGGGGTTGCGCGAGTCGGACAGGCCGTCGGTCAAGGGGAAGGACTTGGCCTGGGCCGGCGCATAGAGCCAGATCCGGTTGATGAAGGTGCTCGTGTTCTGCGTGTAGGCCAGCCACTGCGAGTCGGGCGACCAGGCGTGGTGGAGCACGCGCACCGGGCCGTAGAGGGGGTCGCTCGCCACCTTCGCCTGGGCGCCGCTCGCCACGTCGAGCACGAAGAGCGAGCGGGAGTTGTCGGCGTAGCTGATCTTCTTGCCGTCGGGCGACCAGCGCAGGTCGTCGTAGAAGCCGGCGCCCCGCAGCTCGATGCGCCGGGCGGGCGCCCGGCCGTCCTGGGGCGCGATGTAGATCGCGTATTCGCCGCTGGCGTCCGAGACGTAGGCCACGCTCCGGCCGTCGGGCGACCAGGCCGGCGACCGCTCGTGGGCGTTCGCGGTCCGCGTGAGGTTGCGGTCGTCGCCCTTCTCGCGGGGGACGGTCAGGACGTCGCCGCGGAACTCGAACGCGGCGCGCGCGCCGGAGGGCGAGAGGCTCGCGTTGCGGACGTACTTCGTGCCCTTGACGAAGCGCGGGCGCGTCTCCAGGAGGTCGGCGGGGACGCCGATGACCAGCCGCCGCGAGGAGAGAGCCGCAGGATCGAACAGGTGCAGCGAGCCCGCCTGCTCGTACACCACCCTCCCGCCACCGGCCGCGAGGCCGAGGACGGGGAAGTCGGCATGGCGCGTGAGGCGCGAGACCGCGTCCGTGGCGGGGTCGAACGAATACAGGTTGAACTCGCCGTCGCGGTCCGAGCGGAAGTAGAGCGTGCCGCCCATCCAGGCGGGGTCGGTGTCGTTGCACCGCCCCGCGGGCTGCGGCACCGGCCGGGCGGCATGGCTCTTCGTGTCGAACAGGAGGAGGCGCGAGTGGGTGCCGCCGCGGTAGTGCTTCCACTGGTGGAAGGCCTCGGCGTTGGGCACGTAGGCGATCGTCGTCCCGTCGGGCGAGAGGGCGGCCTTGACCGCGTGGGGGATGGGCAGCTTCGCCGGCCAGCCGCCTTCCACGGGGACGGTGAAGAGCTGCTGGTAGCGGTTGGTGTAGACCTCGCGCGGCGAGGCGAAGACCACCGACGTGCCGTCCGGAGTGAAGCCCAGCGCGGTGTCGGCGCCCGGGTGCCAGGTGAGCCGCCGCGGCACGCCGCCCGCCGCGGGCACCACGTACACGTCCGCGTTGCCTTCGTAGCGGCCGGTGAACGCCACCAGCGTCCCGTCCGGAGAGAAGCGCGGCGCGGACTCGACGCCGGGATGGGAGGTGAGGCGGCGCACGCCCGCCCCGTCGAGCCCCGCCACCCAGAGGTCGTTGGCGTAGGCGAAGGCGACGTGTCCGGCGCTCAGCGCGGGGTCGGCCAGAAGGCGCGTATCGCGCACGTCGGCGGCGGGGGCCGCCGCGGGCAGCAGGGCGAGGGAAAGCGCGAGACGCGCCGCGCGGGCGCTTCGTTCCATGAAAACCTCCGATGGGAGCTCCACCTACTCGCCGGTGGACACCGAGCGCACTCCGGGCTGGTGCACGACGGCGATCAACAGCTGGTCGTGCAGCCGCTTGGCGCCGCGTATGTCGATCTCGACGACCAGGTCCACGTTTTCCACCCGCGACTGCACGCGGTCGATCTCGAGGCCCGTGCGCCGGACCAGCGCTTCGATCTCGTCGAGGGCGCTCGCCTCGGGACGGCAGTGGACGATGAGGTGGCCGCGCGTGGCGTGGCGGGCCAGGAAGTGCTCGGCCGGGCCCAGGCCCGCCAGCACCAGCATCACCAGGAGGGTGGCGCCCAGGGCCTCGAGGTACCCGCGCGCGCCCAGCGCCATGCCGATGGCGGCGACCACCCAGATGGTGGCGGCGCTGGTCAGCCCGGTGACCGCGCCGCGCATGTGGAGGATGGTGCCCGCCCCGATGAAGCCGACCCCGGTGATGACCTGCGCGGCCACCCGCCCGGGGTCGCCCTCGCTCGCCGCCATGCGGTGGGAAAGGACCGTGAACAGCGTGGCGCCCATGCAGATCAGGATGTTCGTGCGCAGCCCGGCCGGCTTGCCCTTGAGCTCGCGCTCGAGTCCCACGGCCCCGCCCAGGACGACGGCCAGCAGAAGCTGGACGAGCAGCTCGAGCTGGAGCCGCTCGACGATCTCGTGCCACGCGCCTTCCATGCGGTGTTAACCGGTCCCCGCGTCCTGGCCCGGCGCCTGGCCCCGGTCCCTCACCGCCGCCCGGATGTAGTCCCGGTTCATCCGCGCGATGAACTCCACGCTGATCTCCTTGGGGCAGGCCGCCTCGCACTCGTAGTGGTTCGTGCAGGTGCCGAACCCCTCCGCGTCCATGCGCGCCACCATCTTCCGTGCGCGCGTCCAGCGCTCGGGCTGGCCCTGGGGCAGGAGGCCGAGGTGCGAGACCTTGGCCGCGGTGAAGAGCATGGCGGAGGCGTTGGGACAGGCGGCCACGCAGGCCCCGCAGCCGATGCAGGCGGCGGCGTCCATGGCCCGGTCCGCGACCGGCTTCGGCACGGGTACGGCGTTGCCGTCGGGGGCGCTGCCCGCGGGCACGGAGATGAACCCGCCGGCGGCCACGATGCGGTCGAACGCGCCACGGTCCACCACCAGGTCCTTGATGACCGGGAACGGCGTGGCGCGCCAGGGCTCGATCACGAGCGTGTCCCCGTCGCGGAAGCTGCGCATATGGAGCTGGCAGACCGTGGTGCCCCGGCGCGGGCCGTGCGCAAAGCCGTTGATCATCAGGCCGCAGGTGCCGCAGATGCCCTCGCGGCAGTCGTGGTCGAAGGCGATGGGCTCCTCGCCGCGTCCGATCAGGCCCTCGTTGACCACGTCCAGCATCTCCAGGAAGGACATGTCCGGGCTGACGTCGCGGGCCTCGTAGGTGACGAACCGCCCGGCGTCGCCCCGGGACCTCTGACGCCAGACGTGCAGCGTCAGGTTCACTTGTAGCTCCTTTGCGCGAGGTGGACGTGCTCGTATTCCAGGGGCTCGACGTTGCGGACCGGCGGCCGGCCCTCGCCCGCGTACTCCCAGGCCGCCACGTGGGCGAAGCGCTCGTCGTCGCGCCGGGCCTCGCCGTCGGGCGTCTGGAACTCCTCGCGGAAGTGCCCGCCGCACGACTCGCGCCGTTCGAGCGCGTCGAGGCACATCAGCTCGCCCAGCTCCAGGAAGTCGGCCACCCGCCCCGCCTTCTCCAGCGACTGGTTCAGCTCCTCGCCCGTGCCCAGCACGTTCACGTCCTGCCAGTACTCTTCGCGCAGGGCGGGGATCTTCTGCAGCGCGGTCTTGAGTCCCTGCTCGTTCCTGGCCATGCCGCAGTACTCCCACATGATCCGGCCCAGCTCGCGGTGGAAGGAATCGACGGTGCGCTTCCCCCGGATGGAGAGCAGGCGCTTCACCCGCGCCGCCGCCTCCGCCTCGGATCTCTTGAACTCGGGGTGGTCGGCCGCGACGTCGCCCGGCTTCTGGCCGGCCAGGTAGTTGCCGATGGTGTACGGGATGATGAAGTAGCCGTCGGCCAGACCCTGCATGAGCGCGCTGGCGCCGAGGCGGTTGGCGCCGTGGTCGGAGAAGTTCGCCTCGCCGAGCACGTGCAGGCCGGGGATGGTGCTCATCAGGTTGTAGTCCACCCACAGCCCGCCCATGGTGTAGTGAGAAGCGGGGTAGATGCGCATGGGCACCGTGTAGGGGTCCTCTCCGGTGATGCGCTCGTACATCTCCAGCAGGTTCCCGTACTTCTCGCCGATGACCGCCGCACCCAGGCGCGCGATGGCGTCCGCGAAGTCGAGGTACACGCCGAGGCCGGTCTCGCCCACGCCGCGGCCCTCGTCGGTCATGCGCTTGGCCGCGCGCGACGCGATGTCGCGCGGGGCCAGGTTGCCGTAGCTCGGGTACATGCGCTCGAGGTAGTAGTCGCGCTCGGCCTCGGGGATCTGGCCCGGCGGCCGCTTGTCGCCATTCGCCTTCGGCACCCAGATGCGGCCGTCGTTGCGCAGCGACTCGCTCATCAGCGTGAGCTTGGACTGGTGGTCGCCCGTCACCGGGATGCAGGTGGGGTGGATCTGCGTGAAGCAGGGGTTGGCGAAGAAGGCGCCCTTCTTGTACGCGCGCCAGATCGCGGTGGCGTTCGCGCCCTTGGCGTAGGTCGCGAGGTAGAAGACGTTGCCGTACCCGCCCGAGGCGAGGATCACCGCGTCGCCGGCGTAGGACTCCAGGGCGCCCGTCACCAGGTCGCGCGCCACGATGCCGCGCGCGCGGCCGTCCACGAGCACCACCTCCAGCATCTCGTGCCGCGGATGCATCGCCACCTGGCCCAGGCCGACCTGGCGCTCGAGGGCCTGGTAGGCGCCGAGCAGGAGCTGCTGGCCCGTCTGGCCCCGGGCGTAGAACGTGCGCGAGACCTGCGCGCCGCCGAACGAACGGTTGGCCAGGGTGCCCCCGTATTCGCGCGCGAAGGGCACGCCCTGGGCCACGCACTGGTCGATGATGGCGAGGGAGAGCTCGGCCAGCCGGTGCACGTTGCCCTCGCGCGCGCGGAAGTCGCCGCCCTTGATGGTGTCGTAGAAGAGGCGGAACACGCTGTCGCCGTCGTTCTGGTAGTTCTTCGCCGCGTTGATGCCGCCCTGGGCCGCGATCGAGTGCGCGCGCCGCGGGCTGTCCTGGTAGCAGAAGCAGTCCACGTTGTAGCCCAGCTCGGCCAGGGTGGCGGCCGCCGCCCCGCCGGCCAGGCCCGAGCCCACCACGATCACCTTGTAGCGGCGCTTGTTGGCCGGGTTCACCAGCTTGATGTCGAAGCGGTGTTTCTCCCATTTCTTCTCCAGGGGCCCGGGCGGGACGGCGCCGTCGAGCGGCCGGCTCACCGCGCGGCCTCGGCGCGCGAGGGTACGGCCGGCGACGGCGCCTCACGCAGCAGTCCGGTCATCACCGCCACCGGGAAGGAGAGGTTGCCGGCGACGACCACCGCGGTGATCGCCACCGCGAAGGCCTGCCGCCAGCGGTCGTAGCGAGGGTGGCTCAGCCCGACCGTCTGCACCATGCTCGAGACCCCGTGGTACATGTGCAGGCCCAGCGCCAGCATGGCCAGGGCGTAGAAGGCCGAGACGAGCGGATGCTGGAAGCCCGTGACGAAGTTGTGGTAGACGTCGCCGGGCACGAACCGCGGGTGCACGCTCCTGGTCCCGATCGTGAAGTGCAGCAGGTGGTAGACGACGAAGAGGAGGAGGATCACTCCGCTCCAGCGCATGGTGCGCGAAGCGTAGGTGGACGCGCGGCTGGCGCGCTCGCGATAGCCGACCGGCCGCGCCGCGCGGTTGATGCGCGTGAGCGAATACGCGGACCACACGTGCAGCGCCGCCGCCGCCAGCAGGCCGAACCGCATGGCCCAGAGCACCGCGGGGACCCGGCGCAGGGCTTCCGCGTAGGCGTTGAGCGCCTCCCTTCCGAGGTACACCTGCAGGTTGCCCAGCATGTGGGCCACCACGAAGCCGAACAGCGCGAGGCCGGTCACCGCCATGACCACCTTCTTGCCGATCGACGACGCGAAGAAACCCACTAGATGGACCGGGTGGTTGCTGTCATGTGCTTGATGAGACCCGGGGCGCGCGCGGCGGCCGCGCTCCGCCGGATTCTAATCGGCGAGGTGGGACGGCGCAAACGCCGGAGGGGCGGGGCCGGCGGGGCGCGGGCGCCGGCCGCGGCGCAACAGCAGCCGGAGCAGGATGCTCTGGAAGGTGCGCTCGCCGTAGATGCCGTGGTGGTCCGCGCTACCGAAGAAGGCGTGGTCCACCTCCGGGATCCCGCAGCCCAGCTCGCTCTCCTCGGCCGCGGGCAGGTGCGAGGCCAACACGCTGGCGCGGCTCACGCGGCCGTCTCCGGCCTCGAACATCGCCTCCGCCTCCGCCCTGGTCAGGGCCTGGAAGCGCGGCGGCAGACCCTCCTTCTGCGGCACCAGGCCGCGAGTGAGCGTGGACAGGCAGTCGCCACCCAGGATCACGACCTTGACCGGGCAGGGCGTCTCCGGCTCGCGGGCCAGGGCCCGGTGCACGGCGCCGGCCCGGGCCAGCG
This sequence comes from Vicinamibacteria bacterium, assembly GCA_035544515.1. Lineage (GTDB taxonomy): Bacteria > Acidobacteriota > Vicinamibacteria > Fen-336 > Fen-336 > DATKEG01. The sequence goes on along the minus strand of DATKEG010000033.1, from coordinate 4,863 downwards.
CGGCCTCCAGGAACGGGGGATACTCCCTCGCCTCTGCCTCGGTGAAGCCGGCCAGCCTCCGGACGGGCTCCGGCGCGAACGGACCCCACTGAAAGCGCCGCCAGGTCTCGATGTCGTGAAGGTCGACCGCCAGGGGCTGCAGCTTGTGGTCCACGAGCGCGGCCGCCCCCCGGGGTGGCATGAGCTGGTAGACCGACGGCATGCGCGCGATGACGGGCGCGGCGAGCGTGGCCTGCGAGAGGCCTACCTTGTTGCCGTAGAGCAGCACCTCGAGCGCGTGGATGCCGCCGCCGTTGGGCGTGGTCACCAGCAGGAGGTTCTGGATGCGCCGTGCCCCCGCCCAGGTGATCGGCGCGCCCTCCTCCGGCTCGGCCGTGCCGTACCGGAGGTAATAGCGCGCGATCAGGCCGCCCATGCTGTGGCCCACGACGTTGACGCGCATGTCCGGGTCGTCGCGGGCCTCGGCCAGCGCTTCGAGCATCCGGTCGAGCTCGCGCACCGACTCCACCAGGTCGCGCCGCCAGTCGTAGGCGAAGACGTGGTGGACCATGCCGGCGCCGCCGGTCGACTGGGCGGTTCGGAAGCCCGCCGACTCCAGCAGGTCGAGCAGGTCGTAATATTCCGTGAAACCGAACAGGCGCGGCATGACGCCGACGGTTCCGAGCAGCGCTCCCGGGGCGAGGTCGTCGCGGGATGCGGAGAGCGGCAGCTTGAAGGGCAAGGCCAGGTTGAAGTGGCCCACGGCGTTGCGCAGGTTGAGCCAGACCGGAGTACCGTCCGGCCGCAGCAGCCCGCTGCCCATGACGCCGGGGATGACCACCGCGGGCAGGATGTCCGGGTCGTCCGACGTGTAGGGGATGAGGCTGGGGTCGAACCCCCGCCGCCGCCTCGAGGGCAGCGCCTGGCTGATCACCATGCCCGCGCTCGCGGCGAGCACACCGGCCAGGAACGGGAACAGCCAGTCTCGCCGCCCGCTGCCGTCGCCGTTCTCGCGCACGGCCATCAGGGGTGCCCCAAGTTTCTGGCCTCATTATAGGACTCCGCTCCGCGCTCCGCCCGCCGGTGGCTCGCCAACGGATTGACACGATCGCGTAAGTTCTACAAGCCGCCGGCTTCCCGCGTGGGCGAGAACGCGCCGAAGCCGGTCCCCGCGAGTGGCACGACGCTTGCTCACAGGCAAAGCGACCGAGAAAGGAGTTTCGATGCTCTGGACCATCTTCGTCATCTTGCTCATCCTCTGGCTGCTGGGGATGGTGAGCTCGTACACCATGGGTGGTTTCATCCATATTCTCCTCGTGGTCGCGATCGTCGTCGTGCTGATCCGGGTCATCCAGGGCCGGAGTCCGGTGTAGGCAGGCCGCGGGCCCGGGAGCTCGGCCCTCAACCACCCGACCCGTTTCCGATGAAACCGCGGGCCGTTGTCCTGCTCAATGCCGCGGCGGGCTCGGTGGCGAGCACGGGCGTGGCCGCGGTGGGCGTGCGGGTGTCGAACGCCCTCGCGCGGTCCGGGCTCGCCGCGGACGTGCGGCCGGTCGATAGCCGGTCTGTCGCCGCCGAGGTGCGCGCGGCGGTGGCCGCGCGCCCGGCCGTCGTGATCGTGGGCGGGGGTGACGGGACGCTCAGCTCGGCCGCCGGGGTGCTGGCCGGCGGCCCCACGCCCCTGGGCATCCTGCCCCTCGGGACGAAGAACCACTTCGCCCGGGATCTCGGCCTCCCGCTCGACGTCGAGGCGGCCGCGGGCGTGATCGCCGCCGGGCGCGTACGCCGGGTGGACGTGGGCGAGGTCAACGGCCGGGTCTTCCTCAACAACTGCTCTCTGGGCGTCTATCCCGACCTGGTGCGCGACCGCGAGACCCAGAAGACGCGGGAAGACCGAGGCCGGGGGCCCGCCATGCTGCGCGCGAGCTGGAACGCCCTGCGCCGGTTCCGCGTGCGCACGGTGACCCTGCGCGCGGACGGCCGGGTCTGGCGGGTGACGACCCCGCTGGTGTTCGTCGGCAACAATCGCTACGAGACCCGGCTGCCGGCCCTGGGCCGCCGGAACGCGCTCGAGGACGGGCAGCTCTGGCTCTACGTCGCGCGCGACGTGAGCCGCCTGGGCATCGTGCGGCTCGGGGCGCGCATGCTGCTGGGGCGCTTGGAGCGGGCCCGGGACTTCGAGGCCCTGTCCGCCACCGAGCTGGAGCTCCGCACGCGACGCAGCCATCTGCGCCTCGCCGTCGACGGCGAGGTGCTTCCGATGGTCTCGCCGGTGCGCTGGCGGGTGCGGCCGGAAGCGCTCGCGGTGCTTGCCACCGCCGAGCCGTCGTGAGGACGATCGCGCACCTCTCCGACCTCCACTTCGGCGCGGAGGACCCCGCCCTGGCGGAAGCACTCCTCGCGGACCTGGCCGCGGCCGCTCCGTCTGTAGTCGCCGTGAGCGGCGACCTCACGCAGCGCGCGCGGGAGTCGCAGTTCGCCGCCGCCCGCGCCTTCCTCGCCCGCCTGCCCGCTCCGCGGGTGGTCGTGCCGGGGAACCACGACATCCCGCTCTTCGACGTCGTCCGCCGGTTCCTGGCCCCTCTCGCGCGTTACCACCGCTACATCGACCCCGAGGCCGACCCGTTCTTCCACGACGAGGAGATCGCCCTGCAGGGGATCAACACCGCCCGTGCGAACACCTGGAAGGACGGCCGGATCTCCGAGCGGCAGATCCTCGGCCTGCGCGCGCGGCTGTGCGCGCTTCCCCACGGGCTCTTCAAGGTGATGGTGAGCCACCACCCGCTCGCGCCGCCGCCGCGCGACCCGGCTCCGCCGGCCGTGGGCCGCTCTCTGCGGGCGCTCCGGGCGGCGGCCGAGTGCGGCGTCGAATTGCTGCTCGCGGGCCACCTGCACGAGGGGTACACGGCCGACGTGCGCGCGACGCACGTCGGCCTGCAGCGTTCGATGATCGTGGCCCAGGCCGGCACGGCGTTGTCGCGCCGCCGGCGCGGGGAGCCCAACGCCTACAACGTCGTCACCGTGGACCCGCCGCGGCTGCGGGTGCAGGTGCGGGCCTGGACCGGCCAGGGCTTCGCACCCGTGTCCGCGACCGAGTATCGGAAGGAAGGCCTCGAGTGGCGGCGGCAAGGCTGAGGACGCGCCCGCCCAGGTGCTCTACCCCTCGGCCCAGACGACCACGTGGATCGTGCGCATCGGGCCAGGATGAACCTGGCCCGATGCGGTCAAGGAAACGCTCCGCTCCGAGCGCCGGACTCCAGGGTCGGAGCCGGACGCCAAGCATCGGACGTCAGTAGCCGTTCTTGCTGCGGGTGGCGATGTCGTAGACCGTGCCGGCCACGCCACCGAGCACGGCGCCCTTCGTGGCGCCGCTCTTGCCGTCGAGGACGGCGCCCACCGCCGCGCCGCCCGCGGCCGAGCCGCCGATGATGAGCGCGCTCTTCTTCCAGGAGCGCACCTCGGTCGAGGACTCACGCACCGGAGCCGTGCGCGTCGCGGTCCGGTAGGTCGTCGCCGGGCGCTCGCGATAGACGGTCTGCGTCTGCACCGCCGGCCGCGGCGCGGGCGCGCCGTAGGACGCGAACGACGGGGTGGCCGCCGTCGCGTAGTTCATGGGCCGTCCCCACGCGTCGACGGTCATCGGCAACGCGGGCGCGTCGGCGACGCAGTCCACCTGCGAGACCTGCTGGCCGGCCACCGCGACCGCCCGCACGAGGGCGCGGTATCCGTCGGCGCAGTTGACGAGCACCGGCCCGGCCGCGTCGGCCGGGCGGCCCTCCAGGGTCCTGGCCTGGCGCGCTGCGTCCGCCGAGGGGGCCTTCAAGGCCTGCGCCGTTACGAGCGAACCGAGGGCGAGCGCTCCGACGGCCGTTCCCACCAGTGTCTTCGTCATGTTCCCTCCTACGGGTCGGATGGCCTGCGTCAGGCACATCCGGTGATCGAGAAGGCAACCCCCGTGCCATGCCGTAACATGCGATGATCGAGTGTGTTGAAACAACGACACGCCGCCGGCTGTCCTCTGCAGACGTCAGGCGGTGCATCCCCCTTTTGCGCTCTCGTCGCCGGCTCGCTCATCGTCTTGCAGGGTTGCGCCTCCCTGGGCGCGCTCGCGCTCGTCCGGCCGCCACGATTCCGCAGCGATCCGGATCGGCCGGCGGAGCTGCGGCTTCTCGGGCCGAGCCTGTCGCGCCCGCTCGGCGGGGCCTCCGTCCGCCTGTGGGCTCGCGTCGAGAACCCCAACCCCTTCGGGCTCACGCTCTCCACCGTGGCGGGCCGGCTCTTCCTGGAGGGGATGCCGGCCGCGGACGTGGACCTGCCCCTCGGGCTGCCGCTCCTCTCCGGGCAGGAGGAGTCGGTGCCCATCGATCTCTCGCTGAGCTTCGAGGACGTGCCGCGGCTGGGCGAGGTGCTCGCGCGCGCGGTGCTGGGCTCCGACGTCGGTTATCGGCTCGAGGGCACGGTCGGAGTGGATGCCGGCTCGCTGGGCCAGCCCACGTTCGGGCCGCTCACGCTGCTCCAGGGCGACGTGCGCGTCCGTCGCTAGTGCGCTCCGGGTCGCCACGTCGCGCGGGACACGCATGACCGGCTCCGTGCGCGCGATGGTGATGGCGGGGCCGCGGCGCCCGATCGAAGAGCGCCGGCTCCCGGCGCCGCGCCCGCGTCCGGGCGGCGCCGTTGTCGAGATGGTGGCCAGCGAGGTCTGCGGCACGGACGTCCACCTGTGGCACGGCCGGCTCTCCGGGGTGCCGTATCCGATCATCCCCGGCCACGTCAGCTGCGGGCGCGTCCTGGAGACGTCTGGCGCCCTGCTCGACGTCGAGGCCCGTCCGATCGCGACGGGCCAGGTGGTCACGTTCTTCGACGTGTTCGGGACCTGCGGCGCCT
>DATKEG010000032.1:0-8290 GCA_035544515.1 Vicinamibacteria bacterium | reverse complement strand
TGCGGGAGCGCCGGGCGCGCACCCGGACGCGGGGGCGGTAGGCGCTCCGCGGCAACGGCGGCCGGCCGGGCTGCTAGCCGCCGGACGCCGGGGCGTCACCGTCGGGCAGCAGGAGCCCGGCCACCAGGTACACGGGCACCGCGGAGAGCAGCAGGGCCGAGATGCCCCACGTCATCGAGACGGCCACGCTCACGATCGGCGCCACGACGGAGAAGATCCCGTTCACGCCCCACGCCCAGGGCGCGAACGCGCTCGTGGTGCCCTTGAGCCGGTCGAGCCCCACCGGAAAGAAGGTCCCCAGGCAGACGCCGATCGGCAGCACCAGCGCGAACACGATGGCCACGCGCGCGGCGAACGGCAGGCCGATCCAGGCGGACAAGCGCGGCAGGACGAGCAGGTGCTCGGCCAGCACCACGGCGGCCAGGGGATAGGCGACGAAACGCTGCCGTCCGACCATGGCCAGGATGCGCGCCGACCCCAGGGCGCCGATCCCCGTCGCCAGCAGGAGCGCGGCCAGGACCACCGACAGCGCGTAGTTGGGATGGCCCATGAACAGCCCGAACTTCTGGATGAGCGCCATCTCGATCGCCATGAACCCGAGGCCGATGGCCGCGAAGTAGGCCGCGTAGCGCCCGGCCCGGGGAGCGCGCAGGCCGCGGCCGGCGAGGAGGCGCAGGGGCAGGTAGACGCAGGCGGCGGCGGCCAGGCCCGTGGTCACGAAGAGGAGCAGGAGGCCGTAGTCCAGGACCGGCACGCTGGCGAGCACGACGGGCTCGCGCGAGAACAGGTGCGACCAGTAGGAGAAGCGGAAGAAGAACGGGCGGTCGTCCTCGGGGGGACGCACGTCGAACGGGTAGAGCGCGGCGAAAGCACCTTCCCGCCCGGGATCGTCGAGGGCGAGGAACGACCGGTAGGCGCTCGGCGGACCCTCCCCGCGCGGCGAAGCCGACACCGCGAAGTACGGGTTCGCCCCCGCCCAGTCGGCCACGCGCTTCTCCTCCTCGGCCGTGAACGGCGTCTTCTTCACGAGCAGCGCGGTGAAGAGCCCGTTGGTGGCGGTCACGGTGATGACGTGCTCCCGCGGATGGGCCACGCCGGCGCGCCGCAGCGCGGCCGCGGCCGTGACCAGCGCCTTGAGCATCTCGCGCGGCGGCCGGTACTCCTGCCGCATCATATTGATCACGCCGCCGGGCGTCAGCCGCGACAGGAACAGGTCGAACGCCTCCGCGGAGTAGAGGTAGTTCTCGGAGAAGACGTGGGCGGCCGCGGGCGTGCCGCTGACCGAGTCCACGCCGGAGAGCTGGATGACGTCGAAGAGACCGGGACGCGTGGACAACACGTGACGGCCCTCGCCCTGCACCAGCTCGACGCGTGGGTCCTCCACCCAGTGACGGAAGTAGTCGCGGAACCGGTGGCGCACGATGTCCACGGACGCCGCGTTGACCTCCACGCCCGTCACGCGTGAGGCCTGGAAGAAGAGCGCCGTCAGCACGTCGAAGCCGCCGCCCACGCCGATGACCATCACGCGGGGGTGCGGCACCGAGGTCGCGCGGTAGGCCGCGGCGTAGAGCGTGCGGTCGATGCCGCGGAGCGAGGCCGGATTCCCGTCGTAGTTCACGGCGTAGGTGAACGCGTTGTTGTTCTGGGTCAACACGCGCTCGAAGCGGGCCAGGAAGGCGCGGTCGTCGCCGAGCAGCGCGGGCCAGAGCAGGAGGTCGGGATCCGGCGGCGGCATCCGCGTCAGCTCGATGCGCGCGATCGCGTCCCAGGCCACGTGCTCGAGGACGTAGCCGCTGGCCGGGTCCTGCGCCGCGCTGAGCATGGAGCCGGCCGGATAACGCATGCGGAACACCCGATCGGGCCCCACCCCGGCCACGACCGCCAGGGCCAGGCCCGCGGCCAGCGCCGCCAGGCGGGCGGGCCGCTCGCGCGGCCAGGCCAGGAGCAGCGATCCGGCCAGCCACAGCCCGCAAGCCAGGAGGGCCGCGCCCTCCGCCCCCAGCATGCCGATGGCCGGGATGACGGCGAAGGCCCCGGCCGCGGAGCCGAGGAGGTCGAAGCAGTAGACCACGCGTGTGGGCAAGGCGGGATGCGACAGCAGGGCGCCGAGCACCAGCCCGCAGAAGGTGAAGGGCACGGCGAACACCAGCGCCAGGGGCACCGAGCGCAGGAACGCCCAGACGAACTCGCCGCGCGAGGACGCCCACTGCGCGCCCGCGGGCGCCGCGTAGAAGACGGCGCACGCCACCAGGAAGCTCAGGGCGCACCACGCGGCGCACGCCGTCGCGAAGTCGTCGAGCCGCGCGATCGCCCGCGGCAGCCAGCGCACGAGCAGCACGCCCGAGACCGCGAAGCCGAGCATGGTCAGGGAGATCACCAGGAAGGCGTAGTTGTTGACCAGCTTGACCGACACCATGCGGTGGACGAGCACCTGCAGGCAGAGGGTGACGAAGGCGGTCAGGAAGGCGAGCGCGGCGGGGCGCGGCCAGGACACCGCCTCCGGCGCGCGGAGGGGCTCCGGGGACGTGGACAGGGTGGCCGCGCTCACGTGGCCGTCATTGTAGACGGGTCCGGCGCGCGCGCGGCCCGTGGGGGAAGTGCGGCTGCTAGAATCGGCCTGTCCCGATGGCTTCTCCCCGCCCCGGCCGGCGCGTGGCCGCCCTGCTCCTGCTCGCGCTCGGCGCCGGCTGTTCCTCGGCCGCGCCTCCCGGCAGTCCCGCGCGCCGCGCCGGGCAGCGCGTGGTGGTGATGGGGTTCGACGGGATGGACCCGATCCTGGCCCGCCGCTTCATGGACGAAGGCAAGCTCCCCAACCTGAAACGTCTGGCGGAGAGCGGCACGTTCTCCACGCTCGCCTCCACGCAGCCCTCCGAGTCGCCCACCGCCTGGTCGAGCTTCGCGACCGGCGTCAACCCCGGCAAGCACAACATCTACGACTTCCTCGTCCGCGACCTCCAGACCTACATGCCGGACTTCTCCATGACCCGGAACGAGCCGCCCGAGTTCCTCTGGGGGTTCTTCCCGACCAAGCCGCCGCGGGTGATCTCGACGCGCGGCGGGACCTCCTTCTGGGTCCACGCCGGCAACGACGGCGTGCCCAGCCTCGTGCTCACGGTGCCGGTCACCTTCCCGCCCGAGGAGATCGCGCACGGCGCGATGCTGTCGGGCCTGCCTCTGCCCGACGTGCGCGGCACGCTCGGCACGTTCTCCTTCTGGGGCACCGATCTCAGCTCGTTCGAGGAGGGCAGCGCGGAGTTCGGAGGCTTCCTCAAGCGCCTGCTCTTCGAGGGGGGCGAGGCGCGGACGTTCCTGAAGGGACCGGAAAACCCCCTCCTCCGCCAGGAGGAAACGCGGCTCCGCGAGCGGAAGCGGCAGGACGCCCTCTCCGCTTCCGAGGCCGCTCGGCTCGAGGAGCTGGCCACGGGCAAGGACATCAACCTGTCCCTGGTGGTGCGGTGGACGGAGGGGAGCGGCCGCGCCGACCTCGAGATCCAGGGCCAGCGTCTTTCGTTGAAGGTCGGCGAGTGGAGTCCGTGGGTCCCCCTGACCTTCAGGATCAACGCCCTCGTGAGCGTGCACGGCATGACCCAGTTCCACGTCGTGCGCGCCGACCGCGAGCTGCAGCTCTACGCCTCGCCGGTGAACTTCGATCCGCGCGAGGAGCCGCCCATGCCGCTCTCGAAGCCCGACGGCTTCGCCGCGGACCTGGCGGACGCGCTCGGCGTGTACCGCACGCTCGGGTGGGCCGAGTCGGCGGACAAGGCGCTGCAGGAGGGCCGCCTCGACGAGGCCGCGTTCCTCTACGACTCCGACCGCGCCTTCGACGACCGCCAGCGTCTCATCCTGAACGCCCTCGACCGCGGCGACTGGGACCTGCTGGTCGCGGCCGTGGAGACGACCGACCGGGTGTCCCACATGATGTGGCGCCTCATCGACCCCGCGCACCCGATGTACGACGCGGACCTGGCCGGCCGCTACGGCGACGCGATCGAGAAGGTCTACCGGCGGGCGGACGACCTGGTGGGCAAGGTCCAGGCGAAGCTGACGCCGGGCGCCGTGCTCATGGTCATGTCCGACCACGGCTTCCACTCCTTCCGCCGCGGCGTGAACCTCAACACCTGGCTCACCGAGAACGGCTACATGGCCTTCGCGGGCCAGGACACGGTGCCCCCGGCGTCGCTCGGCGAGCTGGTCGGCCGCGGGCGGTTCTGGGACGGTGTGGATTGGAGCCGCACGCGCGCCTACGCGCTGGGCCTGGGGCAGATCTACTTCAACCTCCGCGGGCGCGAGTCGCAGGGCATCGTCTCGGAGGGAGCGGAGTACGAGGCGCTCCAGGACGAGATGGGCGCGAAGCTCCTCGCCCTGCGCGATCCGGACACCGGCGCCCCGGTGATGCGCGCGGTCTACCCGCGCGACGACGTCTACCACGGCCCCTACCTGCGCCATGCCCCCGACCTGCAGGCCGGGTTCGACGCGGGCTACCGCGTGGGCTGGCAGGACACCATGGGCGGCATCTCCCGCGCGGTGGTGGAGGACAACACGCGGAAGTGGAGCGGCGACCACTGCGCGACCGCGGCCGAGATCAGCGGAGGCGTGCTCTTCGTCAACCGCAAGCTCGACTCCGCCACGCCCGGCATCATGGACCTCGCTCCCACGATCCTGCGGCTCCTGGGCGTGCCGCTCCCCGCGGACCTCGACGGCCGGCCGCTGCTTTGAGGCTCCCGGCCGCGCTCCTCGCCCTGACCGCGGTGGCCGCCAGCGCGGCTTCGCGCCCCGGCACCGCTCCCTCGCCCGCTCCGCCGGCCTCCCCGGCCGCGTCGACCGACGAGCGGCTGCGCCAGATCCAGGAGCGGCGGCGGGCGCTGGCCGCGGACCTCGAGCGCATGCGCGGCGATGCGCGGACGCTGCTGGGCGAGGTGGAGCGGTTGGAGGTCGAGGTGCGTTTGCGCGGCGAGGAGCTGCGCGAGGCGCAGGTGGTCCTCCAGCGCACGAACCAGCAGCTCGAGGCCACGGTGGAGCGGCTGCGGGGCCTGGAGGACTCGCTGGCGCGGGCCCGGCCGGTGCTCGCGGCGCGCGCGCGCGCCCTCTACAAGCTCGGCGAGCTGAGCTACCTGCGCCTGCTCCTGTCCGTGGACCGGCCGTCCGATTTCTTCAGCGGCTACCGCTTCGTCAACACCCTGGCCCGGCGCGACAACGAACGGCTGTCGCGGTTCCGGGCCGACATGCGTGCGCTCGAGCAGACCCGCGCGGAGCTCGAGAGGAAGACGGCCGAGGCCTTCACCCTGCGCGCCGGCCACGAGCGCGCGCGCCGCAACCTGGAGGCCGACCGCGTGCGCAAGACGAAGCTGCTCACCGACCTCGTCGCGAGCAAGGAGACGGGCGCGGCGTACCTGCAGGAGCTGGAGGAGGCCGAATCCAGGCTGAGCGAGCTGCTCGCGGGGACGGCGGCGGGCGACGTGTCGGTGCCCATGGGCGCCTTCAAGGGCGAGTTGCCGTGGCCGGTGGCGGGCCGCGTGCGCAGCGTGTTCGGCAAGCACAAGCACCCCCGGTTCGACACCTACACCGTGCAGAACGGCATCGACATCGAGGCGCCCGTCGAGGCTCCGGTGCACGCGGTGCACGAGGGCGGGGTGGTCTTCGCCGACCGCTTCCGCGGTTACGGCCTCCTGGTCATCCTCGAGCACGGCCGGCACCACACGCTGTACGCGCACCTCGCCGAGAGCGCCGTCAGGACCGGCCAGCGCGTGGTCGCGGGAGCGGTGGTCGGCACCGTGGGCTCGTCCGGCCTCGAGGGCGAGGGCCTCTACTTCGAGCTGCGCACCCAGGGCAAGCCGGAGGACCCCCTGGCCTGGCTACGGAAGCGCTGACCGGGGTTTCAGCGCCGCGTCTTGCGCGGCTCGAGGCCGCACATGAGCAGCAGGTTCGCGAGCACCCGGCGGTCCGACAGGTCGCCCATCACCCACGCCCTCGGCTCCGGCGACTGCTTCACCAGCGTGGGCGAGAAGACGATCCCGTCCGCCTCGGCCCGGCCGGGGTCCTTGGCGAGGTCGTGGATGGTGAGCCGGACCTGGGAGGGCCGGAAATCGGACAGGACCTTCTCCAGGTTCCGTCTCGCCTTCAGGGAAGACGGCCAGGGAAGGCTCAGGTAGAGCGCCAGCTCGACGGGCGGCGCGGTGTTCGCGTCGGCCGCCAACCGCGCGCGCGGCGGCGCCGGCCCCACGACCGTCTGCACCTGCCGCAGCAGCCGGTCCAGGTCGAGCGGCTTGGGAATGAGCTGGTGGCTCTCCACGCCGAGCGGGTCGGGCTGGCCGGACATGACGAGGGTGGCCGTATCCTCGAGCAGGCCCTCCTGCTTGGCCTCCTTGAACATCACGGCCGCGTTCTTGTCCGGCAGCCCGTAGTGGCCGAGCACGAGCCGGTACCCGCCGCGGCGCAGGCGCTCCAGGCCCTCGGCGGCCGAGGCCACGCGCTCCACCGCGTAGCCGCGGGCCTCCAGCGACAGCGCGATCATGTCGCGGTTGTCGTCGTTCTCGTCGACGAGGAGAACGCGGGGAGGGGTCGTGGGCTCGGCGTCGGCGCTCAACGGTTCAAGCCTCGACGCGCGGCGGCGCGGACCGCTGGTTACGGACGGGCGCGGACCCGACCGCGGGCGTCTGGCTGGGCTGGCGAGCCATCGCATTCAGTATAAGGCGCACCTGAGCGAGGAATTGCCCGAGGTCGAGCGGCTTTCGGATGAGGCTGGCCTCGCTCACGCTTGATGGGTCGTTCTGGAATCCAATGTAGCACCGGCACATGGGCGTCCCGGCCGATTGACCCTATAATTCCTCCATGAGTCCTCGGTCCCGCCTGTTCGTCGCCTTGGTCTCCACCGCCCTCACCGGCTACATCCTGCTCGGCTCGCTCCTCGGCCGCGTGCTGGGCGATTCCACCTACGGGCAGCTGGCCCTGTTCAACGAGGTGGTGCGCCTGGTGCTCGAGGCGTACGTCGAGCCGGTCAACGTCGACCGCGCCCTGGCCGGGGCGCGCCTCGGACTGACCGAGGCGCTCGACGGCGACAGCTCCTACCTCGACCAGGAGGAGTTCCGGGCGTGGCAGCAGCAGCCCAGGGACAACGAGGCCGACGTGGGGTTGCTCCTCACGCGCCGTCTGGGATTCCTGATGGTGGTGGCCCCGCGGCCCGGCTCGCCGGCGGAGAAGGCGGGCGTGCGCCCGGGCGACATCGTCAAGTCCATCGACGCGCGCCACACCCGGCCCCTGGCCCCGTTCGCGGGACAACGGCTGCTGCGCGGCGCCCCCGGCTCGCTGGTCAAGGTCTCGCTGCTGCGCGCCGGGAGCGACCCCATCGAGCTGAGCCTCGTGCGCGAGCGGCTCGCCGCGCCGCAGGTGAAGGGGCGGGTGCTGGAGAGCGGGACCGGATACGTCAAGGTTGCGGAGATCACGGGCCACGCCGCCGAGGACATCCGCGGCGAGATCGAGACGCTGCGGCGCGCCGGGGCGAGGCGGCTGGTGCTCGACCTGCGCGGCGCGGCCTTCGGCTCGCCCGCGGACGGGGTCAAGGTCGCGGAGCTGTTCCTGAAGGGCGGCGTGGTGGCCAAGCTCGCGGGAGCCAAACACGCGGAGGAGGTGCTCAGCGCCGATCCCGCGCGCTCGGCCTGGGACCTTCCCGTGGCCACCCTCGTCGACATCGGCACGGCCGGCGCCGGCGAGGTGGTGGCGGCGGCGCTGCTCGACGCCGGCCGGGGCGAGGTCGTCGGCCAGCGCACGTTCGGCCGGGCCCCGTTCCAGAAGGCGGTGCCGCTGCCCGAAGGCGGCCTGATCGTGACCGTGGCCAAATACGCGTCGCCCAAGGGGACGGCGATCCACGGCAAGGGCGTGGAGCCCAGCGTCGCCGTGGAGCTGCCCGACGAGCCCGATGGAGACGCCGAGCCCGCGGCACCCGCCCGGGACCTGACGCTCGAAAAGGCGCTCGAGATCCTGGAGCAGGGCGCCACGCAGAAGAAGGCCGCGTAACGGTGTCCCGGCAGCCGTGAACAGGGCAGAGATCGTCGCGCGGATGGCGCGCGACTCCGGGCTGACCAAGGCCGACGCCGACCGCGCCCTCCGCGCGTTCCTGGACAACGTGTCCCGCTCGTTGAAGAAGGGCGAGAAGGTGAAGCTCGTGGGCTTCGGCGTCTTCGACGTCTACCGCCGCAAGGCGCGCCTCGGCCGCGATCCCTACACGGGCGCCCCGCTCAAGATCCCGGGCCGCCGGGTCACGCGTTTCACGGCCGGAAAAGAGCTGAAGGCCCTC
>DATKEG010000031.1:0-7076 GCA_035544515.1 Vicinamibacteria bacterium | reverse complement strand
AGCCCGCACGAGCCGGTGCGGCTGCACGCGGCCAACGTGATCGACCTCCTCGGTGCCGACGCGCGCCCGATCCGGGACGACCTGGAGACCGCCCTGGCCGCCGAGCCCGCGGAGAGCTACCCGCGCCGGGTGCTGCCGCGGACGATCGCGAAGCTCGAAGCCGGGCCCTGACTACGGACTACGGCCGCGCCGTCAGCCCGAAGCGCAGCCCGCGGGCGTTGACGCGGGCGCCGCCCGAGTTGAGCTGCGCCAGCTCCACGCGGGCGCCCACGCTCTTCCAGATCAAGGCCGCCCCCACGAAGGTGACGACGCCGCGCTCGCCCCGGAAGCTGGGGAAGAAGATCGTGTCGAGCGTCTTGAGCGATTCCTTGATGTACGCGTTGCAGTGCGGCTCCGTGCGGTTGGAGACGCCACACCCGTTGGGAGAGGTCAGCACGCGCTCGGCCGGGTTGATGAAGGCCAGGCGCGCGCCGGCCTCGAGCTGCAGGGGACCGATGCGCGGCGTGTAGTAGCTCAGCCCGAGCGCTTCCCAGAAGTTGTACTTCCCCGGCGTGTCCGGGTCCGCGTCGGCGCCGGGCACGTAGGCCCGCGAGATGATCGGGTAGGGATAGAGGCCGATCTCGAGGCCGAGACTGCCCAGCCGGTCGCTCTTGTCCTGGCGGTCCAGCGCGAAGAACGCCAGGCGACCCTGCAACCCGGAGACCGCGTAGTGGTCGTCGGCGGCGGCGGAGTGGGAGAGGCCCACCTGGATCGTCCACGAGTCCTTGGGCTTGCGGAGCGGGCGGCCGCCGGCCGGTTCCGCCGCCGCCGGCACGCACGTGGCCAGCAGGAGCGGGACCGCGGCCAGCCGGCCCTCACGCCTCACCCGCCGATCCCGCTCGTGCAGACGGCCGTCACCGGCGCGGGGCCGGACGGGTCGGAGTCGCCCGGCGGCCGTGAGCGCGCGCAGGAACGAGCGCCGTGCGCGGAAGCCAGTCATCCACGCATCGTACGGCAGGATCAGGCGAAGCGGACCGCGATCATCTGGTGGCCGTCGAGCCGGGGCAGCCGGAACCAGATGCGGCCGGCGCGCTGCTGGAACGCCAGCCTCCGACCCTGCGGCACGGCCGTCACCTCCGTCACCCGTTCCGGCGCGCGGAGGTCGAGGTCGAGATCGAAGAGCGGGATCACGTCCTCGATCACGTCGAAGTCCTGCCCGCGGCGCTCGGGCACGTAGTGCAGGAGGTGGACCACGAGGCGCCGCTCGGCCGCCTGCTGGTTGACCGCGGCGAGCACCGTGCTCGGCCCGCGATGGCGCAGCATCGGCGCGGAAAGCAGCAGGTCCACGGCATTGAGCACGAGCTGCTTGCACCAGCGTGGCGCGTTGGCGGCGTACTGCGTGAAGAGCGGGTGGGCGAAGTAGACCGCGCGGCCCTGGCGCACGGCGGCCGCGTAGCCCGTACGGCCCGACGACGGCGTGTGCCGGTGGGACGAGTAGTGGCGGTACGTCCGGTTGAAGTAGGGCACCACCGCGTCGGCCAGGACCTCGGCGCCGGGAAGCGGCTCGACCTCGAGCGCGCGGCGATAGACGACCAGCTCGGCGGCGGGCAGGCCTTTCGCCAGCGCCGCGCGCGGCCGGACGAAGTCGGGGCTGAACGGCGCCTCGCCCACGAGGCGCACGCCGAGGGGCAGCGCGAACGCCTTGCCCTCCGGTTCGAGACCGGACCGGTGGGAGGCCACGAGCGCTCCGCCGCCCTGGAGGTAGGCCTGGAGCTTCCGCCCGAGCTCGGCGCCCACGGCAATGTCGTCAGGCAGGACGAGCAGGCGGTACCGGTCCAGCTCCTCGGTCGCGGTATCGATGAAGTCGAACTGGTGCGCCCCCTCCTGCAGGATCCGCGTGGCCCCCAGGGCGGGCGGCGGGGTGCGGCCGCCGGTGAACTCCTCGGGGCTGAAGACGCCCACGTCCACGACCGGCCGCGCCCCGCGGCACCACGGCTCCTTCCGCTCGACCTCGGCGTAGACGGCGCCGATGAGGTCGTAGGTGGGGCCGTCGATCCTCCCCGAGGGATGGAGCTGGTCGCCCACCGAGCACTTCGCGCCCAGGGCCAGCATCTGGAAGCACTCGAACTGCAGGGCGGCGAGGTTCTTCAACGAGTGGAAGTCGCCCCACGACGTGTGGAACTTGCCGGTCATGCCCAGGCATTCGAGGCCGAGCGTCCGCGCGTAGCGCTGCGACACGGGGAAGTGCAGGTAGCCCCAGCCGCCGCTGGGCAGCGACTCCAGCTCCCAGTGGGTGTAGGCCGCGGCCACGTGCCGCTGCTCGGGGCCGACGTGGCCGCCGTTGTAGAAGATCGAGCAGTCGCGGTCCAGCCGCCGGATGAAGGCGGTGAGGTCGCGCTGGAAGGCGTGTGTCACCTCGCGCCCGAACTCCTGGCGCACCCGGGCCACGGACGCGTCCATGCCCCTGCGGTCCATCTCGGCCCGGCAGCGCGGGCAGGAGCAGTCCTGGCCGGCCACGATGTCGAGGAACAGGCCGTCCACCGGCACTACCGCGAACAGCTCCTCGAGGTGGGCCTTCAGGAAGTCCGGGTACGGCGAGTTGAGGCAGAGCCGGCGGTAGAAGCCGGGCTCGAAGGGCGGCGTGCCCTGCAGGGCGCCGGTCTCGGTGACCATGCGCCAGCCGGGCTCGGCGTCGGCCGTGTATTGGTCCCACTGGACGGTGACGTAGATCGGCACGCGGATGTCGCGGCGGTGGCAGGCCTCGATCTGCTCGGCCAGCAGGTTGCGCTCGAGGTGAGGGTGCCGCCGCTCCGGGAACCGCTTCGTGTCGTAGTAGATGTAGCCGTGATGGCAGCGCGCGAAGCAGGTGACCGAGTCCACGCGCGCGCGGACGAGCGTGGAGACGAACTCTTCGGGATCGAACGCCGCGGCCACGTCCGGGATGTGCGGGCTGGTGTGGTAGTCGAGATGGACCTGGCGGAAGCGCAGCTCGAAGGCCGCGCCCGCCGGCGCGGGCGCCGGCGGGGCGCCGATCCCGGCGGCGTATGCCGGCCGCGCGCCGCACAGCGTGACGCCGGCCGCTCCCGCGGCGGCCGTCCTGAGGAAACCGCGACGATCGACTCCGCCGTGGCGCATCGGGAGAGAAGGGGAAGCTAATCTGTCGGAGGGCCGAGGTCAAGCCCCTCCGGCGGCTTCCGTCCGAGACACCGCGCGGCCTCGACCCGAGCGCCTACCGGTTCTCGAGCACGACCTTGAGCGCCCGCTCCCTGGCCGCGTTGGCGAAGACGTCGTACGCCTTCATCACGTCCGCCAGCTCGAAGCGATGGGTCACCAGCTTCGCGGGCCGGACCTTGCCCGACTGCACGAGCTTGAGCAGCATGGGCGTGGTGACCGTGTCCACGAGCCTCGTGGTGAGCGTGATGTTGTGGGACCAGAGTCTCTCGAGCTGGAGCTGCACCGGCTTGCCGTGCACGCCGACGTTGGCGATGCGTCCGCCCGGCGCCACGATCCCCTGGCAGATGTCGAAGGTGGCCGGGATCCCGACGGCCTCCACGGCCACGTCCACGCCCGCCCCCCCGGTCAGGGCCATCACCGTGTCCACCGCCTTGCCGTCGGAGCTGTCCACGAGCTTGGTGGCGCCCAAGGAACGGGCCACGTCCAGGCGGTTCGCGTCCAGGTCGACCATCACGATCTCGGCGGGGGAGTAGAACTGGGCGGTGAGCAGCGTGGCGAGGCCGATCGGGCCCGCGCCCACGATGGCCACCGTGTCGCCGGGCTTCACCTGCCCGTTCAGGACGCCGCACTCGAAGCCGGTCGGGAAGATGTCGCTCAGCATCACGAAGGCCTCTTCGTCGCCGTCCGCCGGGAGCCGGTACAGGCTGGTGTCCGCGTGCGGGACGCGGACGTATTCGGCCTGCGTGCCGTCGATGGTGTTGCCGAGGATCCAGCCGCCGCTCCGACAGTGGGAGTACATCCCCTTCTTGCAGAAGTCGCACTTTGCGCACGACGTGATGCACGAGATCAGGACCTTGTCTCCAGCGCGGAAGCCGGTGACGGCGGTGCCCACCTGCTCGACGACGCCGACCCCCTCGTGGCCGAGGATGCGCCCGTCGGTGACGGACGGCACGTCGCCCTTGAGGATGTGCAGGTCGGTCCCGCAGATCGTGGAGGTCGTGATGCGCACGACGGCGTCGGAGGCCTCACGGATCGCCGCCCGCGGCTTATCCTCCCAGGAGCGTTTTCCGGGTCCGTGATAGACCAGCGCCTTCATCGAAGCCAGGACCATCGCCTTCGCGGGGTCGCCCGGCCCCAGCCCAGTCTCGCGCGTCGTCGGTTCCGCCACCGTGGATCCACTTGCTTTCACAGACCGCCTCCTTGGCTGCCCCTCGAGTACGCAAGAGCGATACCAGCCGCCCGAGCGCGGCGCGCGCGCGCCGCAGGCCCTGCGCGCGCACGATCTGCGCGCGCCGGATGAGTCGTTGGCAGCGCTTGCGCGGGCCGAGCTATGCTCTCGGGCGTGGCGCTCCTTCCGATGCTCGCGGTCCTCATCGCGGCCGGCGCGCCGGCCGCGCAGCTCCCGGACGCCCCCTATCACGGCACGCCACCCGAGGTCGTCGAGGGCATGCTCCGGCTCGCCGGGGTGCGCGCGGGCGACGTCGTCTACGACCTCGGCTGCGGTGACGGCCGCATCGTGATCGCCGCCGTCCGCAAGCCGGGCGTGCGCGGCGTGTGCGTGGAGCTCGACCCGGCGCGCCTGCGCTGGGCCCGCGACGCCGCCGAGGAGGCGGGCGTGGCGGCGCTGATCCGCTTCGTGCAGGGCGACCTGTTCGAGGTGCCGATCCAGGACGCCACCGTGGTCACGCTGTACCTGATGCGCCCGGCGAACCTGCGGCTGCGCCCGCGCCTGCTGAAGGAGCTGCGTCCCGGCACGCGGGTCGTGTCGCAGACCTTCGACATGGGCAACTGGGAGGCGGACCGCGAGGAGCGGGTCGGCCACCCGCCGAAGACGATCTACCTCTGGACGATCCCGGAAGGGCGGCCGGGGCGGTGAGCGGACTCGGGCGGGACCTCACGCATGCGCTTCGGCAGCTCCGCCGCCAGCCCGGCTTCGCGGCGGTGGTGGCGGTGACGCTCGCGCTCGGCTTCGGGGCGAACACCGCGCTGTTCAGCGTCGCCGACGCCGTGCTGCTCCGGCCGTTGCCGGTCGAGGATCCCTCCGCGCTGGTCCTGTTCCAATGGACCTCCGGGCCGAGCCCGGCCGTCGAATACCTGACCGGCGAGTGGTGGCAGGAGGCGGGGAGCGGCCGCGTCACGTCGTCGTCGTTCTCGTATCCGGCGTTCGAGGCGTTCGGGGAGCCGCTCACGACCCTGGCCGCGACTTTCGCCTGGGCCGAGCTGCGGCGGGCGAGCCTGAGCGTGGGCGGCCGGACGGACCTCGCCGTCGGGCAGGTCGTCTCGGGCGGTTACTACTCCGGCCTCGGCGTGCGCGCCCTCCTGGGCCGCACGATCACGCCGGAGGACGACCGCGTCGGCGCCGACATGGTGGCCGTGCTCGGCCACCGCTACTGGCAGCGCCGCTTCGGCGGCGATCCCGGCGTCATCGGCCAGACGGGGATGCTCGACGGCCGCCCCTTCACGATCGTGGGCGTCACGCCGCGCGGGTTCTCCGGCACGCTGCCGCTGGGCCAGGCGGCGGACGTCTCGGTGCCGCTCCGCGCAGGGCGCGCGCCCGGCGAGCCGTACCTCACGAACCCGGCCTGGCACTGGCTACAGGTGATGGGTCGGCTGCGGCCCGGGATGACGGCGGCGCAGGCCGAAGCGGAGATGGCGCCGCGCCTGGCGAGCGCCTCCGCCGCCCGTGGCGGAGACGCGCCACGCCTGCGCCTGACCGACGGCAGCCAGGGCCTCACCCGGCGCCGGGACGAAGCGCGGCCGCCGCTCGTCGTCCTCGCCGCCATGACCGGTCTGGTCCTCCTCATGGCCTGCGTGACCGTGACCGGCCTGCTGCTCGCGCGCGGCGCGGCCCGGCGGCGGGAGATCGGCGTCCGCCTCGCGCTCGGGGCCGGACGGTGGCGGATCGTCCGGCAGCTCCTCGCCGAGAGCGCGGTCCTCGGCGCGCTGGGCGCCCTGCTCGGCGTGGCCGTCGCGTGGCAGACGAAGGACGTGCTCGTCCCCGGCCTGATGCCGGACGGCACGCCCGAGGTCGCCCTCGACGGCCGCGCCCTGGCCTTGCTCGGCGCCGTCTCGCTGGCGACGGCCGTCCTGACCGGCCTCGTCCCCGCGCTGCGCGCCACGCGGGCCGACCTCGTCCGCGACCTGCGGGACGGCGGCGGCGCCGGCGTGCGCCTGGGCCTGGGCCGCACGCTGGTCGTGATGCAGGTGGCGGTCTCGGTCGTGCTGCTCTTTGGCGCCGGGCTCTTCCTGCGCACGCTGCGGAACCTCGTCGGCGTCGAGACCGGGGTCACGACCGAGGGCGTCCACCTGTTCAAGGTGCACGCGGTCACCTCCAGCCCGGCCGAGTCCCTCGCCCTGTCGCGCCGGCTGCTGGAGCGCTTCCAGGCCCTGCCGGGTGTTCGCGACGCCGGCGTGTCGACGCATCAACTGCTCGCCGACCGCACGGACCGGACGCGCATCTCGATCGCAGGCCGGCCGCCGGACCCGGCGGGCGGCGCCGAATACGCGCACGTGAATCGGGTGGGCGGGGGGTTCTTCGCCGCGCAGGGCATCTCCTTGCGCGCGGGCCGCGGCATCGGACCGCAGGACGACGTGGGCACTCCTCCGGTTGTCGTGATCAACGAGGCCTTCGCGCGCGCGTACTTCCCCGGCCAGGATCCCCTGGGCCGCCGCGTCAGCGGGGCGGAGGTCGTGGGCGTGGCCGCGGACACCCGCTACGGCGCGCTCCGCGATCCCGCGCCTCCGGCGCTGTTCATCCCCGCCTTCCAGCAGGCGGCAGGCTCGTTCTCCTTCCAGGTGCGCTCGGGGCCGGCGCCGGCGGCGCTCGCGCCGCTCCTGCGTGAGGCCGTGCGGGAGGTGGCGCCCACCGCGGCTCTCTACGACCTGACCACGCCCCGCCAGCAGGTGTCGGCGTCCGTGACCCG
>DATKEG010000030.1:0-10939 GCA_035544515.1 Vicinamibacteria bacterium | reverse complement strand
CGGTCCGCCGCACCCCGTGGCGCTCGTGGCCGCGGTCGACCGCGCGCTCGCCGCGTATCGCGACCGTCCCGCCTGGCGGCGCCTGATGCGGAACGGGATGTCGCGGGACTTCGGCTGGGAGCGGTCCGCCGGCCAATACGTCGAGCTCTACGGCCGCGCCCGGGCGCTGGCCTGAAGCGGGCCGAGTCCGGGCTGGCTATACTGGGCCCTCCGGCCGACCACTCGAGAGGAGGCTCGTCGCCATGGCGGGAACGATCGTGGACCTCACGGACCAGACGTGGGAGAGCGAGGTGATGGCCTCTCCGCAGGCGGTGCTGGTGGACTTCTGGGCGGAGTGGTGCGCGCCCTGCAAGACGCTCCTGCCCTCCATCGAGGCCGTGGCCCGGCAGTTCGACGGGAAGCTCAAGGTGGCCAAGCTCAACGTCGAGGAGAACGCGCAGGTGCCGTATCGCTACAACATCACCACCCTGCCCACGCTGCTCGTCTTCAAGAAGGGCCAGGTCGCGGAGCAGCGCGTGGGGCTGATGTCGAAGGAGAACCTGGTCAAGCTGATCGAGCCGCACCTGGGTTGACCGTGGAGCGGCTCGAGGACCGCACCTGGGACGCCAGCGTCCTCGGCTCGCTCGAGCCGGTGGCCGTGGTCTTCTGGGCGGAGTGGTGCCTGCCGTCGCGAACGGCGGCGGAGGCCATCGAAGCGTTGGCCGCGCCGCGCCGCGGCTCGCTCCGGCTCGGCGTCCTCAACGTGGACGAGAACCCGCGCACGACCGAGCGCTACGAGATCCAGGGGCTGCCGACCCTCATCGTGTTCCACGGCGCCCAGCCCGCCGAGCGGCGCGTCGGCCTGATGTCGCGCGCGGACGTGGGCCGGCTGCTCGACCGGCACGCCTGACGGTCGGGGGACTCGACTCGGCCCGGGCCGCGTTGGGCCGCTGGTGCTAATCGATCTCCATGAGCGTATCGACGCGTGGCGCGGCCGTTTCCGGCTCGCTGGCGGTCAGCTCGGGAGGGGCCGGTCCGGCGGCCGGGCCGCCCGCCACCTCGCCGGCGATGACCTGCCGCGCCGCGCCCGCGATGTCGTCCGGCCGCGCGAGCGTGCCACGCGCGTGGAGTCGGACCCACCAGCGGACCATGCCGTCCACGTAGTAGTAGCGCTTGCGCGCGGAGCGGATCGCGTCCACGCCCATCAGCCAGCCCAGGTAGTCGCGCACCGCGCCGGGCGTGCGGCCGACACGGGCGACCAGCGCCGTGAGGTTCAGCCCCTCTTCGTCCGCCACCGCGCCGAGCACCGCCTTCGACATGCCGTACCCCCGGCTGCGCAGGAGCAGCGTCTCGTACGTCTGGCGCGCCGCCTGCTCCAGCCGGCCGCCGGCCGACATCTCGGCCGTCCAGACCGTTTCGAGCGGCTCGCCCTTCTCCAGCCCGTCCCACAGGGCATGCAGGTACCTTGGCCAGCCGAAGCAGGCGCGGGCCAGCGCCTCGGCGTCGAGCCGGGCCTCACGGGCCACCGCCTGCAGCTCGGCCCCGGTCAGGGGCGGCACGTCCAGCGTCTCCCAGGCGGGCCAGAGGCGGCGCGCCAGCGTCGCGTACGACGTGGCCGCGAGCGTCGCGCGCCGGCGCCGGGCCAAAGCACCGGCGAGCATGCGGTCCACCTCGCGCAGGCCGGCGAAGTAGGCGAGCGAGCGGATCTCGGTGACCTCGTCGAGCAGGAGCGCCACCGGACGGCCCCCCGCCTCGTCGAGCGACGACCAGAGCGCGAAGAGCGCCTCCACCGCCGCCGCGCCGCTCGTCTTGCCCTGCTCGGCCAGCCGCCGGATGGCCGTGGCCTGCGGCAGCCGGGCGCCGAAGGCCACGGCCGGGAGCGCGGCCAGGGCGGCGTCGACGAAGCGCTCGGGCGAGGAGGCCGCGCCCATGAGGTCGAGGTAGACCGGCGTCCACCCCTCGGCGGCCAGCGTCTCGGCGGCCTCGAGCAGGAGCGTCGTCTTTCCCGCGCCGGGGGGGCCGGCGAGCACGAGCGGCGGGCCCTGGGCCACGCGGTCGGCCACCGCGCGGGTGACGATCGGACGGCCCACGTGCGGGCGAAGGGCGGCGTGCCGCATCAGCGTCCGGTGTCGAGCATGGGCAGGCGCACGCCGCGCTCGCGCGCCACCTCCAGGGCGCGCTCGTAGCCGGCGTCCGCGTGGCGCATGACGCCGGTGCCGGGATCGGTGGTGAGCACGCGTTGCAGGCGGGCGTCCGCCTGCTCGGTCCCGTCCGCCACCACGACCATGCCGGCGTGGATCGAGTAGCCCATGCCCACGCCGCCCCCGTGGTGGACCGAAACCCAGGTGGCGCCCGAGACGGCGTTGAGCAGCGCGTTGAGGATGGGCCAGTCCGCCACCGCGTCGGAGCCGTCGCGCATGCCCTCGGTCTCGCGATACGGCGAGGCCACGGAGCCGGCGTCGAGGTGGTCGCGTCCGATGACGATCGGCGCCTTGACCGCGCCCGTGCGCACGAGCCGGTTGAACACGAGCCCCATCCGGGCCCGCTCGCCGTATCCGAGCCAGCAGATCCTCGCGGGCAGGCCTTGCGGCTTCACGCGGTCGCGGGCCAGCGTGATCCAGCGCGCCAGGGCGCGGTCCTCGGGGAACGTGCGCAGCACGGCGTCGTCCGTGACGCGGAGGTCGTCAGGGTCGCCCGAGAGCAGGGCCCAGCGGAACGGCCCCTTGCCCTCGCAGAAGAGCGGCCGGATGTAGGCCGGCACGAACCCGGGGAAGGCGAACGCATCGGCGACGCCCGCCTTCTTCGCGTGCGCCCGGATGTTGTTGCCGTAGTCGAAGGTCACGGCGCCCTGGCGCATCAGGTCGAGCATCCCGCGCACGTGCTCCGCCATGCTGCGCTCGGACTCGGCCACGTACCGCGCGGGGTCGCTCGCGCGCAGGCGCTCGGCGTCCGGGAGCGACATCCGGTTGGGCACATAGCCGTTCAGCGGGTCGTGTGCGCTCGTCTGGTCCGTGAGCAGGTCGGGCACCACCCCGCGCCGCGCCAGCTCGGGCACCACGTCGGCGGCGTTGCCGAGGAGGCCGATGGAGAGCGCCCGGCCCTCGCTCCGCGCGGCCTGGGCCGCGG
This sequence comes from Vicinamibacteria bacterium, assembly GCA_035544515.1. Taxonomy (GTDB): domain Bacteria; phylum Acidobacteriota; class Vicinamibacteria; order Fen-336; family Fen-336; genus DATKEG01. The sequence continues at coordinate 7,834 of DATKEG010000030.1, read as the reverse complement.
CCAGGGCCTCGTCGAGCGTGTCCGCGCGCGAGTCGAGGTAGCCGGTGTCCAGCCGCCGCTGGATGCGCCGCGGATCCACCTCGACCGCGACGAGCACGCCCTCGTTCATGGTCGCGGCCAGCGGCTGCGCGCCGCCCATCCCGCCCAGGCCCGCGGTCACGACCAGCCGGCCCCGGAGCGTGCCGCCGAAATGCTGGCGCGCGGCCTCGGCGAACGTCTCGTACGTTCCCTGCAGGATGCCCTGCGTGCCGATGTAGATCCACGAGCCCGCCGTCATCTGGCCGTACATGGCCAGGCCCTTCCGGTCGAGCTCGTGGAAGTGCTCCCAGGTCGCCCAGGCCGGGACGAGCAGCGAGTTCGCGATGAGCACGCGCGGCGCCTCCGCGTGCGTCTTGAAGACGCCCACCGGCTTGCCCGACTGGACGAGGAGCGTCTGGTCGTTCTCCAGCTCGCGCAGCGAGCGCACGATGGCCTCGAAGCACTCCCAGTTGCGCGCGGCCTTGCCGATGCCGCCGTAGACGACGAGGTCCTCCGGGCGCTCCGCCACCTCCGGATCCAGGTTGTTCATGAGCATCCGGAGCGCGGCCTCTTGCGGCCAGGCCTTGCAGGAGAGCTGGCTGCCGCGCGGCGCTCGGATGACCCGGTGGCCGCTGTCGGCAGCCGGCGCTCTCACATCAGGTACCGCTGGCCGTCGGTCGAATCGTCGCCCTCGAGGTCGTAGTCGTGTTTGCCGCCCCGGATCACCTTGAGCTTGGCCCGGCCCCTCTTCGGCGCCGGTTTGCGATGCTTCGTCCAGATCGCCTCCGCCCAGCCCACGGCCAGCAGGCCGCCCAGACCGAGGCCGAGGTAGAGCGGCCAGTGGCGCGCGCCCAGCACCATCCCCCCGGCCAGGGCCAGGGCGGCGGCCGCGGCGAGGACCAGGGCGCCGGGCACCCAGGACGCGCGTGGCAACGGGGGTGGCGTGGGCATGCGAGCCTCCTGTCTACTCCAGGGTACCGCAGACCGAGGCGGCCTCGGCGGCGAGGACGCCCGCCCGCACCATCTCGGCCGATTCCTCGATGTCGGGCCCGAGCACGCGGTCCCGCTCCAGCGGCGGGATGCGCGCGCGCAGGGAACGGTACGCGGCCTCGAGGGCAGGCGAGGTCGTGAGGGGCCGGTGGAACTCGAGCGCCTGGCAGGCGGCGATGGCCTCGATGGCCAGGATCCGGCGCGTGTTCGCCACCGCCCGGGCCGCCTTGCGCGCCGCGGTCACGCCCATGGAGACGTGGTCCTCTTTATTGGCGGAGGTCGGGATGGAATCGACGCTGGCCGGGTGGGCCAGCGACTTGTTCTCGGAGGCGAGCGCGGCGGCCGTGACCTGCGCGAGCATGAGGCCGGAGTTGAGCCCGCCCTCGCGCGTGAGGAAGGCCGGCAGGTCCGAGAGCGCGGGGTTGACCAGGCGCTCGACGCGCCGCTCCGCGATCGAGCCCAGCTCGGCGGCGGCGATGGCGAGCACGTCGGCGGCGAGCGCCACCGGCTCCCCGTGGAAGTTGCCGCCGGAGAGCATCTCGCCCGTGTCCGCGAAGACCATGGGGTTGTCGGTGGCGGCGTTGATCTCGACGTCCACCACCTGCCTCACGAAGGCCAGCGCGTCGCGGACGGCGCCGTGCACCTGCGGGATGCAGCGCAGGCTGTAGGCGTCCTGCACCTTGCCGCAGTCGCGGTGCGAGTCGCGGAGCGCGCTGCCCTGGAGCAGCCGGCGCAGGTTGCGCGCGCAGGCCCCCTGTCCCGGGTGGGGCCGCGCGGCGTGGATGCGGGGGTCGAAGGCCACGTCCGTGCCCTTGAGCGCGTCGAGGGTGAGCGCGCCCGTCACGTCGGCGGTGCAGGCGAGGCGCCCGGCTTCGGCGAGGGCGAGGGCGGTCAGGGCCGCCATGAGCTGCGTGCCGTTGATCAGGGCCAGGCCTTCCTTGGCCTCCAGGACGACGGGCGCCAGCCCGGCCCGGCGCAGCGCCTCCCGGCTCGGATGGGCCTGGCCGTCCAGGCGGCACGACCCCTCGCCGATCAGCGCCAGCGCGAGGTGCGCCAGCGGGGCCAGGTCGCCGCTCGCCCCCACCGAGCCCTGCTCGGGCACGAGCGGGTGGACGCCGGCCTCGAGCATGGCGATGAGGAGGTCGAGGCTCTCCGTGCGCACGCCGCTGAAGCCCTTGGCCAGGACGTTCGCGCGCAGGAGCATGAGCGCGCGCGTCTCCGTCTCCTCGAGCATCGCCCCCACGCCCGCGGCGTGGCTGCGCACGAGGTTGAGCTGCAGCTCGCCCAGGCGCTCCCTCGGGATCACCACGTCCGCGAAGTTGCCGAAGCCGGTGGTGACGCCGTAGACCACGTCGCCGCGCGCCACCGCCGCGTCCACCACCGCCCGCGCCCGGCCCACGCGCGCGCGCGCCGCCGGGTCGAGCGTCACCGGCCGGCGGTCTCGCGCCACGGACTCGACGTCCTCGAGCGTGAGCCGCGCGCCGTCGAGGACCACGGGCTCGGGCTTCGAGGGGGAAGGCATGGCGCGCCGCGGCGCCGACTATATCACCCGCGCCCGCGCGGCCTCCGCGGTCCGCCCTCGTCCGTGGCGCGCCTTCGCAGTAGAATGTGCGGTCCGTCAGGAGCCGGAGATGCCCAACATCGTGATCGCGGGCGCCCAGTGGGGCGACGAAGGCAAGGGAAAGATCGTCGACCTCCTGACCGCGAAGGTGCAGGTGGTGGCCCGCTACAACGGCGGGCACAACGCCGGCCACACCATCCTGGTGGGCGGGCAGAAGTTCGTCCTCCGGCTCATCCCCTCGGGCGCCCTCCACCCCGGAATCCTCTGCGTGATGGGGAACGGGATGGTGATCGACCCCTGGGCGCTCGAGCAGGAGATCGCGGAGCTCTCCGCCCGCGGCGTCTCCCTGGAGGACAACCTCCTCATCTCCGACCGCGCGCACCTCATCCTGCCGCACCACCGGGCCCTCGAGACCATGGCCGAGGAGGCGAGGGGCGACCGGAAGATCGGCACCACCCTGCGCGGGATCGGCCCCGCCTACGAGGACAAGGTGGCGCGGCGCGGCCTGCGCATGGGCGACCTCCTGCGGCCCGACGCCCTGCCCGACAAGCTGCGCGAGGCGCGCGCGCTCTACGAGAACGTCTGCCGCGGCGCCGGCCGGCCCCTGGAAGTGGACTGGGACGCGCTCGTGCGCGACCTCGCCGGCTTCGGGCGGCGGCTGGGCCCGCGCATCACCGACACCTCGCTCGCGCTCCACCGGCAGATCGCGCGCGGGTACTCGATCCTCTTCGAAGGGGCGCAGGCCACGATGCTCGACGTCGACCACGGGTCCTACCCGTTCGTGACCTCGTCCTCCGCGGTGGCGGGCGGCGTCGCCACCGGGCTCGGCATCGCGCCCACGCGCATCGACGGCGTCCTGGGCATCGCCAAGGCCTACACCACGAGGGTGGGCGCGGGACCCCTGCCCTCGGAGATCGGCGGCCGCCTCGAGGAGGAGATCCGCAAGCGTGGAGGAGAGTTCGGCGCGGTGACCGGCCGGCCCCGTCGCTGCGGGTGGTTCGACGCGGTGGTCGTGCGCTACAGCACGCGCGTGAACGGGTTCGATTCGATCGCGCTCACGAAGCTCGACGTGCTCGACGCGCTGGCGGAGATCCGGGTGTGCACGGCCTATCGCCACCGGGGCGAGGTGGTGCCGGAGCTGCCCGCGGACCTCGACGTGCTCATGGAGTGCGAGCCCGTCTACGAGACGCTGCCGGGATGGGAGAAGCCCACGGCCGGCGTGCGCGAGCTGGCCGACCTGCCCGCGGCCGCGCGCCGCTACGTGGACCGGCTGTCCGAGCTCGTGGGGACCGAGATCGGCATCGTCTCCACGGGATCCGACCGGCTGGAGACGATCTTCCGGCCGAAGAGCGCGATCGCCGCCTGGTTCGCGTAAGCGGACGTCTCAGCGAGCGAACGCGTCCCAGGGAAAACCCACCGAGACGTGCACACGCGAAGTCCCCGCACCGCTGCGCCCCCATTCGAGGGCCACGGGACCGACTCCCGTCGGCAGCTCGAGCCCCAGCCCGAACCCGCCTTGCAGGTCCGCGATCGTCATCGCGGGCCGCGACTCCCACACGTTGCCCGCTCCGAATCGAGCCAGGAGGCGCAGGCGGCCGTAGACCGCCACGCCGGCGGACACGGAGCCGGCGAGCGCCTGGGCGCCCCAGAGCTCGTCGCGGTGGAACCCCGGCATCCACACCGGGCCCCCCACTCGCGCCTGCTCGTACGGCGGCAGGTCGCCCCCGGAAACGAACGCCCGCGCCTGCGCGCGCAGGACCAGCCGCGGATGCGGGCTCGCGGCCCCCAGCAGCTCCGCGCCGGAGCGCCAGTAGGGACGGGAGGTGCCGAGACGGGACAGCGTGCGCTCCGCGAAGACGAACGCGGCGGAGCCCGAGGTGGGCAGGGCGCCGTCGTCGAGCACGTCCCAGGCCGCCTCGCCGAACACCGCGGTCCGGCGGTCGCTCCCGGCCGGCAGCGGGACGCCCAGCCGCGCGCGCGTGCGCACGCTGTCCACGGCGAGGCCGGCGCGGAGCAGCCCGGCGAGGCCCAGGCGGCGCTGGAGGCCGGCGGCGAGTCCGTCGCGGTCGAACTCGGCCCGGCCCAGCTGCTCGTGGCCGGAGAAGAACCGCGGCTTCTCTTCGAGGAAGTAGCCGCGGGTGAACACGCCGACGGGCAGGTCGAACGGCCGCTCGACGCTCAGCGTCGTGCGCAGGCCCGCCTCGCTGTCGCTGGCCAGGAGCGTCGTGTCGCTGCGCTCGCCCCGGCCGAAGAGGTTGCGGTTGCGGATGCGCAGGAAGGCCCGCGCCTGGCGGTCCTCGTCGTAGCCTCCGCCGACCTCGAGCGCGAACCGGGGCGTCTCCTGCACGTCCACCGTGACCGAGGCGCCGCCCTCCGGCGAGGGTGAGGCGTCGAGCCACACCGACTCGAACAGCCGCGTGGCATGGATCTCGTCCATCCCGCGGAGCGCATTCTTCATGACGAACGGCACGCCTTCCTCCAGGCCGAGCGCCGTGAGGACGACCTGCTCGCGCACCTTGGCGGTCCCACGGACGATGATCTCGCGCACGGGGGCGCCCTCGAGACCCGGGCTCGCGGCGCGAGGTGCGGCCGACGCATCGCCATCCAGACGCAAGCGCGCGCCGAGGATCGCCTCGCGTGCCACGCGTCGGCCGATGTCCTGGGCCTCGGGGTACCGGGCGTATTCGGACTCGCGCATCCCGGCCAGCGCGGGCCGGAGGTCGATCGTGAGGTCCGCCGTCTCCGCGAACCTCTCGTTGCGGGCGTGGCGGAGGACGTCCACCACGACGGCGGCCGTTTCCATGAGGCTGTCGGAGGGGCGCGGCCGCAGGACGGGCGAGCGCACGTCGACGGCGACCACCACGTCCGCTCCCCAGCGGCGGGCGACCCCGGTGGGGAGGTTGTCCACGAGCCCGCCGTCCACCAGCAACCGGCCGTCGAGAGGAACGGGCACGAGGCTCACGGGCAGGGACAGGCTGGCCCGCACCGCCCGGGGCAGGCTGCCGCGGGCGAGCACGACCGGCTCACCGGTCTCGAGGTCGGTGGCCACGGCCCGGAACGGACGGGGCAGCGCGTCGAAATCGCCGCCGGCTCGATAGGAGGCGTCGGCCAGCAGTCGGAAGAGGAGGCGGTTCGTGCGGTAGTCGGAGTCGCGCGACGGCGGCAGGCGCGGCCGCCAGCCGCCCACGGCGATGCGTGCCACGGCCGGCACGTCGTCCACGCGCAGGGAGAGCGGGACGAGCGAGCGCTCGGGCCGGCCGCTGAAGACGTCCCGCCACTCCAGCGAGCGCACGACGGCGTCCATCTGCGAAGGCGAATAGCCCGCGGCGTAGAGGCTGCCCACGAGGGCGCCCATGCTGGTCCCGGCCACGCAGTGGATGGAGACGCCTTCGGTCTCGAGGGCCCCGATCACGCCGATGTGAGCCAGGCCGCGGGCGCCGCCCCCGCTGAGCGCGACACACGTGCGGCGCGCGCGCGCCGGCTCGGCGTCGCCGGCCGGCGGCGTGGCGGGTCCGGTGGCGACCGCGGTGGCGAGGACGAGGGCGCGGACCAGCGGCCTACCGGCGCGCTCCGAACGCGAACACCGTGGTCGTCTGGTATTCCCGTCCCGGCCGCAGCAGCGTCGTGGGGAACTGCGGCTTGTTCGGCGAGTCGGGGAAGTGCTGCGTCTCCAGGCAGAAGCCGTAGCGCTGCTTGTACACGTGGCCGGACTTGCCCTTGATCGTGCCGTCGAGGAAGTTGCCGGTGTAGAACTGCACGCCCGGCTCGGTGGTGGCGACGTCGAGCGTCCGTCCCGTCGTGGGCTCGTAGACGTGTATGAGCCGCGCCGGGTCGGCGCCCGTGCGGTTCAGCACGAAGTTGTGGTCGTAGCCGCGGCCGTGGCGGATCTGCTCGTGGTCGGCGCCGATGCGCGCGCCGATCGCGTGCGGCTTCCGGAAGTCGAAGGGCGTGCCCTCCACCGGCGCCAGCTCGCCGGTGGGGATGAGCGTGGCGTCGACCGGCGTGTACCGGTCGGCGGCCAGCGTCAGCTCGTGGCCCAGGATGTCGCGCGTCCCGTCGCCCGCCAGGTTGAAGTACGTGTGCTGCGTGAGGTTCACGTGGGTGGGCTTGTCGGTGGTGGCGTGATAGTCGAAGCGCAGCTCGTCCTTGTTCGTGAGCGTGTAGGTCACGCGCGCGGTGAGCGTGCCGGGATAGCCCTCGTCGCCGTCCGGGCTCGTGTGCCGGAAGACGACGCCGGCCGTGTCGTCCTTCTGGAAGGGCTCCGCCTTCCAGACGACCTTGTCGAAGCCCTTGATCCCGCCGTGCAGGTGGTTCGGCCCGTTGTTCTTCGCCAGCGCGTAGGTCTTCCCGTCGATGGCGAACTGGCCGTTGGCGATGCGGTTGCCGTAGCGGCCGACGATCGTGCCGAAGAACGGGTTCTGCTTCACGTAGCCGGCCAGGTCGTCGTACCCGAGCACGATGTCGGCGAGCTTGCCCGCGCGGTCCTTCGTCTTCAGGCTGACGATGATGCCGCCGTAGGTCATGACGCGGACCTCGAGGCCGCTCGCGTTCGTGATGGTGAACAGCTCGACGGCCGTGCCGTCGGGCAGGGCGCCGAACGGCGCGCGCGTGACGCTCGGACCTGACATCGCGGCACCTCCGGTGGCGGGTGCGCCCGCGGCCAGCGCCACGAACGCGGCGGCCCCGACCAGGCCCGTCCCGAAACGAATGGCTGTCGTCATGTTGGCCCCCTTTAGCGTGGCTCCGCTGAGTCTATCCGAAGGAGGGAGCACCGCCAGCGGCGCGGAACGCGATCCGCGCGGATCGCGTATTTGCTGCTCGGGGCGACGCTCGTCGGCGCCGTCGCGGTCCGCCCCGTCGCGTACGGCCTGACGGGGCGGTAGAATCAGGGTCAGGCCGTTAGCTCAGTGGTAGAGCGCCTGCCTTTTAAGCAGGGAGTCGTGGGTTCGATCCCCACACGGCCTACCAGCAGTTTCAGACACTTACAGGCAGCGGTCCCCCGCACCTCTCCCGCGTGTCGATCCGGGACGGTCTCGTTCGTCGTCACATTGGAGACGCAGGCGTGATTGGTCCCGGCGACCCGCTGCGATCCCAAGGAGATGAACCATGCGCGTGATGGTGATAGTCAAGGCGACCAGGAACTCCGAGAAGGGCGTCATGCCCGGCGAGAAGCTCCTGGCCGACATGGGGAAGTTCAACGAGGAGCTGGTGAAGGCGGGCGTGATGCTCGCGGGCGAGGGACTCCACCCGAGCTCCAGGGGCAAG
>DATKEG010000029.1:0-10279 GCA_035544515.1 Vicinamibacteria bacterium | reverse complement strand
GTCGCACCGAGGCGGGCGAGGCGCCCGGCGGGCAAGGCGCGACGACCGCGCATATCGGGGATATGTAAGGGAGGAGCAACGCCGCCAGCCGGGATGCATCGCCCGCCGAATGCAGCTGGACTTCCACCACGGGCTGCTAGGCCATCACCCGCGCGCGAAGTAGTCCCGCCCCGTCGCCTGCGAGGCGCGCTCGAGCAGCCGGAGCGAGATGGCGTCGGCGCGCGCCGCCAGGGCGGACGTGTCGATGCCGACCAGCTCCCCGCCTTCGACCACGACGCGGCCGTTCACCATGACCGTGTCCACCGGCTCCGGCCAGGGCGAGAACACGAGTGCGGCCAGCAGATCGCTGGAGGCGCCGGCGTAGGACAGCCGCCGCGTGTCCACCAGGATCAGGTCGGCCGACTTGCCCGGCTCGAGGCTGCCGATGTCGTCGCGGCCGAGGCAGCGCGCGCCGCCGCGCGTGGCCATCCAGAGGACCTCCTCGGCCGTGAGCCAGCGGGCGGGATCGGGCGTGAGGCGATGCGCGAGCAGGGCCTGGCGCGCTTCGGCCAGCATGTTCGAGCTGTCGTTGCTGGCGGACCCGTCGACACCGAGACCGACCGGGGCGCCCGCCTGGAGCAGGGCGCGCACCGGGGCGAGGCCCGATCCAAGGCGGAAGTTGGAGCTGGGGCAGTGCGCGATCGCGGTGCCCGTCCCGCCGAGCAGCGCCACCTCCTCGGGCCGCAGGTGGACGCAGTGGGCCAGCCAGACGTCGGAGCCGAGCCAGTCGAGCCCGCGCAGGTACTCCACCGGGCGCACGCCGTAGGTCTCGAGGCAGTAGGCGTCCTCGTCCAGCGTCTCGGCGAGGTGGGTGTGGAGGCGCACCCCTTCGGCTCGCGCGAGGTCCCGCGTGCGGCGCATCAGGTCCGTGGTCACCGAGAAGGGTGAGCAGGGCGCCAGCGCGATGCGGGTCATGGCCCCCGGACGGGGGTCGTGGTGCTCGCGGATCAGCCGGCGGCAGTCCTCGAGGATCGTCCGCTCGTCCTGGACGACGTCGTCCGGCGGCAGGCCGCCGAGGCTGCGGCCGCGGCTCATGGCGCCGCGCGTGGGCTGGAAGCGGATCCCCATCTCGCGCGCGGCGGCGATCTCCACGTCGATGAGCCGTTCCTGTCCCTGGGGGAACAGGTAGAGGTGATCGGTGGTGGTCGTGCAGCCGGTTAGCAGCAGCTCGCCGAGGCCGACGCGGGCGGCGGCGTCCACCGCGCTCGCGTCGAAGCCCCGCCATACCTCGTACAGCTCGGTGAGCCACCGGAACAGGGGGGCCTCCTGTACGCGCGGCACGTTGCGGGTCAGCGTCTGGGGCAGATGGTGGTGCGTGTTGACGAGGCCGGGGAGGACGACCTTGCCCCGGGCGTCGATCCGGCGGGCGGTCTCCAGGCCGCCCGGCAGCGCGCCCGCGCCCACCCGGTCGATGCGTTCGTCGCGCACCACGACCCAGCCGTCGGTGAGCCGGCGTCGCGCGTCGTCCATGGGCGCGAGCAGGCGGGCGCCCTCGATCACGGTGGTCATCCCGCGATCCTAGTGCGGACAGCGCGAGGGCGGGAAACGGGGGGACGTCGCGGACAGGGGCGTGGGAGCAGAGGTCCTGGGGCGGACCGGAACGGGACACCGTGGTCGGGTCACGATCCGCCCGGGCGGAGCCTCCAGGTGCGGTGCGCGGACACCTGGTCGGGTGGGGTCGGCTCGGTCTTCCGCCGCGCCTACCGGGCCATGTCCGGCGGGATCGGCGTGCCGCCGTCGTACACCGGCGCCTGAGCGGCGTGGGGCGTGGCCGCCGAAGCGCTGGCCGTGAACCGCTCCACACCGACGAGCACCATTCCGAGGATGAACGCCACCAGCTGGACCTTCCGAGCCACAAAACCTCCTCCGCCCGGGTCGGCGGACCTCCCACTGAGGCCGGCCCCCCCGCGCTTGCATTGGATTGGGAACTGGAGTATACACGCCTCGTCAAGCCTTTCATAAGGGGGGGCCTGACTGGGTCCGAAACCGGTCCCTCGCCGGGCGGGCAGCGCCGAAAGGAGCCTCCGTGGCAGTCACGAATCAGCTCGCAGCCCTCCTGGTCGCGGGGGATCCGCGCGGAGCCGCCGACCGCACCCTGGCCTTCCTCCTCTCGCTGAACAAGGCGCGCGGAGCGGCCGTCTTTGCTCTGGACGGGGACAGGCTGACGCTGTTCACGGGCCGTGGCTTCGGCATCGAGGCGGTCTCCACCGTCCAGGCCGCCTGGTCGACCCATCGCGCCAAATTCCTGAGCGGCGAGATCTTGCGTGCGTCCGACGCTCGGGCGAGCTACGCCGTGGCGCCGCTGATGGAGAGCGGATCGGTGGTGGCGCTGCTCTATCTCGACGTCGCCGCGGGCACTGACTGGAGCGGGCTCGACACCTCCAGCCTGACCGCCTTCGGCGTGGCCATCGCCCACGCGGTGGTCGCGGCCGCCACCGCGCCGCCGGCGCCCTCGGCGGTCCAGGCCTACCTGTCGCAGACCAGCGACGAGGAGATCGCCCGCGAACGGCTGCTCCTGCTCCTCGTCCAGAACGAGTGGAACATCTCGCGCGTGGCCCGCCTCATGGGCGTGACCCGCCGGACGATCTACCTCCGCCTGCAGCGGCACAACATCGTGCGGGAGAGGGTGAGGAAGACGGAGGTCCCGTCGCGGCGGAAGGCCTGGGCTCAGGCATGACCCCGGACCAGATCCTCGTCGCGCACATCGTCAGGGCCCTCTGCCTCATCGCGGTGGTCGGCCTCGTCGCCCGCCGGCGCGCCCACCTCTGCTGGTCGTTCCTCGCCTACCTCGTCGTGGTCCTGTCCTACAACACGCTCGTCACGTTCTGGCCCGATCAGTTCTTCAAGGCCTGGTTCTGGATCCTGGGGCACGGGATCTTCGACGCGCTGCGGATGGCCATTGCCTTCGAGCTGGCGTACCGGACGTTCCAGGCGTTTCCGGCGGCCAACGCGACCGCGCGCCGCCTCCTGTTCGGCGTGTTGGTCGCGACCTCGCTCGCGCTCGTGGGGATCCCGGGGACGGCCAGTTCCAGCGTGGTGCTGCTCGAGTGGCAGCCCCGGGTGTTGACCGGGACGATCTGGCTCATCAACGGGCTCGCCATCCTGATCACGTGGTACCGCGTCCCGGTCCACGCCTATCACAAGGCGCTGCTGCTCGCGTTCGTGCCCTACCTGTTGATCTTCACGACCCTGCTGAGCCTCATCAAGCAGTGGGGCTCGAGCTTCTTCCCGTACGCCCAGGCGCTGGAGCCGATCGCGTTCATGGTGCTCGTGGGCTTCTGGGCCTGGAGCTCCTGGCGTGACGAGCCCCAGCCGCAGGCTTCGCCCGCCCTCGTGCGCCGCCTACAGCCCTGGAGGGCGTAGTGCTCGTCCTCCTCGGGTGCGCCGGCGGGGGCTGCCTGCTCTTCCTGCTGCTCTGGGGCCGCATCAGCGAGAGTCGCTGGCAGGACTGGGAGACGCTGCTCAACAACAACGACCAGGCGCTCTACGCCAAGATGCGCTCACAGCTCGACGGCGAGCTGGCCATGGCCGACTACGCCTACGACAAGGCCGAGGAGCACCGCCTGGTCGGCTCGGTGGACGAGGCGATCCGGCTCGTGGAGCTCGGTTATGCCATGATCGAGCGGGCGGCGCCGGACCTGAGGCGGCTCCTCAACGGCATGGCCGTGTTCTCGCGCATGGTGTCGGCGATGGTGCCGGTGGCGCCGCTGCGGCCGCGCGACTTCAAGGTCACGGAGCTGGCCAGCCTGGCCGCCCTGAACCAGATCCTGCACCGGTTCCTGGTGACCTCCGCGGAGCGGTTCCGGCTGCGGCTCTATGTGCTCGGCCAGGGACTCGGGGTCGTGTTGCGCTTCCTGGCCGGCTCCACGCGGCGCATCCGCGACACGCGCTCGACCGTGGACCGCGACTGGAACGACCTGAACGCGCTGCGCAGCGACTTCCGCACGATCACCGACGAGTCGCTCGAGAGCTTCCGGGTCTGCCTGGCCTCGCTGGCCGCGCAGAGCCGGCGGCTGTCGTCGGGGGCCGAACAGTCCCGGCTCGGCTGACCGGCACTAGCCGTCCTTCCAGCGCGGCCGACGCTTCTCCCTGAAGGCGCGGACGCCTTCGGTCGCGTCCTCCGTCGGCAGCAGGTCTCGACGGTAGATCGCCTCCACCTCCGCCAGCGCCTCCGCGAACGGACCGTGCCCGCCGCGACGGACGGCGCGGCGGGCGAGGGCGAGCACGGCCGCGCTCTTGCCGCCGATGCGCTCGGCCCAGAGGCGCGCCTCGCGCTCCACGTCGTCCACGACGCGGTTCACCAGGCCGATGCGCGCGGCCTCGCCGGCGGAGATCGGCGCCCCTTCCAGGATCAGCTCGTAGGCCATCCGTCCGACCAGCCTGGGAAGCAGCACGCAGGCCACGGGAGGAAAGCAGCCGACGTCGATCTCCGGCTGGCCCAGGCGCGACCTGGCGGTGGCCAGCACGACGTCGCAGGCCACGGCCAGCTCGCATCCGCCGCCCAGGCACAGTCCATCCACCGCGGCCAGGGTGGCCTGCGGCAGGATGTCGAGCAGGCGGAAGAGCGCATGGAACGCCTCGAGCATTTCGGGCGCGCGCTCCGGTGCATGGGCGGACACGTCCACTCCGGCCGAGAACGTACCGTCGACCGCCGAGCGCAGCACCACCGCCTTCAGGTCGCGCCGGCCCGGCAAAGCGGCGAGCGCTTCGTGCAGCGAGCCGATCATGGCGAGGTCGAGGACGTTGAGGGGTGGGCGCGCCAGCGTGACGTAGAGGGTGGCCGCGCGCTCCTCGACTCGAACGGACTCCATCCGCATCCTCCCGCGCGCGTTGGCGGACGTCGAGCGCGCTGACATTTATCCCCCGACAGGTGTAAGGATTCCGGGCGGTGTAGATCGTTCCAGCCCCGCTCGCCCGATTCTTACACCGGGAATCGACTCCGTGATGGAAGGCTTGCCCTGCCGTGGCTTTCGCGCGTGGTACGCGGCTTGCTTCCCTGAAGGCGTTTCCCCCGGCCCGCGCGCCGTCGTCCGGTTCTCGTCGGCGCGCCGGGGAGCGGATGGGCGACGGCCCGAAGGAGCGGATATGTCTAGCGCGGTGGGGCAGTCGGTTGGTCAAGGTCGGACGCGCCCGGCGGGACGGAGCCTCCCGGCGCGGGTTTCGGCAACGACCGCCGTGGCGATCGTCGAGAACCCCCTGGTGGCGCGGAACCCGGCGCTCGGTCGCGCGGTCGAGGACGAGGCGCGCGGGACCCTCGGCACCCAGGACCTGGGCCGCGTCGAGGTGCGCTTCCGCGTGTGCCGTGACGAAGCCGAAGGCTTCAAGTTCATCTGCCGGATCGAGAGTCCGGCGACCGCGGACGTGCAGCAGGACGGCGTGCAGTGGCGCTGGTGGTCTCCGCTGATGGAGACAGCGCAGGACTTCCGCGCCGCCCTGCTCGACGCGATCGAGATCCGCCGGCAGCGCCTGGCCGCGCGCGCGTTCCCGGCCTGATCGTCCCCGCTCCTACGGCCTGATCGCGAGGCCGTGCTGGAAACCTCCGCCCGCCCGGGTCACCCAGCGCACCTCCGCCGGACATTCGATGGGCCCCTCCGGCACCTGCACGGTGAGGATCACCTGCTGCCCGGGCGTGAGCGGCCGGTCGATGTCCACCTGGGCGCCTGTGGGCGCGAGGTCGAGCAGGCGCCCCGTGGAGAGCAGCGTTCCGGCGCTGTCGCGCAGCTGCACCAGCGGGAGCCCGCCTCCACTCGGCGCGCGTCCCTCGAGCGGGACCGCACCGTCGAGGACGCGACGGCAGGTCTCCACCACCTCGCCCAGCCGGAACGGCTTGGAGATGAAGGCGGCGACGCCGAGCTTGCGCGCGCGGTCGAAGCTCTCGAAGTCGTCGGCGGAGGTCTCCAGGATGACCGGGACGCCCGCGTGACGGCTCGCGCGCAGCGCCTCGAGCACCTCCCATCCGGTGACGGCCGGCATGGAGAGGTCGAGCAGGATCAGATCGGGCTCGAGCGTCTCGAGCATGTGGAGGGCGGCGGCGCCGTCGAGCGCCGTCCAGACCTCCGCGCCCCAATCGGCCAGCCCGGCCTCGAGCAGCCGGCGGATCGGGGCCTGATCGTCGACCACCAGGATACGCCGGCCGACGAGCGCCTGCGGTTCGTCGGCCACGGCAAGTCACCTCGCCGCCAGGGCGCGGCGCGCGCCGGAGGGACTGGGCCCTGACGTCTCAGTCTACATCGGCCCCGGGCCCAGCCGCTTGAGGAGCTGGATCTGTCCGGCGTGGTAGAGGTCGTGGGCCGCCACGCCGTGGATGAGCGTGGCATTGGACTGGCGGCTCCCGGCCGACGCGCATGGCAGGTCGTCGTCGCGCAGGCGCGCCACGACCTCCCTGAGCTTGCGGTGCTCCGCGGTCAGGAGCGCGAGGTCCGCGCGCCACGCCGCCGCGCCCGCGTCGCCGCGTCGGGCGAACCAGTTGCTGCCGGGCAGGGCGAACGAGCCGCGCTTGTCGCCCGTGAGGCGCCGCCGCACGGCGTACTTCCAGTACGCGGCATGGACCGCGAGCTCCCAGATGTTGTGGCGGCCCGGCGCGGGCCGCCACGAGGCGCGCCGGGAGTCGAGCCCGCGAAGCGTGCCACGGAGGTTGGGGCCGTGCCAGGCCCTGCGGTCGAATCCCTCGTCGAGGATCCGCAGGAGCAGGGCGACCTGGGGTTGGCCGGCGCGCGCACCGGCGCTCTCGCCAAGGCTCTTCATGCGCGCAAGCCTAACCCCAACCAGGGGCCGCTCGCGCGCCTATGTGTCTGGGCCTGTCGATCTACTGAGCGAGGACGTCCCCGAACTGCGGCCCCTCGGTCGGGTTGGGCTGCGGAGCCGGATTGGGCACGGGCACCTGGTTGGGGTCGGGAGTCGGGCCCGGCACCGGCCGGGGATCCGGGGCGGGCCCCGGCGTGGGCCGCGGCGGCTGCGGCCGGTGTCCGAGGCCGCCCTCATCGTCCAGCAGCCGCCAGCCCGTGCGTCGTCGAGCGCGTCTCGCCATCCGCGACCTCCTCCATTGACGCTAGCACGCGCGCCGGGCGCGCGGGGACGGCCGGGCGGATTCCGCCGAGGGACACTAGAATCGCGGTGGAGACAGGAGGTCCGCATGGACGCGCGCTTCCGCGAGTTCCTCGCCGGCGAGCTCGAGCAGATCAGGGCCCAGGGGCTCTGGAAGGAGGAGTGGCCGATCCTGGGCGCGCAAGGTCCCGAGATACGCGTGGCCGGGCGGCCGGAAGCGGTGCTGAACTTCTGCGCGAACAACTACCTGGGCCTCTCGAGCCACCCCGAGCTGGTGGCGGCCGCGCACCGCACGCTCGACGAGTGGGGCTACGGGATGTCCAGCGTGCGGTTCATCTGTGGCACGCAGGCCCTGCACCGCGACCTGGAGAAGCGCGTGGCCGCCTTCCTGGGATTCGAGGACTCCCTCCTGTACGCCGCGTGCTTCGACGCCAACGGAGGCGCGTTCGAGCCGCTGTTGGGCGACGAGGACGCGATCCTCACCGACCGGCTGAACCACGCGTCCATCATCGACGGGGTGCGGCTGTGCAAGGCCAAGCGTCTCCTGTACGAGCACCTCGACCTGGGGGACCTCGAGGCCAGGCTGCGGGAGGCGCAAGGCGCGCGCTTCCGCCTCATCGTCACCGACGGCGTCTTCTCCATGGACGGCGACGTGGCGCCCCTCCGCGAGATCTGCGACCTGGCGGACCGGTATCGGGCGCTCGTGCTGGTGGACGACTCGCACGCCACGGGGTTCATGGGCCGTACCGGACGGGGCACCCACGAGCACTGCGGCGTCATGGGGCGCGTGGACGTGGTCACCACCACCTTCGGCAAGGCCCTGGGCGGGGCCATGGGCGGCTGCATCGCGGCGCGCGCGGAGACGATCGACCTGCTCCGCCAGCGCAGCCGGCCCTACCTGTTCTCGAACAGCCTGGCCCCGGTGGTGGCGGGCGCCACGCTCCGGGCGCTGGAGCTGCTGACCCGGACCACGGAGCTGCGCGATCGGCTGGAGGCGAACACACGCCTGTTCCGCGAGCGGATGACCGCGGCCGGCTTCGAGATCCGGCCGGGCGTGCACCCCATCGTGCCCATCCTGTTCTCCCGCTTCGCCCCCGCGGACGCGCCGCTGGCCCAACGCTTCGCGCGCGCCCTTCTCGAGGAGGGCGTCTACGTCAAGGGTTTCTTCTTCCCCGTGGTTCCGCGCGGGCAAGCGCGCATCCGCGTCCAGCTCTCGGCCGCCCACACCACGGCCCACGTGGAGCGCGCGGTGGCGGCGTTCACGAAGGTGGGACGAGCGCTGGACGTCCTGTCGCGTTGAACGCGACCCGGTTCGAAGTTACGGCACGCCCGCACGGCGGCGGAGGCGGCGATACGGCTCCAGAGCGCCGCTAGCGCCGGTCCCGTAGACGTCCGAGCGTGCTTTCGATGGACCTGTTCAGCTTTTCAACCGCGCCGCCGATGGCCTCGTCGATGGTCGCGGCCAGATGCGTGACGGCGGTGGGCGGGCGGCCCTCGAGGCGAGCCTCCATCATGCAGCGCTTGTCTTCCGGCCCGCCCTTGTGGCCGTTCTGGTCGCTCAGGTGGACCTCCACCCGCGTGATCTGATCGCCGAATCGGCCCAATGCGCCCTCCACCACGCCCGTGACGTGGGCGGCGAGGTCGTCGCGGCCTTCGATGCTGCTGTCGGTGTTGACCTGGACCTGCATCATGTCCTCCAAGACGACGCCCTCTCCTCGTGGGAGATGCACGATCCGAGCCACGGTGGCGTTAGCCCTCGCCGTCCGCCAGCCGCAGCAGCAGGCCGGCCGCGAGCGCGGCGCGCTCGGGCAGCGAGGGAAGCCGCACGTGCTCGTCGAGCGCGTGGGCGCCGTCGCCGTCCGGGCCGAGACCGTCGAGGGTGGGAAGCCCGAGCGCGCCGGCGAACGAGGCCTCGCTCGCGCCGCCGGTCGCCGTCTCCGCCAGGTCCAGGCCCATCTGGCGCGCCACCTCCCGTGCCGCGGCGTAGACGCGCGCGACCTCGGGCGTGCGCTCGAGGGGCGGGTAGTGAAGGCCGCCCGCCAAGGAGAGCCGGACGCGCGGGTCGCTCGGGGCCAGCGCGCGCACCAGCGCGTCGAGCGCAACGCCGTCGGCGACGGTGCGGAAGCGCACGTCGATCTCGGCCGAGGCGAGGTCCGGGACCACGTTGGACCGCAGGCCGCCGCGGATCACGCCCACGTTGGCGGACACGCCGCGCGCGGGGTCGGTGAGCGCGCTGACCTCCAGGCACTTCCGGGCGAGCTCCAGGATGGCGTTGGCCCCGCGTGAGAGGTCGGCGCCGGCGTGGGAGGCGATCCCGTGCGCGGTCAGCACGTACGAGCCCGAGCCCTTGCGCTCGGTCTTGACCGCGCCGCCCGGCCAGGCGGGCTCGAAACCCAGCACGGCCGACGAGGCCTTCATCTCGGCCTCCATGACCCCGCGGTAGGGCCCGCAGTCCACCTCCTCGAGCGGCGTGAAGAACACGGTCGTGCCCACGCGCCGGCCGAGCGCGTGCAGGGCGCGCAGGGCGAACAGGGCGACCACGAGGCCGCCCTTCATGTCGTAAGAGCCGGGGCCGTGCAGCAGCTCGCCCTCCACGCGCGCCGGGCGCCGAGCGGTCGTGCCCACCGGCCACACCGTGTCGAGGTGCCCGAGGAGCATGACGGCGCGCGAGGCGCCGGGCGTGCGCGCGCGCAGGATGGGACCGGCCCGTGGAACGGGGAAGTGCTCGACCTGCAGCCCCAGGTCGGCCAGCGCCGGGGACAGCCGTTCGGCCAGGGCGCGCACGCCGGGCGGGTGATCGGAAGGCGACTCGATGTCCACGATCTCGGCGAGCAGGCGGGTCATGTCGCCCTGGCGCGCGCGGGCCCAGTCCAGCAGCTCCCTCAAGGCGTGTCCCCCCGGCGATAATGCCGCGAACCCATGCGCGGCCCCCAGACCATGGCCGCGGCCCCGCCGCGGATGCCGCCCCTGCAGCCGGGCGGGCTCTTCGGCATCCCGTCGCTGCTGCGCTTCACGCGCGACCCGCTGGAGTTCGTCACCAGTATGGCCCAGGCCGCGGGCGACGTCGTGCACTACCGCCTCGCTTTCCGGGACGTGTTCCTGCTGAAGCACCCCGAGCTCGTGCGGGAGGTCCTCGTCGCGCGCCAGCACGACTTCGCGAAGGGCGAGGGGTTGCGCTGGGCCCGGCGCTTCCTGG
>DATKEG010000028.1:0-28898 GCA_035544515.1 Vicinamibacteria bacterium | reverse complement strand
TTGGCCGGGTGGACGTTGACGTCCACGAGGTGCGGGGGCGCCTCCAGGAACAGCAGCGTCTCTCCGCGCGCGTCGCGCGACCCGGTGGCGCGGCAGGCCTCGCTCACCGCCTTGGCCAGGCCGCGGTCGCGCACCGCGCGGCCGTTCACGAACAGGCGGAAGGCCGGGCGCGCGCCCGCCCGCTCGGGCCGCGACACGAAGCCGCTCACCCGCGCCCAGTCCGCGCCACCCTCGACCTCCAGGAGGTCGTCCAGGTACCGTGCCCCGAAGAGCTGGTAGACGCGCTCGCGCAGCCCCGAGACCGGGGGCGCCTGGATCAGCGTGCGCCCGTCCGTGCCGAGGACGACACCGGTCTGGGGGCGGGCCAGGGCGAGCACGGTCAGCGCCTCCGCCACGTGCGCGGCCTCGGTGGCGTCGGCGCGCAGGAACTTGCGTCGAGCGGGCACGCCCCCGAACAGGTCGCGCGCCTCCACCGTGGTCCCGCGCGGATGGCCGGCGTCGCGCACGTGGACCAGCCGCCCGTCCCGCACCTCGATCTCGGTGCCCGCCGCCCCGGCGTCGTCGCGCGTGCGCAGCACCAGGTGGGACACGCTCGCGATCGAGGGCAGCGCCTCGCCCCGGAAGCCGTGCGTCTGCAGCGACTGCAGGTCGGCCAGCCGCCGCAGCTTCGAGGTGGCGTGCCGTTCCAGGGCCAGAAGGGCGTCCTCCCGTCCCATGCCGTGGCCGTCGTCCCTGACGCGCACGAGCGACTTGCCGCCCTTCTCGATCTCGACCTCGACCTTGGTGGCCGCGGCGTCCAGCGCGTTCTCCACCAGCTCCTTCACCACCGAAGCGGGCCGCTCCACCACCTCGCCGGCCGCGATCTGGTTCACGAGGTCGTCGGGCAGCCGCTCCACGCGGCGCCCCGTCAGATCCACCGCTTCTTCCTGAACCACAGGAGGAGGCCCCCGGTGACGGCCATCATGAGCACCCAGGTCAGGGGGTACCCGTAGCGCCACTTCAGCTCGGGCATGTGCTCGAAGTTCATGCCGTACACGCCCGTGATCACGGTGAGGGCGGCGAAGACGGCCCCCACCACCGTGAGGCGCTTCATGGTCTCGTTGAGGCGGTTGCTGACCATGCTGAGGTAGGCGTCGAGCGTGGCCTGCACGAGGTCCTGGTAGGCGTAGGAGGCCTCCACGATCCGGTAGAGGTTGTCGTAGATGTCCCGGAAGTAGACCGCGGCCCGGGGCGAGATGACCTGGAACTCCGCGCGGGCCAGGCGGTTGACGATCTCGCGCTGCGGCGTGCAGATCCGCCGCAGCTGCTGCACGTCGCGCTTGAGGGTGAAGATGCGGTCGAGGGTGGAGGTGGTCGGGTGCTCGAACACCTCCACCTGCACGAGCTGGATCTTGTCCTCGATGGCGTCGAGGTTCGGGAAGTAGTGCTCGAACATCTGGTCCAGGATGTTGTGGATCAGGAAGTCGACGCCGCGCGGCAGCGAGTGGAGCTGGTTCTTCTGGCACTGGTCGCGCGCCCAGGAGATCGAGCGCATGGGCCCGCGGTGGTGCGTGACCAGGTAGTTCCGGCCCAGGAAGATGTCCAGCTCGCGCGTGATGAACTGGTCGGTGGGCGCGTCGAAGCGGATGCCGTGCACGATGAAGAAGATGTACTCGTCGTAGTCGTCCACCTTCGGGTGGTGGACCTCGGAGAGGCAGTCCTCGATGGCCAGCGGGTGGAAGTGGAACGGGTCTTCCAGGATCCCGGCCTCGCGCACGGTCGGATCCTCGAGGTCGATCCAGTGCAGCGCCTCCGGATCGCTCTTGAGCAGGGCGGGATCGAGCTGGGTGTGGTGCTCGATGTGCCCCTCGGACACCCGGAAATAGTTCAGCATCCGGCCGTGGTGCCGCCCGTCAGTCGCCGACGGGCTTTTCGAGCTGGGCCTGGGCGGCGGCCAGCCGGGCGATGGGCACGCGGTACGGCGAGCACGAGACGTAGTCGAGCCCGGCCGTGTGGAAGAAGCGGATGGACGCGGGGTCGCCGCCGTGCTCGCCACAGATGCCGATCTTGAGCCCGGCCTTCGCGGCGCGGCCCTTCTGCACGCCGATCTCCACGAGCTTGCCCACGCCGCCCACGTCGAGGGTGACGAACGGGTCCTTGTCGAGCAGGCCCACCGCGATGTAGTGGCTCAGGAACTTGCCGGCGTCGTCGCGGCTGAGCCCGAAGCCCATCTGCGTGAGGTCGTTGGTGCCGAACGAGAAGAAGTCGGCCTCCTGGGCGATCTCGTCCGCGGTGACCGCGCCTCGCGGCACCTCGATCATGGTCCCGATCAGGTAATCGACCTGCGCGCCGTCGTCGCCCAGCACCTCCCGGGCCGCCTCCCGCACGATCTTCTTCTGGAGCCGCAGCTCCTCCACGTGCCCCACCAGCGGGATCATGATCTCGGGCTTGACCGGGATCCCCTTCTTCGCCACCTGCAGCGCGGCCTCGAAGATGGCGCGGGCCTGCATGCGCGTGATCTCCGGATAGGTGATGCCCAGCCGGCAGCCCCGATGGCCCAGCATGGGGTTGAACTCGTGCAGCTCCTCCACCGCGCGCAGCATGGTGGCCACCTTGGCGATGGCCGCCTTGTTCCTGGACTCGCCCTTGGCGCGCAGCGTGGCCAGCTGCACCATCAGCTCCTCCCGCTTGGGCAGGAACTCGTGCAGCGGCGGGTCGAGCGTGCGGATGGTCACGGGGTTGCCGTGCATCTCCTTGAAGAGCCCGGCGAAGTCGGCCCGCTGCATGGGGAGGAGCTTCCGGAGCGCGCCCGTGTAGTCCGCCATGGGCCTGCCGTACTCCTTCTGGACCGCGGCCAGCTCCTTCTTCAGCTCGGCCGCCTGATGGCCCTTGGCGTCCCTCAGCCGCCCCTTGATCCGCGCCGTCTCGTCGAGGCCGCGCTGCCCGCGGGAGGCGGAAAGGATCATCTTCACCACGTGCGGGAGGCGCTCCTCGGCGAAGAACATGTGCTCGGTGCGGCACAGGCCGATCCCGCGGGCCCCGAAGGCGAACGCCACCCGGGCGTCGCGCGGGATGTCGGCGTTGGCGCGGATGCCCAGCCGCCGGATCTCGTCGGCCCAGGAGAGCAGCTTCTCGAACTTCCGGTAGAGGGTCGACTTCTCCGGCTTGCGGGTGCCCTGCACCACCTGCAGCACCTCGGACGGGCTGGTGGGCAGAAGGCGCAGGATCACCTCGCCGGTGCTGCCGTCGATGGAGATCGGATCCCCTTCGGAGAGCACCCTCTTGCCGGCGCGGAGCGTCCGGGCCCGGCCGTCGATCTCCAGCGAGCCGCAGCCCACCACCGAGGGCTTGCCCATCTGCCGGCCGACCACCGCCGCGTGCGAGGTCATGCCGCCCGTGGCCGTGAGGATGCCCTGGGCCACGCTCATACCGTGGATGTCGTCGGGCACCGTCTCCATGCGCACCAGCACCACGCGCTTGCCCTTCGCGCTCCAGGCCACCGCGTCGTCCGCGGTGAAGACCACGGCCCCCGTGGCCGCGCCCGGCGAGGCGGGCAGGCCCTTGGCCACCACCTCCGCCCGCGCGCGCTCCTTCGGGTCGAAGATCGGGTGGAGGAGCTGGTCGAGCGACTGCGGCTCCACCCGGCCCACCGCCTCCTTCTTCGTGATCAGCCCCTCCTCCACCATGTCCACCGCGATGTTCACGGCGGCCACGCCCGTGCGCTTGCCGTTGCGGGTCTGGAGCATGAAGAGCTTGTTGTTCTCGATCGTGAACTCGAAGTCCTGCACGTCCTTGTAGTGCTTCTCGAGCCGGGTGGTGATCTCGCGGAGCTGGCGGTAGGCCGCCGGCATCACCTTCTCCAGGTCCGCGATCGGGTGCGGCGTGCGGATGCCCGCCACCACGTCCTCGCCCTGGGCGTTCTGCAGGAACTCGCCGTAGAACTCCCGGGCGCCGGTGGACGGGTCGCGCGTGAAGCCCACGCCCGTGGCCGAGGTGTCGCCCATGTTGCCGAACACCATGGCCTGCACGTTCACCGCGGTGCCCAGGTCGTGCGGGATGTCGTTGAGCTTGCGGTAGGTCACGGCGCGCGGGTTCATCCAGGAGCGGAAGACGGCGTCGCGCGCGCCCCGGAGCTGCGCGCGCGCGTCCTGCGGGAACTCCGCCCCCGTGCGCTTGCTCACCGCGGCCTTGTAGCGCCGGATCACCTCGTCCAGCGCGGCCTCTCCCAGCTCCACGTCCGCGGTCACCTTCTCCTTCTTCTTGACCGCGGCGAGCTCGTGCTCGAAGACGTCCTTGTCGATGCCGAGCACCACGTTGCCGAACATCTGCATGAAGCGCCGGTACGAGTCCCGGGCGAACCGGCCGTTGCCCGTCCTGGCCGCCAGGCCCGCCATGGAGCGGTCGTTCAGCCCGAGGTTGAGGATGGTGTCCATCATGCCCGGCATGGAGAACTTCGCGCCGCTGCGCACCGAGACGAGCAGCGGGTCCTGCGCGTCGCCCAGCTTCTTGCCCATGAGCTGCTCGAGCCGCTGCAGGTTCTTCTCGATCTCCGCGTCGATCTCCGAGGGCAGCGACCCCCGGCGCTCGACGAAGAGGTTGCAGGCCGCGGTGGACAACGTGAACCCCGGCGGGACGGGCAGGGAGGCGTTGGTCATCTCCGCCAGGCCGGCGCCCTTGCCGCCCAGCGCTTCCTTCATGTCCTTGTTGCCGTCCGCCTTGCCGCCGCCGAAGAAAAACACGTACTGAGCCAAGTCAACCTCCAAGCTTCGAAATGTCCGCGATGCGGTAGAAGAGCGAAAGGGCCTGCCCGAGCAGGCCGAGGCGGTTCGCGCGCACGCGCGGGTCCTCGGCCATCACGAGCACGTCGTCGAAGAAGCGGTCCACGGGGCCGCGCAGCGAGGAGAGCGCGCGCAGGCGCGCCTCGTAGCCCCCGTCGGCTCCGCCCAGCCGGCCCACCGCGTCGAACAGCTCGCGCTCCGCCGCTTCGCTGAGCAGTCCGCGGTCCACCGGCGGGGGCGGCGCCTCGCCCAGGATGTTCTTGGCGCGCTTGAACGCCACCGCGAGATGCGCGAAGTCCTCGGCGGCCTCGCTGCGCACGCGGTGCAGCGCCTGCAGCCGGCGGGCGCTCTCCGCCGGGTCGTCGAGGGCGTCCGGCTCGCGCGCGCCGAGCACGGCCTCGACCTCGTCGGCGGCGAAGCCGCGCGACAGGAACAGGTACCGGAGCCGGTCCAGCAGGAAGCCCTGGAGGTCGTGCGACACGTCCGAGGCCGGCCGCTGAAGGCGGCCGCCGTAGCCTTCGGCCGCCTGGGAGGCGAGGCTGCGCAGGCTGGGCGGCCGTCGCGCGGGGTCGGCGGGCCAGAAGTCCACGAGCACGCGGACGGCACCCTGGGCCGCGCGGCGCAGGCCGAACGGATCGCTGCTGCCGGAAGGGACGAGGCCGAGGCCGAAGTAGCCGGCCAGGGTGTCGAGCTTGTCCGCGAGCGACACCGCGCAGAAGACACGCGCGCTTCCCTTGTCGCCGAAGGCGCCGGCGGGCGCCGAACCCTCCTCCACGGAGACCGGATGGTAATGCCAGCGCACCGCGCTCGCCACCGCGGCCGGGGCGCCCTGGCGCTCGAGGTAGAGCGCGCCCATGACGCCCTGCAGCTCGGGGAACTCGCGGACCATCAGCGTGGTCAGGTCGGCCTTGGCCAGGCGCGCGGCCTCCTGCGCCGCCTCCGCCCCACCGTCCAGGAGGGGAGCCATGACCCGCACCAACGCCGTCATGCGCTCCGCCTTCTCGCGGTAGCTGCCCAGCTCGCGGTGGAAGGTGACACCGTCGAGGTCCCCGAAGCGGCTGGCCAGCGGCCGCTTCAGGTCTTCCGCGAGGAAGAAGGCGGCGTCGCGCAGCCGGGCCACGACCACGCGCTCCATCCCGCGCGCGATCTCCGCCTGGCCGGCGGCGGCGGCCTCCGTGTTGGTCACCGCGGCGAAGCGGGCGAACGGGCCGCCGGGCCCCGCGCGGACCGGCAGGTACTTCTGGTGGTGGACGAGGACCGTCTCCAGGACCTCGGGTGGCAGGTCGCGGAACTCCTCGGGAACGGACCCGAAGACGACCTGCGGCCACTCGACCAGGTCCCGCCACTCGGCCGTCAACCGGCTTCCCACCTCGCTCTCCGTCACCTGGCCGGCCGCGAGCTGCTCCCGCAGGATCGCTTCCCGCTCGCGCGCGTCGAGGATCACGCGATGGTCGCGGAGCTTCGCCCGCAGCTCCTCGAACGAGCGCGTCCGGATCGGAGCGCCCGCCCCCTCTCGCGGGAAGAAGCGGTGGCCGAACGTCGTGTCGCCGCTGCGGACGACGACCTTCCCGCGCGCGCCGGCGGAGAGCTCGTGGATCTCGAAGGGGACCACCTCGCCGCCGAGCAGCGCGACCAGCCATCGGATCGGCCGGCCGAACGGGAACGCGCCCTTCCCGTCCTCGAGCCAGGCATCCCAGCTCATGCGCTTCGGGAAGGCGAGCCCGCGCAGCAGCGCCGGCAGCACCTGCGCCAGCACCTCGGCCGCCGGACGCCCCGCCGTCTTCTTCGAGGCCAGCAGGTAGAGCTCGTCGGGCGCGGCCGGGTCCTTGGGCGCCTGGCCCAGGTCCTCCGGACGCAGGCCGCTCTTCCTCGCGAAGCCCTGCGCGGCCCCGGTCCAGGCGCCGGCCGCGTCGCGCGCCACCTTCAGGGACGGTCCCCAGACCTTCTCCTCGCGGTCCTTCTGTCCCGGCTCCACCTGGGCGCGCACGACGAGGCGCCGCGGCGTGGCGAAGGCCTCGACGCCCGAGGGATCGAGCCGCTCTTTCTGCGCCAGCTCCCCGAACCGGCGCGCGAGCTGCCGCGTGAGGTCCGGCAGCCAGGGCGCCGGGATCTCCTCGCAGCCGACCTCGAGCAGGAACTCGCGGCGGTCGTTCGCGCGCCTCCGGAGGGAATCCATCGGCGCGCTCATTGAGCTGGGGGGCGCCCGTGGCGCGCTTGCGCGCCCCCCAGACCCCTCTCGCCCGGCTCCGGTGCCGCGGCCCCCACGTGGGCGGCCGCGATGGCGCAGGCCAGCTTGCGGATGCCGAGGATCATCCCCGCGCGCTGGCTCACCGAGATGGCGCCCCGCGCGTCCAGGACGTTGAAGGCGTGCGACGTCTTCAGGCACCAGTCGTAGGCCGCGAGCACCGACCGGTCGCCGGGCGCTTCCACCGTCCGCCAGCCTTCCTTGAGGTACCTGTCGAACAGCTCGCGGTGGAGGTCCACGTCGGCCAGCTCGAACGAATAGCGGGAGAGCTGGTACTCCTCCTCCCGCCGCACCTCGCCGTAGCGCACGCCGTTGCCCCACTCGAGCTTGTAGACGTCGTCCACGTCCTGGAGGTACATGGCGATGCGCTCGAGACCGTAGGTGATCTCGGCGGAGATCGGCGCCAGGTCGATCCCGCCCGCCTGCTGGAAGTAGGTGAACTGCGTGATCTCCTGCCCGTCGAGCAGCACCTGCCA
Organism: Vicinamibacteria bacterium; assembly: GCA_035544515.1. GTDB lineage: Bacteria > Acidobacteriota > Vicinamibacteria > Fen-336 > Fen-336 > DATKEG01. Next base: position 21,420 of record DATKEG010000028.1, on the reverse strand, counting down.
GCCGATGCCCCAGGCGCCCAGCGTCGGCGACTCCCAGTTGTCCTCCTCGAAGCGCACGTCGTGCGCGGCGGGGTCGATGCCGAGCGCCCGCAGGCTGTCCAGGTAGAGGTCCTGCACGTCGGCGGGCGACGGCTTGAGGACGACCTGATACTGCAGGTGCTTGTAGAGCCGGTTCGGGTTCTCGCCGTAGCGCCCGTCCGCCGGCCGGCGCGACGGCTGCACGTACGCCACCCTCCAGGGCCGCTCCCCGAGCACGCGCAGGAAGGTCTCTGGGTGCATGGTGCCCGCGCCGACCTCGCTGTCCCAGGGCTGATGGAGCAGGCAGCCGCGCTCGGCCCAGTAGTGCTGGAGCGCGTCGATGATCTGCTGCAGCGCCGAGGGCGCGGTCACCGTGTCTCCCGCGCCACTTCGCGCAGCACGCGATACGAGCGCAGGGCGTGCTCCAGGTGGTGCGTGATCAGGTCCTGGTGGAAGGACTCGAGAGGCTCCGCTTCCGGGGGCAGGGACCGCGGCATGCCCGCGGGCGGACGGTGGAAGAGATCGGCCAGGAAGGCGCGCGTGGGCGCGGCGAGCACGGGACCGGAGGCGGCCACGCACAGCCCGCACACGAACCCGCGGGCGCCCGCGTGGTAACGCAGCTCGCCCTTGGCCAGGGCGCACCCGCAGCCCGCGCAGCGGTCGATCGGCGGATAGATCCCGTGCAGTCTCAGCAGCCACGCCTCGAGGTAGCGCGACAGCACCGCGACCGAGGATCCCGTGGCCCCCGCCGCCGCCAGGACGGACTGGGCCAGCCGGTAGACGTCGTCCTCCGCCTGCCCTTCCGGGCAGAAGGCGTCGAGCAGCTCGGCGAAGTAGGACAACGCCAGCGATTCCTCCAGCCCGCGCGCGGCCGCGGGGAAGGCCGAACGCAGGAGCTCACACCCGCCGAGGCGCAGCAGGTCCGCCCCCTGTCTCCCGTACAGCGTCGCACGCACCTCGCTCAGCGGCTCGAGGGCCGACTGGTAACGCGGCCGCGCCCCGCGCGCGCCGCGGGCGACCGCCCGCACCTTTCCCCGCTCCCGCGTCAGGAGCACGACGATCTTGCTCGTTTCGCCCAGCTTGTACGTGCGCAGGACGAGAGCGTCGGACGCGATGGGCGGCATGGGAGTGGGGAGCCGTCGCTCGGAACGAAGTGGAACGACCCGCCGGAGCCGTAACTTAGCACACGTCGAGGCCACTCGCCATGGCGGCCACCCCGTGCGCCCACGCCGGCGACCCTTGACCCGTGGGCGCCGCATACAACCGGGCCGCGAGCCGCTCCGCGGCGCGCCAGGCACCTGCCGGCGAGGCGCCGCGGGAGCGGGGCGCGCCTGTGGTAGCTTGAAGGTCGTGAGCTTCCGCGGCTGGCGCCTCGTGGTGATCGTGGCCGCCGGCCTGGGCCTGGGCCTGGGCTGGAACGCCTGGAGCGGGCGCGGCCTCGCCCTGGGCTCGAACGCGTTCGTGCGGCCGGGCGACGACGTGGAACTGGTGGAGGCGGCGGCGGCGAAGGCGCGGCTGGACCAGGGCGCCCTCTTCCTCGACGCGCGCGGCATCGACTACTACGTCATGGGCCACATCCCGGGCGCGCTGCCCCTGCCCGAGGACGATTTCGAGCGCGCCTACGCGAGGCTCGAGGACACGCTCCGGCGGCGGTTCGACATCGTGGTCTACTGCAGTGGCTACGGCTGCGAGGCCAGCCACATCGTCGCGCGCAAGCTGCGCGAGCGCGGCGTCGAGGCCGCGATCCTGCACGAGGGCTGGCCGTCCTGGACCGAGGCCGGGTACCCGGTGACGGAAGGCGAAGAGCCTTGAAGTGGCTCCGCCATCCCCTCGCCCAGTGGGCGCTGGGCGCGGCGCTCGGGGCTGTCTTCGTCTACGCGAGCTGGGACAAGATCGCGCGGCCGCGCGAGTTCGCGCGCATCGTGTACCACTACCAGCTCGTCGGCCCGAGCCAGGCGCTGGGCTACGTGCCCGCGAACCTGCTGGCGGTGACCTTGCCCTGGCTGGAGCTGGTCACGGGCGCCTTGCTGGTGGCCGGCCTGTGGCGGCGCGAGGCGGCGGCGGCGGCCGCCCTCATGCTCGTAGCCTTCATCGTCGCGGTGTCGTGGGCGCTCTTTCACGGGATCGACATCGCGAACTGCGGCTGCTTCACGGTCGGAGGCAGCGCCGAAGGCCGGACGCTCGGCTGGAAGCTGCTGCTGGGAGACGTCGGTCTGCTGGCGGTGGCGGCGCTGCTGGTCGCCACGCCCGCGGCGCCGGCCGCGGTGCCCGCCTACGCGACGACGCGCCACCCGGTTCGGACCGGGTAGCCTGAAGCTCTAGACCTCGTTCTTGTTCAGCCGCTCCTTGAGGTAGTCCATCGTCCGCCAGCACATGGCGAGGATGGACCAGGTCGTGTTCTGCGTGCCGCCGGAGACGAACGGCGCGGCGTCCGCGAAGTAGACGTTGGGCACGTCGTGCAGCCGGCACCACTTGTCGGTGACCGACTGCCTGGGGTCGTCGCCCATGCGCGCGGTGCCGATCTCGTGGATGGACCAGCCCTCGGGCAGCAGATCACGGCCGATCTTGATGTCCTCGGCGCCGGCCGCCTTCAGCATCTCGTCGATGCTGTCGGCCATGTCCGCGGCCATCTTCTTCTCGTTGTCGCCGAAGCGGAAGTCGAAGCGCAGGACGGGGATGCCCCAGGCGTCCTTGACCTCGGGCTCGAGCGAGATGCGGTTCTCCTTGCGCGGCAGGACCTCGCCGAACCCGGTGAAGCCGATCATGGCGGGATAGTGCTTCCGCACGCTCGACTTGAAGGCCTTGCCGAAGCCGGGCAGGTCGTGCGCCATGCCCGGGTACTCGCCGCTGCCGCCGCCGCCCTGGAAGTGGTAGCCGCGGATGAAGTCGGGATGCTTGTCCGTCACGTTGCGGAAGCGCGGGATGTACGGGCCGACCGGACGCCCGTCGTCGAGCGTCGCCTCCGTGCCGAGGCGCGCGGGGATGAACCCGGTGCCGCGGATGCCCATCGCGTGCTCGGAGAGGTAGCAGCCGAGGAGCCCGGACGAGTTGCCGAGGCCGCGGGGGTGCTGGGGGGACTTCGAGTTGAGCAGGATGCGCGTGCTGTCGAGGGTGCCCGCGCCGAGCACGACCACCCTGGCCTTGAAGTCCATCACCTGGCGCGTGTTCGCGTCGATCACGCGCACGCCCGCGGCACGGTTGCTCGTCCCGGCGAGGAGCACTTCGGAGACGATGGAGTAGGGCCGGATGGTGAGGTTGCCGGTGTCGCGCGCCGGGAAGACCAGAGCGGTCGGCGAGTGGAAGGCGGCCTGGATGTCGCACCCGCGGCCGCAGCGCCCGCGGCCCAGGCAGCGCGTGCGGTACTTGTTGTTGAGGACGCCCTCCGTGGTCACCCCCGCGCGGCCGGGGATGAGCCGGCGTCCCATCTTCTCGATCGCGCGCTGGAAGCTCACCTCGACGCAGTTGAGCTTGGTCGGCTTCTGGAACATCCCGTCCGGGACCTGCTCCAGCCCCTCGTTCGTGCCCGAGCAGCCGAGCAGGACGTCCACCTTGTCGTAATAGCCCTTCACGTCGTGGTAGCGGATGGGCCAGTCCACGTCGAAGCCGTCGCGGCTCGCCGCGTCGAACTGCAGAGGCCCGTAGCGCAGCGCGCCGCGGCCCCAGAAGTTCGTCTTGCCGCCGAGCACGCGCGCCCGCACCCAGGCGTATGGCGTGCCGGTCGTGGGGTGCTCCTTCTCGTCGACCACCCAGTTGCGGGTGAAGGTGTTGCCGGCGTAGGAGGCGAGCTTCTTGTACTTCGCGAACGCCGGCGCGTTGCCGTACGGACGGTCCACGAAGTTGTACTCGGCCACGTTGATGGCGCGCTCGTCCGGCGGCAGGCGGAACCGGCGCATGGACTGGTACGGCCATTCCATCGTCCGGTACTCCTTGCGGTGGTCGAGCATGCGCCCGGCCTCGAGCATCAGCACCTTCACGCCCGCGGTGGCGAGCTGGAACGCGGCCATGCCGCCCGCCGCGCCGCTGCCCACCACGACGACGTCCCAGCGGCCGGAGCCGGGCGTGACCGCGGCGGCCATCTTGCGGGACTCGTCGGTGACGGCGGCGAGATCGAGATCGAGGGTCGGGTCAGCCGCCATGGTCACCTCTGCGCCGTGGGTTGAGCCTGGGGCAACGGTTTCTGCCCGCAGTGCGGACAGTCCTTGCCGTCTTCGGTGTGGCAGCCCTGGAACTCGGCCAGGAGCTGGTTGCCCTTGTAGCGCAGCTCCTTGTGGATGCCGATCTCGGACGTGTAGTAACCGTGGATGGTGGCGTGTTTGGCCGCCACGAAGAACCTCTCGAGCGGCGTCGCCGGCACGCCTTCCGGCGGCTTCTCGTTCCGGGCCAGCTCCGCGAGGCAGTCCTCCACCTGCGCGGGCGCCAGCTTCGCGAAGGGCGCCCCGCCGCGGGCGGTGGCCTCGGCGTCGAGCAGGCCGAGGCCTTCCAGGAACTGCTGCCGCAGCGCGTCCTCGGAATCGCTCAGCGCGAGGTCGATGTAGTCCGCCACCCGCGCCTCCTTCGCCCCGGGAGAGCGCTCGTCGGCGGGGATGATGGCCTCGACCAGGGCCTCCACCGTCGCGTACTGCGCGGGCGTGAGGACCTTCAGGAGGGGCGGCGCCTCCGTGGCCTGGAGCGCGGCGAACGCCTGCGCGCTCTCCTCGGAGAGCCAGGGCAGGAAGGTGAGGGCGCCGCTGGCGCCCAGGGCCTTGATCGCGGTCCGGCGGCTGACGGCGTTCGTGGGCATGACCACCAGTCTACAGGAACGCGTTGCGCAGGACTTCCAGGCTCTTCGGCACGGCCGTCTGCGGCGATTCCTTCCCTTCCATCTCCAGCGACACCCAGCCCTGGAAGTTGGCCCGGCGGAGGATGGAGGCGATGCGCGGGTAATCCAGGTCGAGCGTGTACCACTCGCCCCCGCCGTAGTACGTCTTGGCCTGCACGATCGCGGCGTGCGGGGCCAGCATCTCGATGCCGGCGTACGGATCCGTGGCGAAGTTGCCCGTGTCCATGTTGATCACGAGCCACGGGGAGGCCACCGCCTTGTAGATCTTCAGCAGGTTCTCCGGCTTCGTGGTGAGCCCCCAGTGGTTCTCCAGCGCGAGGAGCACGCCCGCCTTCTCCGCGGCGGGCAGGCAGGCCTCGATGGACCGCGTGACCCACTCGAAGGCGTTCGCGTCCGTGTACCCGGCGATGGGCGGCTCCTCGCCCTTCACCTTCATGAGGTCGTCGAACGACTTGATCGTGTTCCAGCGGCCCGAGTTGAGGCGGATGGCGGGCGCGCCGAGCTGGGCGGCCAGCTCGATGCAGCGCTTCGTGTGTTCGACGTCCTTCTGTCGCTCCGCGGCATCGGGCGACACGAAGTCCTGGTGGATGGACAACATGGGCAGCGCCAGACCGTGGCGGAACGCGGCCCGCTTGAGGCCGTTCACGTACTCCGGCGACTCGCTGGCCATCTGCCGGTGCAGGATCTCGACGCCGTCGAAGCCGAGAGCGGCCGCCTCCTCGATCACCTTCTCGATCGGGTACTTCTCGGTGCGGAAGTGCCAATACGAGTAGGTGGAGACGGCGAGCGAGATGGGTGGTCTCGCGGGGGGGGCCGCCCCCGCGGCCCGCGGCCGCGCCAGGGCGCCCAGGGCGGCCGCGCCCGCGCCGCGCAATGCCTGTCGTCGAGTCACGCTCATCTTCACCTCTGCTTGGGCACGCTCAGGGAGGCCCAGGTCCGCCACGTCCGGTGCTTCGCGATGTAGACGATCTGCCCCACGTGCTGGCCATAGTGCGTGAGCTGCCGCTGGATGGCGTCCACCACGGAGAGGGGCTGGCCGCGGATGCTCACGTGCCGGTCAAGGTCGGCGGGCGCGAGCGCGTTCACGGTGTCGAACAGCCGGCTCCAGCCCTTCTCCCACAGCGCGAGCAGCTTCTCCTTCGTGGAGCCCTCCGCCGGCACGAACTCGGCGTCCCGGTTGCGGTCGGGCTTCTCGCCGTCCGTGGTCAGGAAGTCGGTCCAGCGCGACATCATGTTCCCGGCCACGTGCTGCACGATCACCACCACGCTGTTGGACTCGGGATCGGGCGTGAAGCGCAGGTCCGCCTCTTCCATGCGTTCGAGCGCGCGGTCGCCCAGACCCTTCAGCTCGGCGAAGCGCGCGCGGGCGCCGCGCAGGAACTCCTCGCGCAGCCGCACGTCGTCAACCATGGCCGCTCACTCCAGCGACGGGCCGGTCCAGCGCCCCTCGAAGACGATCTCCACCTCTCCCACCTGGCGGACCTCCCCGCCTTCGGGCCACTCTACTTCGAGCGTCCCGCCGTCGCACGCCACCGTGACCCGGCGGCCGGTGCGGTCGTTGAGCACGGACGCCACCACCGCGCTGGCCGCGCCCGTGCCGGAGGCGCGCGTGTAGCCGACCCCGCGCTCCCAGAAGCGCACGCGGATCCGGTCGGCGCCCTCGACGGTCACGAACTCCACGTTGGTGCGCCGCGGGAAGAAGGCGTGGCGCTCCAGCGCGGGACCGAGCGTGGCCAGCAGCTCGTCCGTGGCGGGGGTGTCCACGAACACCGCGCAATGGGGGTTGCCGAGCGAGGTCGCGGTGATCGTGACCCGCTGGCCCGCCGCCTCGAGCGGATGACCGACCACGCGCGGCCGCGGCGGGTCGAGCGCGACCGGGATGCGGCCGCTCTCCAAGATGGCGGGGCCGAGCCCGGTGCTCACGCGGTAGCGGCCTTGGTCGAGGTCCGCGACCGACACCGGGCGCGGACCGACCGGCGTCAGGACCACGTGGCGCGCGGAGAGGCCGCGGCGTCCCGCGGCGAACGCGGCCAGGCAGCGCACGCCGTTGCCCGAGACCTCGCCGTCGCTGCCGTCGGCGTTGACCAGCCGCATGCGCACGGTGTCCGGCTCCAGCCCGTAGACGATCACCCCGTCGCCGCCGATGCCCAGGTGGCGATCACAGAGCCGGCGCGCCCAGGCGGCCCTCTCCGCCGGCGCGTCGGCCTCCGGGACGAGTATGAAGTCGTTGCCAAGCCCGTGCGCCTTGGCGAAGTGCACTCATCGCCTCTTGCGTTTGCCGGTGTCCAGGACGGGAGCCGGGGGCGGGAACGTGGCCAGCGAGAGGACCCGTTCGGCGGCCAGCCCCGCCTTCATCCAGTGATGACCGCCGTCCGCGGTGCGGAAGACGCCCTGGTCCGTGCCCAGGAAGATCTCGGCCCCCGACTGCGGCGCCAACGGGAACATCAGCCGCAGGGCGGCGCGGCCGGCGATCCCCTCGCCCAGCGGCGACCAGCGAAGACCGGCGTCTTCGCTCCGGAAGAGGCCCTGGTCCGTGGCGGCGTAGAGGATGGGACCGAGCCACACGAGGTCGTTCACGGTGTGGTCCGCCAGGCCGGATGCGGCCCATGACCGGCCGCCGTCGTTGGAACGGAAGACGCCCCGGGCGCCGATGCCGGCGAAGAGCACGGGATCCACCGCGAAGAACGACGACAGGGCCAGGGCGCGCGCCTCGCCCGGCGGCAACCCCTCGCCCGGCCCCGTGAACGTGGACCCCGCGTCCATGGAGACGAGCACCCCCCGGCCGGTGGCCAGCACGAGGGCGGGTCCCGGCCACTCCAGGCGGTGGACCGCCGTGCCGGCGAGGGCCGTCGGGCCGAAGGTCTTCCCCCCGTCGTCGGATTTGAGGAGCCCGGAGGCGGTGCCGGCGAAGACGGTGGGATCGGAGAGCGGATAGCGGGAGGGCAGGATGCTGAGGACGGCCGTGTCCAGCGCCAGGTCGCTCCACGACTGGCCGAAGTCCTCGGACACGAGCACGCCCGTCTGTCCGCACGCGTAGACGCGTGGCCCGAGGGGAAGGATCCCGTTCACCGCGCCGGGCCGCGCCAGCACCCAGGTGCTGCCCCAGTCGCCCGAGCGCCACAGCCCGGCCGCAGACCCGGCAAACAGCGTCAGGCTCGTGACGACCGGCGGCGCCTGGGCGTGTGACGTGGCCAGGACGCCGGCAAGCAGGCCGGTGACGACCAGACCCGACCCGAATGCGCGGAATCCGGTCACCGCGCGCCGGTGCCGATGGGCATTTGCGGGAATGATACGGGAATCAAGGGCCTGGCGCAGGGTCGGCCTCGAGCGCGACTGCCGTGGGCGGCCGGTCAGCCCGCGAACGCGGCGCGCAGCCGTGCCGCCGCTTCCACCGGGTCTTCCGGGATCACGCGCGTCTGGCCGGCCACGGTCATGTAGTTCGTGTCCCCGTTCCAGCGCGGCACCACGTGCAGGTGGAGGTGGTCGGGCACCCCGGCGCCGGCGGCGCGACCCAGGTTCATGCCGAGGTTCAGGCCGTCGGGCCGGTACACCTCGCCCATGACCGTCTCGAGCCGGCGGGCGAGGTCCATCATCTCCGCCAGCTCGTCCGGCGTGGCGCCGGCCAGGTTTCCCACGTGCCGTCGTGGCGCGACCATCACGTGGCCGGAGTTGTAGGGGTAGAGGTTCATCACCACGAAGCTCAGCGCCGCCGCGTGCACCAGGAGGCTGTCCTCCTCCCCCGCCGACCCGAGCGCGCGGCAGAGCACGCAGGAGCCGCCCGGGTCGCCCTTCGCGCTCACGTAGGCCTTCCTCCACGGCGCCCAGAGGACGCTGAGCGTCAACCTTCGAACTCGACCGAATACACGGGCACGCTGGAGCGCACCCCCTTGAACTTGGCGTCCCCCGCGTAGCGCATGATGATGCGCCGGCCGACCTGCTCGTCGAAGTACTCCATCTGGCTGTAGCCGCCGATGTCGGTATGGGTGAGGGGCAGGTTCGCCTCGAGCTGCATCAGCGTGTCGCGGCTGATGGCGATCCCCTCGTTGAAGAGCACGCCGCCGGCGTCCACGGTCACCTGGAACTCGGGCGCCGCGCCGCCGTGCGCCGGGCCGTCGGTGGCCTCGTCTTCGTCCAGGGCCTTCTTGGCCGCGGAAGAAAGCCGGCCCGCCAGGTTGACGTTGCGGCCGATGACGGTCGTCTGCACCGAGAACTCGTCCGCGATGAAGCGCGCGAGGTAGACGCGCCCGTAGTGGATGGCCACGCCCATCTTGAAGTACGTCTTCCCCTGGTGGCGCAGATCGCGGATCGTCTCCTGGCAGAGGATGGCGCTGCGCAGCGCGTTCAGGGGATTCAGGGGATCGGCCTCGGTGGTGCCGTAGGTGACCATGATCCCGTCGCCCAGGAACTTGTCCACGGTGCCCCCGAAGCGCCGGATGTGCGGGATGAACGCGTCGAACACCTCGTACAGCTCGCGCGTGAGGTCGCGCTCGGAGATCTGTCCTTCCGAGGTCTGGGTGAACCCCCGCAGGTCGAGGAAGAGGACGGTGGCGTTGACCGCGTTGTTGAGCACCTGGGCCGACTCGTCGAACTCGTAGAGCCTCATGCGGCTCACCCGGTCGTCGAGGTCGCGCCCCTCCCGCAGGAGGCACACCTGGTCTCTCAGGTGGGACACGATCTCGAAGCGCTTCACCCCCGTCACCAGGTCCAGGAAGGCGTCCACGATCTCCGCCGGGCGACGGCGCTCGGCTTCGGCCTTGATGCGCGCCGAGGCCAGGAGCCTGCTCCCCGTCTGCCAGGCGTCGCCCAGGAGGTAGGTGAGCACGTGCGCGTTCATCATGACCTTGACCAGGCCGGCGTGGCTCAACGACTGCTCGCGGCCCAGCCCGGGCAGGTGCCGGGCCACGCGCGCGACGAGCCCGCGCTCGTTCTCGCGCAGCCGGCGGTCGGTCTCCTTGATCAGCAGGGTGTAGATCTCGAAGAAGAGGTCGGCCGTGAGCCGGTACCGCTTGTTGGCGGCCAGGAACTGGTTGAAGTCGACGTTCGCGATGCCCAGCTCCGTGAAGGCGAAGCCGTCTTCGACGATGGCGTCCACCAGGCTCACGTTCTCCACCGCTCCGGCCAGGAGCGCCGCCCGCTGGGGGTCCGCCTGCTCCATGGACCGGCGCGCGGCCTGGTCCAGCCGGCGGTAGAACGAGGAGAGGAGCGGGTGCAGCGAGTATTTGAGCTGGCGCACGGCCGCGTTGCGTTGCTGGAGGTCGCGCAGCGACTCCGCGACGGCCTTGCTGTGCGCGAGCCAGAACAGGTTGAGAACGCCGAGGCGCCGGTCGTTGGCGCGCACGGCGCGCAGCACGCGGCCGAGCGCGGCCTCGTAGTCCGCCTGGCCTCGCGATCCGTTCTCCGCGCGCCCGGGCGCGCTCTCGCCCCCGATCTCCCGCAACAGGCTCTGCAGGAAGCGGTCGAGCTGCAGGTGGAGCTGGGGGTGGAAACGGACGGCGAAGACGGCGCGGCCCCCGTCGCGGTCGGGCGGGGGAAGTGCTGGGAGCGGGCTGCCCAGGAGCGACTCGGCTTCGGCGGCGGTTCCGGCGATGAAGCGTGTGGTAGCCGGGTCCTTGACGTAGAGAAGGCTCACCGCTTGTTGATGAGCTCGCGGAGCTCCTTGCCGGGCTTGAAGTGGGGCACGCGCTTGGCCGGCACCACCACGCCCGCTCCCGTCTTGGGGTTGCGCCCGGTGCGGCTACCGCGGCTTCGCACCCGGAAGCTGCCGAACCCGCGCAGCTCGATCTTGTCGCCCTTCTGCAGCGCGTCCATGATCGAGGTGAAGACGGCCTCGACGATGACCTCGGAGTGCTTGCGCGTGAGGTCCGAGGCGCGTGAGACGGTGTCGACCAGCTCCGCTTTGGTCATCGTCTTCGAGCTGGGGGACGCTGTGGTCGCGTCCCCCAGACCCCCCTCGCGCTCGCGGGAGTGAATCCCGCTCGCGCTCGCGGGAGTGAATCCCGCTCGCACTCGCGTCGTGGCTGGGGCTCCGGTCGCTCCACGCCGTCGCTGCTCTACTCCTGCTTTCTCGCCGCCTCGGCGGCGCGGAACGCCTCGGAAAGCGTGGTCGAGCGGTCGGAAGCGGCCGTCTCGCGGTAGCTCTCGATGTCCTTCTGGTACTCCTCCTGCTTGACCGCCTTGATCGAGAGGCCGATCTTCTTCTCTCCCTCGTTGATCTTGAGGATCTTCATGGCGAAGACCTCGCCCGGCTTGAAGGTCTCCTCCGGCTTGTCGATGCGCTTCTCATCGAGCTCGGAGACGTGCACCAGGCCCTCGATTCCCTCCGCCAGCTCCACGAAAGCCCCGAAATTGGTGAGGCGGACCATCTTGCCTTCCACGACGTCGCCGACCTTGTGGTGCGCGAAGAACTCGTCCCACATGTCCGTGGCCAGCTGCTTCAGGCCGAGGGACAGGCGCTGGTTCTCGGCGTCGATGTTCAGGACGATGGCCTCGACCGTGTCGCCCTTCTTCAGCACCTCGGACGGGTGCTTGACGCGTTTGGTCCAGGACAGGTCGGAGATGTGGACGAGCCCGTCGATCCCCTCTTCCACCTCCACGAAGGCGCCGAACTCGGTCAGGTTGCGGACCTTGCCCTTGAGGCGCGCGCCCACCGGGTACTTGTCGGCCAGCTCCTGCCAGGGATTGCTCTCGACCTGCTTCAGGCCGAGGCTGATGCGGTGCGCCTCCTGGTCGATGCCGAGCACCGCGCACTCCACCTCCTGGCCCACGGTGAGGACCTTGGAGGGGTGCTTGACCTTCTTGGACCACGACATCTCGGAGACGTGGATGAGGCCCTCCACGCCCTGCTCGAGCTCCACGAACGCGCCGTAGTCGGTGAGACTGACCACCTTGCCCTTGACGCGCGCGCCCGCCGGGTAGCGGATGGTCGCGGTGGACCAGGGATCGGCCTTGAGCTGCTTGAGGCCGAGGGATACCCGCTCGCTCTCGCGGTCGAACTTCAGGACCACCACGCGGATCTCGTCGCCGACGTTGACGACCTCGCTCGGGTGGTTGATGCGGCCCCAGGACATGTCCGTGATGTGCAGGAGGCCGTCGATGCCGCCGAGGTCGACGAAGGCGCCGTACTCGGTGATGTTCTTGACGGCGCCCACGAGCACCTTGCCCTCCTCGAGGGTGGCCAGGGTGTGGTGCTTCTTCTCGGCGTTCTCCTCCTCCAGCACGGCCTTGCGCGAGAGGACGATGTTGCCCCGCTTCTTGTTGACCTTGATCACGCGCATGCGCAGCTCCTGGCCCTTGAGGCTGTCCAGGTTGCGCACGGGACGCAGGTCGACCTGCGAGCCGGGCAAAAACGCCCTCACGCCGATGTCCACGGCCAGGCCGCCCTTCACGCGCTCGATCACGCGGCCGGTGACGACGCGGCGCTCCTGATAGGCGCGCTCCACGTCGTCCCACACCTTCATCTTCTCGGCCTTCTCCTTGGAGAGGACGACGTAGCCTTCCTTGTCCTCCGTCTTCTCCAGGAGCACGTCCACCGTGTCGCCCACCTTGATGCTGAGCTTGCCGGTTTCGTCGCGAAACTCGTCGATGGGGATGATGCCTTCGGACTTGTAGCCGACGTCGACGATCACCTCGGACTCGGAAACCTGCAGCACGACGCCCTTCACCACCTCGCCCTCGGCGAAATTCTTGAAGCTGACGTCGTACATGTCGAGCAACCGCTCGTACTGCTCGGCGTCCATGGCCGCGCCGTCTCCCGCGTCCGTCCCGGCCTCGGCTGCGGCTTCGGCTTCGGGCTCCGCCTCCCGAACCTCTTCCGCGACGCCCTTGCCTCCGATGGGGGCGATGGTCCGCTCCGTCTTTTCGATCTCCGCCATGAACGGGTACAACCTCCAGATTTTAGGGATGGTCCAGGCAGAGCGCGCCCGCGCAACCCAGGCCTGCCCGGACTAAAGCGAAGATGTTAGGTGATTTAGGCAGCGCCTGTCAAGGTCGCGCGTGCAGGAAGTGGCGCCGGATCGCCGCGACGAGGCCCTCGGCCGTGGCGGGTGCCGCCACCACCTTGACGTCGAGACCCGCCGCGCGGGCGGCGTGCCCAGTGACGGGTCCGATCACCGCGACGGGGCGTTGCCTGGCCTGGACACCCAGGGCCGACACCAGGGCCTCGACGGCGGAGGGCGAAGCCAGCGTGATGAGGTCGGCGCCGACCCGCAGCGCGCCGGCGAGAGCATCGGCGGCCCCCGCCGCCGCCACCGTCCGGTAGGCCACGACCGCGTCCACGAGCGCCCCGCGGGCGCGAAGGCCGTCGGCGAGGGCGTCGCGGGCCCGGTCCGAGATCGGCCACAGGACCCGCCGCCCGGTCAGGTCGACGGCGTCGAAGGCGCGGACCAGGCCCGTCGCCCGGTAGTCGGAGGCAGGCGTGAGGGCGGGCCCGGTCCCCAGCCTCTCCCTCACGGCGCCGCTCGTGGACGGACCCACGCTGGCGACACGGCAACCAGGGGGAAGCGCCCGGCCGGCGCGCTCGAGCGCGTCCGCCAGCGCGCCCACCGCGTTGGCGCTGGTAAAGGCCACCCAGTCGTAGGCGGCGATCTCGGCCACGGCGCGCCACAGCGGCCCGGGATCGCTCGGCGCGGCCATCTCCACCAGCGGGACCTCGTGGACCTCGGCCCCGAGCGCCGAAAGACCGGCCGCGAGCGAGCCGGCCTGCTCGGGCCGGCGGGTGACGACGATGCGCCGGCCCGCCAGGACGCCCGCCACGCTCAGCGGCCCATCAGCTCGAGCGCGCCGCGCGCCACGAAGTCGTCGGCCAAGCCGCGGGCGAGGCCGGCCGGATCCTCGCCGGCCGCTTCGCCCCGCAGCAGCCCGTCGCCCTCCTCCCGCGCCACGAAGGCGCACAGCCGCAGGCCCGACCCTTGGCCGCGCGCGTGCGCCCCGAGCGGGACGTTGCAGCCGCCGCCGAGCGCCTCGAGGAAGGCGCGCTCTGCCGTGACCGCGCGGGCCGTCGGCTCGTGGTGCAGGCGCGCGGCAACCCCGGCCGTGTCCGCGTCGTCCACGCGGCACTCCAGGACGATCGCGCCCTGGCCGGGCGCGGGCACGAACACCGCGGGGTCGAGCGCCTCGGTCGCCTCGGCCGCCCGGCCGAGGCGCACGAGGCCGGCCATGGCCAGGACGATCGCGTGGTAGCGCCCCTCGCGCAGCCGGCGGACGCGCGTGTCCACGTTGCCGCGCAGGTCTTCGAGCCGGAGGTCGGGCCGCAAGGCGCGCACCAGCGCGCGCCGGCGCAGGCTCGTGGTCCCGACGCGCGCCCCGGCTTCCAGCGCGCGCAGCGCCGTCCCGCCGGCCGACACGAGGGCGTCACGCGGATCCGCGCGCTCGAGCGTGGCGGCCAGGCGCAGGCCGTCGGGCAGCCGCACCGGGACGTCCTTCAGGCTGTGCACGGCCAGGTCCACGCGGCCCTCGAGCATCGCCTCCTCGATCTCCTTGAGGAACGCGCCCTTGCCCCCCACGGCTTCCAGGCGGCGATCCTGGATGCGGTCGCCGGTGGTGACGATCACCTCGATCGTGGCGTCCCGGCCGAGCGCCTGCAGCCTGCTCCGCACGTGTTCGGCCTGCCAGAGGGCCAGCGCGCTCCCGCGTGTCCCGATCCGGACGGGCCTCACGGATCAAACGCAGAGAACGCGGAGATCCGCGGAGAACGCAGAGGAACGGAGACGAATTCGTCCATCAGCGCTCGTCCTGGCCGGTCATCTCTCTCATCTTGTCTCTGCGTTCTCTGCGCTACTCTGCGTTCTCGGCGTTGAAAGGCTCACAGGCCGAGCAGCTTGCGCAGGAGGCTGATGTGCTCCGGGGGATGGCCGTTCTTGACCATCTCCTTGAGCTGCACGGTGGGCGCATGCATGAGCTTCTGGACGATCGCCTCGGTGGCTGCCTCGAGCGCCTGCTCCTGCTCGGGGGTGAGCGGGCCGAGCCGCCGGCGCGCCTTGTCCAGCTCCGCGCGGCGTATGTCCTCCGCGCGCTGGCGCAGCTCCTTCAGGAGGGGCACCACGTCGAGCGACTTCTGCCACTCCAGGAACTCGCGCGCCTCCCTCTCGACCAGCGCCTCGGCCGCCGCGGCCTCCTTGCGCCGCTCGCGCATGTTCGCGTCGGCCACCGTCCGCAGGTCGTCGAGATCGTAGAGGAACACCCCGTCGAGCCTGGCCACGGACGGCTCGACGTCGCGCGGTACCGCGATGTCGATGAGGAAGAGGGGCCGGTGATGGCGCCCGCCGCGCGTGGCGCGCGCCGCTTCCACGTCCTGCCGATGGATGACCAGACCGGGCGCGCCGGTCCCGCTGATGACGATGTCCGCCGCCGCCATCTCCTCGCGCAGCGCGGAGAGGGGTGCCGCCCGTCCGCCGAGCGCCGAGGCCAACGCGACGGCGTGGTCCAGGGTGCGCATGCCGAGCACCGTGGCCCGCGCGCCGCCGTGCACGAGGTGCCGGGCGGCCAGACCGCTCATCTTGCCCGTGCCCACGAGCAGGACGTTGCGGTCGCGCAGCGCCCCGAAGATCTTCCGGGCCAGCTCCACCGCGACGTAGGAGACCGACACCGCGTTGTTCCCGATGCCGGTCTCGCTGCGCGCGCGCTTGGCCGCGGCCAGCGACCGGTTGCGCAGGGCGATGAGCGACGAGCCGAGCGCGCCCGCTTCCTCCGCCCGCCGGTACGCTTCCTTCACCTGCCCGAGGATCTGCGGCTCCCCCAGCACCATCGAGTCGAGGCTGGCGGCCACGCGGAACGCGTGCCGCACGGCCTCGGCCCCCGAGAGCCGGTAGACGAAGGCGTCGAGCTCGGAGCGCGGGCGGCCGTGGAAAGCGCACAGGAAGTCGGCCAGCCGCTCCTCCAGGCGATCGGCTTCGTCCGACTGGCCGTACAGCTCCACGCGGTTGCAGGTGGAGAGGATCATGGCCCCGCCGAGGCCGGCTTCCTCGCGCAGGCGGGCGAGGGCGGAGGCCAGCGCGTCCGCGGGGAAGGCCAGCGCCTCGCGCAGGGGCAGGTCCGCGGTCTTGTGACTGACGCCGGCGATCGCGATCACTGGGCGGCGCCCACGGAGGTGGAGACGACGGTCATCCAGACGAACGTGAAGACCACGGCCGCGAAGCCGGCGATGCCGAGGAGCGCCGCCCGCCGTCCGCCCCAGCCCGTGCGCCGCCGGGCGACCAGGAGCACGACGTAGAGCAGCCATCCGGCCAGGGCGGCCCACTCCTTGGCGTCGCCCGTCCAGTACCGGCCGTGCGCGCTCTGGCTCCAGAGCATGCCGGTCGCGATGGCCAGGGTGAGGAAGCCGAAACCCACGGCCACGCTGCGTCCGCTGATGGTGTCGCAGCGCTCGAGGCTCGGCACCAGGTAGTAGAACGCGCGCGGCGAGCGCCCCTTCAGCTCGCGCTCCTGGACGAGGTAGGCCACGCCCATGGTGAAGGCCAGGAAGAGGGCGGCGTAGCCGAAGAAGGCCAGCGCGGCATGGATGGGCAGGAACAGGCTCTGCAGCATCGGATCGCCGCTCTCGGAGGCCGGGGTGAGGTTCGCGATCAGCACCAGGCCGAACGCGACCGGGTACGCGGCCAGCCCCAGCGCCTCCACGCGCGTGCGGACGTAGACCACGAGGGACACGAGCACGATGGCCCAGGCCAGGATCGACGCGCTGTCGTGCAGTCCCACGGCCGGGAAGTGGCCGGCGTCGCGCCAGCGCTGCGAGAGGCTGGCCGTGTGCAGCGCGAACCCGACCAGGGTGGCCGTGACGGTCCAGGAGGTGAGCAGCCGCCGCCGCATGATCGCCTGCGCGAGCATGTCGAAGGCTCCTACCGCGTAGAGCCCAAGCGTGACGAGCAGGTAGTGGTGCGCGCTCATGCCAGCGGCCAACAGGGGAATCTAGCACAGACGCGCGTGCGTCCGCCCGCGCGGCGCGGCGGGTGGCGGGGGTTTCAGCGGAGCCGGGGGGGGGAGAAGACGGAAGGGAGCGGACGGCGGGGATTGGACGCGCGCGCCGCGCGGGCCGGAGGTCAGTCGGAGACGTCCTCGAGGACGAGGTCACAGGGAACGAAACGGCTCGAGTAGGGGGCGACCCGCCCGCCGCGCGCATCGCGCAGCCCGTCCGCGGTCACCACGTGCTCGATGCCGGGCGTGAGGAGCCGGTGCGCCGTCCAGATCACCACCGCGCGGTCCGGGCTGAGCCTGAGCCGCCCGGGGACGGCGTCGCCGCCCTGCTCCTCGACCCGGAACGTCTCCGGGCCCACGCTGCTCACGTCGGCCGCGTGCGAGAGGCAGGCCACCACGGGGGCGTCGCGGAAGACGCCGGTGGCACCGTCGCGCGGGTCCACGCGCACCACGAAGGCCGGCCCCGCTCTCAGCGCTCGGTCCACTTGCGGCCCCGGCTCCAGATCATGAGGCGCACGCGCGCGGTGCCCGGCGTCACCCGCACCGCCGCCTGCCGCACCTCGCCCGCGAGATAGAAGGTTCCCGGCGTGGCCGTGCCCAGGGGCGAAAAGGACACCATCCCCGCGCTTCCGAACTGGATCGGCCGCGACGGGTCGAGCGTGCCGCTGTCGGGCGGCAGCGCAGGCACGTCCGGGTGGATCCCCACGCGCACACCGGGCGCCCCGCCGTCGAGCCGCCGCGGCTCGCCCACGCGCCGATCGATCCCCTTGCGGATGTCGGCCGCGCGGACGCCGTTCCGGTTGCCGTCGGCGTAGAGGCTGTAGAACCACGTCCCGTCCGCGTCCGTCTCGAACCGGATGGCGGTGTAGGCCGAGGAGCGCACGGCCATGGACCGGGCGCGCCGGAACTCGCCCTTGAACACGCGACCCGCGCCGAGGAGCCGCGCCTCCACCTGGTAGGCGCGCAACCACGGCACGCTCAGGCCGGCGATCGCCATCAGCACGGCGAGAGTCGCCAGCATCTCCACGAGGCTCTGTCCCTTCTCCGCGCGCGCCATGGCTTTCCCTCCCCAGCCGCCGGGGCGGCGGGACGCCCCGCCGCCCCGCGCGGACCTAGCGGGTGCCTCCGGTCTTGGCGCTGTCGCCCGTGGTGAGGTAGGGCTGCAGCTTCTCGAAGTTCTTCTCGCCGACGCCCTTCACGTTCATCAGCTCCTGGACGGACTTGAAGGCGCCGGACTTCTGGCGGTGCTCGACGATGCGGGCCGCGAGCTTGGCGCCGATGCCCGGCAGCGCGCTGAGCTGCTCCACGGATGCGGCGTTGATGTTCACCTTGCCGGTGGGGGCGGGCTTGCCGGCGGCCACGGCCAGGCCGGCGGAAAGGCTGATGGCCAGGGCGAGCGCCGCGGCCACGATGCGATCGAGCTTCATGTCTTCTCCTCAGTGAGTGAACGGCGTTGTCCCTTGGGCGGCCGCGCGGCCGCCGGCGGCTTTCGTGCGCGTCGCGTCGGAGGTGGTCGAGCCGGCAGCCCGAGATTGGCCTCGCGGACCGTCCCGACCCGGCGCCTCGTAGATCCGGCGCGGGCCCCGTCTCTCCCGTTCGTGACCCGCGCCGGCACGCCACGCACGACGGCCGACATCAGGGCAAGGCCGGTGCCGGGGAGCGCGCGGCGGCGGAAGTCGGCGCGCGGGATGGAGTTGCGAGGTCGGGACGTGGGCGCGGCCGATGGTGGCCCCCGCCGCCGGCATCTCGCGCGCTTGTCGGCGCCGCGCCAAACGACGCGTCAACACCCGCGCGGGGAAACGCTTGCGCGGGTGTCATCGCCGGTTGACGCTTGTGGCGGGTGGACCCCTCCGCGGCCACCGGGCTGCTAGGGCATGATCACGAGCTGCGGCACGCCGCCTCCGGCCTCCTTCGACCGGAACACGAGCCGTCGCGATTCGCGCGTCGCGTCCGGCGGCGTGGAACGCGCGCTACTCGGACCCGCCGAACTTGCGGAGCCAGCCCTCGACGTCGTCCTCTCTCTCCGGCTTGTCGGCGTCTTCGCGCGCGCGGCCCGCCGAAGCGAGCTGGCGCTCGAGCGCGTTCCATTCGTGCGTGCGCAACACGTTCGCGCCCAGCGATCGGACGTAGGAGTAGAGAGCCTTGTCGGAGGTCACGACCACCAGTTCCGCCGGCCGCGGGGCGCGCTCCACCAGGGTGCGGATCACGCTGTCCGCGTCCTCCCCCGGGGGAGGCACGCGCAACGTGAGCGGGCCGAGGTCCTGCGCCGCCATGTCGGGGCGCAGCGAGTGGCCGTCGAAGACGACGGTGGCGCGGACGTTGCGGGCGCGGCAGAAGGCGGCCAGGCGGCGGACGACCTCCGCGCGGCGGTCGTCCGGGCCGCGCGGCCCACCCCACGAACCGAGCAGGTTGTTGCCGTCCACGAGGTAGGGCATGCGTCCGGCCGCGGCCGCGCCCTTCTCAGATCTTGACCAGGCGGCGGAAGAAGCCCTTGCGGTCCTCTTCCTTCTTCAAGAGCACCACGTCGAGCTCTCCCGCGTCGAAGTAGAGGCCCTCGCAGTACGTGCAGCGATCGACCCTGACGCCCTGGAGGTCTTCCTCCTTCATGTCGTGCCCGCACTTCGGGCACTTCATGAAGTGCAGCGCCTTCAGCCGCGCGCTCTCGCTCGCGACCTCCTCGGCCGCCCGCTCCTTCTCGCGCCGCTCGCGTGCGAGGCGCGCCTCGTCGAGCAGCTTCTTCTCGTTGGCCCTGAACCATTCGTCCTCGCGCTTGCGGTCTTCCTCCATGGGGCAGCGCCCTCCGTTCCGCGCTGGGCGTCACTCGGCGGTCCGGGCGGGGATGAATCCCGCGCGACCGGCAGTGGAGACGCTCCACTGCGGGCGCCGGACCACTCCTGATCACCAAGAAACGAGAGCAGCGCCTCAGGCGAGTCTGCCGACCCGCATCGGAACTGTCAACGCAATACGGCATGTTAAGATTCGTGCGGCCTGGATGGCGGCCGCGCCGGCGCAGGCTCCGGCGGTCGCCGGGAGGGAAATTGGCCGGAGCGTTCCCCATCAGCGGTCAGATCGATCCCCAGGCGTTTCCCTTCCTCCTCGTGGACCTTCACCACAACGGGGCCACCGGCTCGTTGAAGGTGGAGGGGCCGTCGTACCAGAAGGCCCTCTACTTCCGCGGGGGCAGGATCCTGTTCGGCTCCTCCAACGACCCGCGCGATCAGCTCGGGGCAATCCTCATCGAGACCGGCACCCTCACGCCCGAGCAGCTCGAGGAGGCCAACAGCAAGGTGGGGCCGGGCAGCCCGCTGGCCAAGGTCCTCTCGGAGACCGGCTTCGTGAGCCAGCGCGAGCTGGGCGAAGCCGCGCGCGCCAAGGTGGAGCGCATCCTCTCCGACGTCGTGGCCTACACGGCGGGCAGCTTCGAGTTCGAGGACGGCGTGCTCCCCAAGGGCGCCGTGGACCTGAAGCTCTCGACGGAGAAGGTGCTGCTCGCCGCGGTGCGCCGCGTCACCGACCGGGGTTTCGTGCTGCGCCACCTCGAGGGGCTCGACGTCGTGCTCACGCCGGTGCCGGAGATGAAGGGGAAGCTGCCGGAGGTGGAAGCCGAAGCGGCGGACCTGCTGTCCCGGCTCGACGGGCGTACCACCTTGAAGAACGCGGCGGCCGGGACGAAGCTCGACGAGTTCGACGCGGCCAAGCTGGCCTGCACGCTGGTGTTCCTGGGCCTCCTCCGCCGCTCCGCCGAGCGCCCGTCGCTCGCCGCGGCCCCCGCGCCCTTCGTGCGGCAAGCTCAGGCCTCCGGGCCCGAGATCGACCTGAGCGACACCGCGCGCGAGGCGCTGATCCAGCCCGCGGGGGCGGCCCCGGTGCAGCCGCCGGCGCCCACCGTCGCGCCCGCCGCGCCGGCGCCGGTCGTGTTCGAACCGGCCACGCCCTTTCGATTCGAGCCCGAGTCCCAGCCGCCCGTCTCCTGGTCCCCCACGCCGAGCGAAGAGCCGGAGATGGCCATCTTCGTGCCCGACGACGTGAAGCCCGTGGGGCCTCCGCCGGTGGCGTCGGTTCCGGCCCCGGCCATCGCCGCGGAGCCGGAGCCGGTACCGGTCTTCGTAACGGATCCGGAACCGCCCTCGCTCGCGCCACCCCCGTCCCCTTCGCCGCCGCCCTCGTTCACGCCGCCGGCCGCGTCGCAGGTCCCACCGGCGCAGGCGGAGCGCGACACGGCCCCGTACATCCCGTCGCGCACGCCCGACCTCAGCATCCCGCCCGCTCCCCCGGGAGTGGGTCCGAGCAAGCGCGAGGCGCGCGAGTGGAAGCCGCCCGCGCGCTCGGGCGCGACGGCGCCTCCCGCGAGGACGGCGTTGCCGGCGGATCTCGAGGCCGAGCCCGCCCGGCCCGCGGCTTCGCGCCCGAGCAAAGACGACCTCGCGGCGCTCGACGAGCTGCTCAATGCGAAAGGGCTGGAAGGACCGCTGCCGCCGCTCGAGCGGCCGTCCCCCGAGCGCTGGTCACCCCAGTTCGGCGCACGAGACCGCCCGCCGGGCGGCGCGCGCCCCTCCGCGGGAGCGCCGGGACGGGCCAGGGCCGCGCTCGTCGCGCTGGCCCTCGCGGCCGCCGCGACCGCCGCGTTCTGGTACTACTTCAACCGGCCGCAGCCGGGCGCCTCGGCCTCGGCGGCGCCC
>DATKEG010000027.1:0-48976 GCA_035544515.1 Vicinamibacteria bacterium | reverse complement strand
CGCGGGCTCAGGTGCCGCAGCCGGATGGCCGCTCGTGCGCGGTCCCCGAGGCGGAGGCCGCCCCCGCGATGCGGCACCCTGGTGATCCCGTCGGACACTGCCGTGCGCCCCAATCCGGGAGAGACGGACCTCGGAGGAAGGGATTCGGGGAGAGAACCGCTGACAGCGTACACGACCGGCCGGTCCAGCCAGGACCGATCAGCCTACCCCGCCACGGACGTCGCCGCCGCCTTCTCGTCCGGCATCGCCGGCGTGGCGTGGGACCAGCAGTAGGGGTCGCCCACGAGCTCGTAGTGCATCGTGCGGCGTTTGGGGACGAAACCGGCGTCCTGGATGTTCCGGGCGATCTCGGCCTCGGTCAGGCGGAAGTGGGCGCCCGCGGCGGAGACCACGTTCTCCTCGATCATGAGCGAGCCGAAGTCGTTGGCGCCGAAGCGCAGCGAGACCTGGCCGATCTTGCCGCCTTGCGTGACCCAGGAGGCCTGGACGTTGGGGAAGTTGTCGAGCATGACGCGGGCCAGGGCCAGCGTGCGCAGGTACTGGAACGACGAGAGCTCGTCGCCGGCCATGGCCGTGTTCGTCGGCTGGAACGTCCAGCCGATGAAGGCGGTGAACCCGCGCGTGCGGTCCTGCAGGTCGCGCAGGTGCAGCAGGTGGTCGACGCGCTCCTCCAGCGTCTCCACGTGGCCGAACATCATGGTGGCCGTGGTCTTGAGCCCGAGGCCGTGCGCCACCTCCATGACCTCCAGCCAGTCGGCGGTCGAGCCCTTGGCGATGCCGATGAGGTTGCGCACACGGTCGGACAGCACCTCCGCTCCCCCACCCGGGATCGAGTCGAGCCCGGCCGCGATCAGGCGGCGGACGGTCTGTTCGGTGGTGAGGGAGGACACCTTGTTGATGTGCTTGATCTCCGCGGGCGAGAGGCCGTGGATCCAGATGGGATAGGCGGCCTTGATCCACCGGAACAGCTCTTCGTAGAACTCGATCCCGAGGTCGGGGTGCAGGCCGCCCTGCAGGAGGATCTGGTTGCCGCCGAGGGCCAGGGTCTCCTCGATCTTCTGCGCGAGCTGCTCCTTGCTCAGGAGGTACCCCTCCCTCGAGGGCAGGTCGCGATAGAAGGCGCAGAACGCGCACTGCGCGACGCACACGTTCGTGTAGTTGATGTTGCGGTCGATGATGTAGGTGACCAACCCCTCGGGGTGCAGGCGCCGCCGAACCGCGTCGGCGAGCATGCCCAGCTCCAGCAGGTCGGCGCCGCGCAGGAGGGCGATGCCCTCCTCGCGCGAGAGCCGCTCACCCGCGAGCACCTTCCCTTCGACCGTGTCAGCGATGGCCATGGAACCTCAGCTCCGGCACGCGGGCGACCAGGCCCAGCGCGTGCGCCCGGCGGTAGAACTCGCGCAGGCCTTCCGCTTCCGCCGCGCCCAGCGCGTAGACGATGTTGCCGCGCAGGTAGGCCTCGTTGAGCGCGGCGCGAGAGGCGCCGAGGCCATTGTATGACGACGCGATGGCGCCCAGCGCGTCGAGGCCCGCGGCCAGCGCGGCCTGCAGCCGCGCGACCCCGGCCGGGGTCACGACCCCGGCGGGGCCGGCCCAGAAGGCGAAGACGAACGGCAGGCCCGTGCGCGCCGTCCATTCCGCGCCCAGGTCCAGCCGGTCCCCGGGACCCTCGAAGTACAGGGCGTGATCGCCGATCACCAGCGCGGCGTCGGCTCCCGCCAGCATCGCGGGCACGGAGGGCGCGGAGGGCACGTATTCGGGATCCCGGCCCAGGCGTTCGTGGAGGAGGACGCGCGCCAGCGCCACGCTCGTGCGGCTGGAGACGTCGAGCGCCACGCGGCGCACGGCTTCGAGCGGCACCCGGTGGAAGAGGTTCACCGAGCGCACGGGCCCGCGGCTGCCGATGGCCACGCCCGGCACGATCGCGTAGTCGCCCGCGGCGTATTCGATGGAGGGGATGAGGCCGAGGTCCACCTCGCCCGCGTGCAGCAGGTCGGCCACCCGCGACGGCACGTCGCGGATCAGGCGGAAGGCCGGGTCGCGGTCCAGGCCGTGCACGGTGGGCGCGGCGTTGAGGTACGACACGACGCCCAGGCGCAGCGGGACGCCCGACGGCGTCAGCGGGGACGTCAACCGGTCACCACTCCTTGACGACGTTGAAGACGGTGTCGCGCTCCACCGGCTGGCGGCCCGCCTCGCGGATGAGGCGGACCAGCTCGTGGACGGTCATGGACTGCGCGGTGGGGGCGCCGGCGTCGTGGGCGATCTTCTCCTCCGTCACCGTGCCGTCGATGTCGTCCGCGCCGAACGAGAGCCCCACCTGGGCCAGGCGCGGGCCGATCATGATCCAGTACGACTTGATGTGGGGGAAGTTGTCCAGCATCAGGCGGCCCACGGCGATCGCCTTGAGGTCCTCGAAGCCCGTCGTCTCCGGGCAGGTCATGGCGGGCGCTTCCCAGGGCTGGAAGGCTAGGGGGATGTAGGTCACGAAGCCGCCCGTCTCGTCCTGCAGCTCGCGCAGCCGCACGAGGTGGTCCACGCGGTCCTCCACCGACTCGATGTGCCCGTAGAGCATGGTGGCGTTGGTGGGGATCCCCTGGCGGTGGGCCTCGCGCATGACGTCGAGCCACTGCGCGGCGTCGGCCTTGCCCTTGATGAGCCGGTTGCGCGTCTCCTTGGCGAAGATCTCGGCGCCGCCGCCCGGCATGGAATCGAGGCCGGCCGCCCTCAGCTCCGCGAGCACCTGCGGCACCGGCATCCGGTAGAGCTTGTGGAAGAAGAAGACCTCGACGGCCGTGAACGCCTTCACGTGGATGTCGGGGCGGACGCGCTTGATGCCGCGCATCATTTCCATGAAGTAGGACCAGGGCAGGTCCGGGTGCAGCCCGCCCACGATGTGCACCTCGCGTACGGCCGCGGGCAGCGCGGCGACGTTGGCGAAGATCGCGTCGAGGCCCATCGTGTAGGCGCGCGGCTCCTCCTTCTTCGCCGCGAAGGCGCAGAAGTCGCACGTGGCCACGCACACGTTCGTGTGGTTGAGGTGCGTGTTCCACACGAAGTAGGCGGCGTCCCCGTGGCGCTGCTCGCGCACGAGGTTCGCGAGGTGCCCGACCGCGAGCAGGTCGTGGCTGCGGTAGAGCGCGACGCCGTCCTCGAATGACAGCCGCTTTCCCTGGAGCACCTTGTCGCGAACGGACTCGAGGGCGGCGTCGCGAAAGCGCGTCTCGAGGAGGGCGGCGGCCATGTCCCTCCTTTTTATCACCGCGGGCGAGCGCGCCGCAAACGAGTCGGGCGCGCTGCCCGGCGATTCGGGCATCCCTACCGGAGTGGGCACGTCGCCCGGCGATAAGTCATTGACCGGCTTGGGACCAATGCCCCGCCAAAGCGTGGCACGGTCGGTGCTCTTAGAGAGTGACCCGAGGCGCGCATTCGGCAACTGGAGGAGAACGGTGGCAACTGAGGTCGCGGAGCCCGTGGCGAACGGGCAGGGGTCGCAGGCGGAGGTCCGCCGCGTCCTGATCGCCTCCTCCCACGGTCTGCGGCCCGAGCTCGTCCGGCCCAGCCTCTCGCGCGGCGACGTGCGGCGCGTGGACGTCCCGGACCTGGAGTCGGCTTACGCGGCGGCGCGCGCGCTGCGGCCGAGCCTCGTGATCGTGGACGGGGACGAGCACGCGGCGGCCGCGCGGCTCGTCCGCCTCCTGCGCCAGGACGCCGACACGCGCGAGGGGGCCATCGTCGTGCTCGCGGGCGCGCCCACGCTCGACGAGGAGCAGGCGCTGCGCCAGGCAGGCGCCAACGTCGTCTTCCCCGGCCGCGTGGACCCCGACCTCTGGGACTCCCGCCTCGAGGAGCTGCTCAACGTGCCCCGCCGGCGCGCCGCCCGCATCCCGGTGCTGCTCGAGGCGTGGTCCAGGCAGCCCGCGGCGGCCGAGCCGCAGCCCGGCGTCGCCCTCAACATCAGCGTGAACGGGGTGCTGCTCGAGACGGGCACCGCCCTGGCCGCCGGCTCGAAGCTCGACCTCAGCTTCCGCCTGCCGGACGAGGCGGAGGACCTGCAGGTCGTGGGCCAGGTGGTGCGCGATGCGGGCGCGCACGACGGCCGGCAGCGCCACGGGGTGAAGTTCGTGGTGTTGCGCGGCCAGGCGCGCGACCGCATCCGCGAGTTCGTGGAGGACATCCCGCGCCGCCTGGTCGACCCGTTCGGCCCCGCGGCCACCGACGCGGCGCGCGAGGTCGAGCGCGAGGAGTGGGAAGCGCAGCTGCGGGCGAGCGAGGCCTGGAAGACGGCCATCCTCGACTCGGCGCTCGACGGCATCCTCACCCTCGACCAGGACGGCCGTGTGCTGGAGGGGAACCGCGCCGCGGAGGCGATCTTCGGCTACGGGCGCGGCCAGGCCGTGGGCCTGAAGGTGGACGCGCTCGTTCCCGCGCTGCGCGATCGCCTGGGGCGCGGCCTCGCCCACGACCTGGCCACGGCCGGAGGGACCCTGGTGGGCCGGCGGATGGAGACCACGGGACGCCGCCCCGACGGGACGGAGTTCCCGCTGGAGCTGGCCGTGACGCCGCTCGCGCTGGGCACGCGGCACGTCTTCATCGCCTACCTGCGCGACATCACGGAGCGGCGCCGGGCCGAGGAAGGGGTGCGGGCCAGCGCGAGGCAGTTCCGCTCGCTCTTCGAGGCGGCCATGGACGCCATGGTCGTCACGGACGACGAGGGCCGCTACGTGGAGGCCAACGCCGCCGCCTGCGCCCTGCACGGCGTGGCCCGCGCGCAGCTCCTCGGCCATCGCCTGGGCGACCATGCCCGCGCCGGCTTCGACTTCGACTCGGTCTGGGCCGCCCTCCGCAGGGACGGCCGCGCCCGCGGCGAGATGGCGGTCCTGCGCCCCGACGGGCAGGCGCGCGAGATCGAGTTCAGCGTGACCGCGGACTTCCTGCCCGGCAGCCACCTCGTGGTCCTGCGCGACGTCACCGAGGGCCGGCAGCTCGAGGCGCAGTTCCGGCAGGCGCAGAAGATGGAGCCGCTCGGCCGCCTGGCCGGCGGCGTGGCGCACGACTTCAACAACCTGCTCAACGTCATCACCGGCTACGGCGAGCTGATCGCGCGCGGGCTGGCCGCGGGCTCCCCCGCCCGCCAGAGGACCGAGCACATCCTCAGGGCGGCCGAGCGCGCGGCGGCGCTCACCCGGCAGCTCCTGGCCTTCAGCCGCCGGCAGGTGCTGCAGTCCCGCGTCCTCGACCTCAATGCCGTCGTCTCCGACACCGCGCGCCTGCTCGGCCGCCTGATCGGCGCGGACATCACTCTCGCCCTGCGCCTGGACAGCCGACTCGGGCGGCTCAAGGCGGATCCCAGCCAGATCGACCAGGTGCTGATGAACCTCGCGGTCAACGCGCGCGACGCGATGCCGCGCGGGGGGACGATCACCTTCGAGACGCGCAATGCCGACCTCGACGAGGAGTACGCGCGCGAGCACCTCGGCGCGCGTCCCGGGCCCTACGTCCTCCTCGAGGTGACGGACACCGGCGTGGGCATGGACGCCGAGACCCAGCGCCACATCTTCGAGCCCTTCTTCACCACCAAGCCCAAGGGCAAGGGCACGGGCCTGGGGCTGGCCACGGTCTACGGGGTGGTGAAGCAGAGCGGCGGGTACGTCTGGGTGGAGAGCCGGCCCGGACGGGGCACGCGCTTCCAGGTCTTCCTGCCCCGCGTCGACGAGCCGCTGGACCTGGAGGCGCCCGCGAGCGCGCCGGAGCCGGCGCCGCGGGGCGGCGAGACCGTCCTGCTCGTGGAAGACGAGGACCTGCTGCGCCGCATGATCCGCGAGGTCCTCGAGACGAGCGACTATCGCGTGCTGGAGGCGGCCAACGCCGACGAGGCCGTCCGCCTCAGCCGGTCGCATCCCGGCACGATCGACGTGATGGTCACGGACGTGATCATGCCCGGCCGGAGCGGGCCCGAGTTGGCGAGCGCGCTCTCCGGCGCGCGCCCCCGGATGAAGGTCCTCTACGTCTCCGGGTACACGGACGACGCCTTCATCCCGGCCGTGAGCCCGGCGGAGGGCACGGACTTCCTGCAGAAGCCCTTCACGCCCGCCGCCCTGGAGAGCCGCCTGCGGGCCCTCCTCGACGCGCCTTCGCTCTAGCGCGCGCGTCCTCCGCGCCCCTGGCGTTGAAAAGACCGGTCGCTCGGCGGCACAATGCCCGACCACCGTGAGCGACCGTGGATTTCCCGACCTCCGTGCCTTCCTCGATCGGCTCCGGGCGGAGGGCGACCTCGCGGTGGTGGAGGCGCCCGTGGACGCGCGCCTGGAAGCCGCCGAGATCCACCGTCGCGTCATCGCCGCGGGCGGGCCCGCCCTCCTCTTCACCCACGTCGCGGGGGCCGCCTTTCCGCTGGCCACGAACCTCTTCGGCACGCGGCGGCGCGCCGAGATGGCCTTCGGCGCGCGCCCGCTGCGCCTGGTGCGGCGGATGGCCGCGCTGGCCGAGGAGCTGATGCCGCCGAGCCCGGGGAAGCTGTGGGCCGCCCGCGACGTCCTGGGCGAGGCGCTGCGGATCGGGACGCGCCGCGGCCGGCGCGGCCCCGTGACGGAGGTGATCACCCGCGACGTCCGTCTCGACCGCCTGCCCGCGCTCACCTGCTGGCCGGAGGACGGCGGGGCCTTCCTCACCCTGCCCCTCGTGTATACCGAACGCCCCGGCGGGCACGGCCACAACCTGGCCATCTACCGCATGCAGGTGCACGACCCGCGCACGGCCGGCATGCACTGGCAGATCGGCAAGGGCGGCGGCTTCCACTACGCGGTCGCGGAGGCGCGCGACGAGCCGCTGCCCGTCACCGTCTTCCTCGGCGGCCCGCCGGCGCTCATCCTCGCCGCCATCGCGCCCCTGCCGGAGAACGTCCCCGAGCTGATGTTGGCCTCGCTGCTCCTGGGCCGGAAGCTCGAGCTGACCGCGGCAGGGGCGGCTCATCCGCTGGTGGCGTCGGCGGAGTTCGCGCTCATCGGCCGCGTCCCCCCCCGCCTCCGGAAGCCGGAAGGACCCTTCGGGGACCACTACGGCTACTACTCGCTGCGCCACGACTACCCGGTGTTCGAGGTCGAGCGGCTCGCCCACCGCCGCGACGCGATCTACCCGGCCACTGTCGTGGGCAAGCCCCGGCAGGAGGACTTCTACATCGGCGACCTGCTGCAGGAGCTGCTCGCGCCGCTCTTCCCCCTGGCCATGCCCGGCGTGCGCGACCTCTGGTCCTACGGCGAGACCGGCTACCACTCGCTGGCCGCGGCCGTGGTCCGCGAGCGCTATGCCCGCGAGGCCATGGCCAGCGCCTTCCGCATCCTGGGCGAGGGCCAGCTCTCGCTCACGAAGTTCCTGCTCCTGACCGACCAGCCCGTGGACTTGCGGAACTTCCGCGCCACGCTCGAGCACGTCCTGGCCCGCACGCGCCCCGGGCGCGACCTGTTCGTCTTCGCCAACGTCTCCATGGACACGCTCGACTACACGGGTCCGAGCGTGAACGAGGGCTCGAAGGGCGTGTGGCTCGGCCTGGGCGACCCCGTGCGCGAGCTGCCGCGGGAGTTCCGTCCGCCGGAGCCGCCGCCGGGCGACGTGACCGACGTGCGCGTCTTCTGCGGCGGCTGCCTCGTCGTGGGCGGCCCCCGCTACGCCGCCGACGCCGGGGCGGCGGCGCGCCTGGCCGCCCACCCGGCGTTCGCCGGCTGGCCGCTGCTCGTGCTCACCGACGAGCCGGCGCGCGCGGCGCGCAGCCCCATCAACTTCCTCTGGACGACATTTACCCGCTTCGAGCCGGCCGCGGACATTCACGCCGCCAAACGGACCCTCCTGCGCAACCACGTGGCGTACGATCCGCCGATTCTGATCGATGCACGCCTCAAGCCCGGATTCCCGGCGGAGTTGTTCTGCGACGAGCGCACCGCCGACACGGTGACCCGCCGCTGGAGCGAGTACTTCCCCTCTCGCCGAGTCGAGATGGGCGACTCCGACCGGGCGGACCTCGATCGCGCCTGAGTTCTTGTCCGTTCCGTGCGCGGCGCCACAGAACGTCCCGCAACAGGGAGAAACTCCTTGACCGCTGTGTATCGTTTTGTATACTCACGGCCAATTCGTGCCGGTGTCGGTCCGGCCTTCGAGAAGCGAGGTGGTCCGGATGAGACGAGTCAGTGGGATCTCTACGCTGGCGTTCCTGCTGCTGCCCCAGCACCTGGTCGTCATCGATCCCCCGGGCCCCGTCTCCCTCGCCGCCGCTCCCGTCCTCGCCGCCGCTCCCGTGTCCGTCACCGTGCTGCGCGGCAACGTCGCGCGCAACGGCACGCTCGAGAAGGCGATCGGCGACGTGCTCACCCCCCGCGGCGTCTACGACCTCGTGCGCGTGGCGCGCCCGATCTACGACCTGGCGCGCCTGTCCGTGGGCAACGCCTTCGACGTCACGGTGGGAGCGGAGGGCCTGCTCGCGTTCAGCTACGTGATCGACGAGCTGCGCACCCTGCAGGTCCGCCGCAACGGCGACGGCTTGGAGGCGCAGCTCCACACCAAGAGCTACGAGACGCGGACGGAGAGCGCGGCCGGCCTCATCACCTCCAGCCTGTTCGGCGCCGTGGGCGAGGCGGGCGAGGAGCCGCAGCTCGCGCTGGACCTGGCGCAGATCTTCGAATGGGACGTGGATTTCAACACCGAGCTGCAGAAGGGCGACTCGTTCCGGGTGGTGGTCGAGAAGATGTACCTCGACGGCCGGTTCTCGCGCTACGGCCCCATCCTCTCCGCCGAGCTGATGCGGGGAGAGCGGGCCATCCGCGCCGTGCGCTTCACCGGCTCCGGCCGGCCCGAGTACTACACGCCGGAAGGCGTGCCCCTGCGCAAGACGTTCCTGCGCTCGCCGCTGAAGTTCAGCCGCATCAGCTCGCGCTTCACCCGCGCCCGGTTCCATCCGATCCTCAAGCGCTTCCGCCCGCACCTGGGGGTGGACTATGCGGCGCGGGCGGGCACGCCGGTGCGCGCGGCGGCCGACGGCGTCGTGACCCAGGCGGGCTGGCACGGCGGATACGGCAAGGTCGTGAAGCTCCGCCATGGCCGCGGGTTCCAGACGCTCTACGGGCACCTCTCGCGCATCAAGGTCCGCCGCGGGCAGCGCGTCGAGCAGGGCGAGCTGATCGGCAACGTCGGGTCGACCGGCCTGTCCACGGCGCCCCACCTCGACTACCGCACGCTCAAGGACGGCGTGTTCGTCAACCCGCTCACGATCCAGCCGCCTCCCCCGGAGCCCCTGTCCGCGGCCCTGCGCCCGGCCTTCGAAGAGGTCCGCTCACACGCGCTGGCCCTGCTCGACGCCGTGGAGGCTCCCGGCGTGCAAAGGGCGCGGCTCACCGCCGATTAGCCGGCCTTCCCGGGAGTGGACACGGCCCGGGCGATGGCCGTACAGTGTCTAAGGATGCGGCGGCACGCGAGCGCACGGCTGGGGCTGATCGCCGCCGTGGCGATCCTGGCCACCCGTCCGGCCGCCGCCGAGGTGACGGTGGCGGTGAACGGGGGCTACGTGGACCTCAACGCGCGGAGCGCCCCGCTCTCGGACGTGCTCGATTCTCTGGCCCGCCAGACGCGCATGGAAGTGACCTACGACGGCGCTCCCCCGCGCCACCTGGTGACGGCGGCCGTACAGGCGGCGACGCCGGCGCAGGCGGTCCTCTCCGTGCTGGAGGGCCTGGGCGTCAATTACGCGATCCTGCTCGATCGGACCGGACACCAGGTGAAGACGCTCCTGGTCGTCACGAGGGCGCCCTCGGTGGCGGCTCCCGTGCGTGTGGCGGCCCCGGCGCTGCCGTTCCGCGGACCGCGGCCTCCGCCGCCCGACGAGCTGTTCGAAGAGGAGCCGATGGACGACGAGGACGAGCCCGCGCTCGAGGCCTTGCCCGGCCGGGCGCGGGAGCGCCTCGAGCGCATGCGGCCGGGCCCCATGCGGCCGGGTCTCCCCGGCGTCTTCCAGCCCTCAGTGCCGTCGGCCGAGGCGCCGGTCCCGGGCACCGGGGCCGCCGCGCCCGCCTACCCGGTCTCGCCCTTCGCGCCGGTGCCCGTGCTGCCGCAGGTCCCCACCCCGCAGGCGCCGCCCCAGCAGACGACGCCCCAACCCCCGCCCCAATCCGACCCCGACACGTTCTAGAGACTCCGGCCCCGCAGGCGGAGCGTATCCCGGCGCGCCGGTTTCACTCGCAGCCTCACGCAGCCGGAGGGGCCGCATTCCGGTTCAATACGGGTCGGCGGTGATGACGCCGTTGTCCACGCTGCGCCGGTAGTAGCCCGCCGACGGCCGGTTCCGCAGGTTGAACCGGCCGCCCGCCTCCACGCGCCAGATCTTGTAGTTCGAGTACGTGAGCGGCGTGCGCGGCTGGCAGACCTCCGGCGGGTGGTCGGCCAGGATGAAGTACGCGGCGCCCTCGCCGATGACGGTGGCCACGCCGCCGCGGTCCACGACGAGCGAGGTCGCTTCGTCCACGGCGACGGCCAACGCGGCCTGGGCGCGGCCGTCCTGGATCTGCCGGGCCGCGAAGACCATGGCGCGGCCCATGCGGTCGCGGGCGGTGAAGTGGCTCTCGGCGACGATCCCGTCGAGGTGCGCCCAGTCGAACAGGTCGTAGGTGAAGCTCACCCGCCGGTCGTAGGGATCCTCGAGCGCCTCTTCCGAGAGGATGGTGCCCCGGCAGGCGTCGAACACGAACTCGGACTGCACGGCGAGGCCGGCGCTCGTGCCTCCCACGCCGCCCCCGCGCGCATAGACCGACTCCACCGCCAGCTCCACGGCCGTGCCCTTGAAGTTCTCCACGTAGCTGCACTGGTCGCCGCCCGCGAAGAAGACGACCTCGGCGTTGCGGACGACCGCCTCGACGGCCGCCGTGTCGGCGTCGCGGGCCCTGGTGATGACCAGTGTCTCCACCGAGTCCACCCCGTTCATCCCGTAGATGTACTCGTTGTACCCGTCCGCTCCCGAGGCCCGCAGCACCACGACGTCCACCGTGGCCGGGCAACCCGTGCAGCCGCGCACCTGGTCGATCAGCCACTGCAGCGCCTCGTCCACGTCCGTGCCGCCGCCCCCGAGGGCGTGGGCGGGGCCGAACAACGGCGGGCTCACGTCCGCGGGGTTGCCCGTCAGGTAGCGCGTGACCTTGGCCTCGGCCGGAGCGGCCAGGGCGGCCACGGCCGCCAGCGTCCCGAGCACGCCCGGAAGACGCCCTGTGCGCGAGCGGACCAGGTGACCTCCTCCACGGCCCGCTCGCCCGAGATACGGCCCCGGCCCGGGCCGGGGAAGGAGGGAGGCGGCGGACGACTCCGTATTCTGCGAGCCTCTCCGGCGCGGGTCAAGGCCGTCCGCTAGCGGCGGGGCTGGGGATTGTCGCGGGGGACGCGGACTCCGGGGAGGGTGCGCGCGTGGATGTCCTTGCCCACGATGCGGGGGTGGCCCACCATGAACAGCCACTGGTCGTACGTCGTGCGGCCGTTGAAGACGCGGAGGCTCTGGTCGGTGCTGGTGCTGGCCACGCCGATGAAGGGACCGAGGGGACCGCGTGGGGAGGACGAGCCGAAGCCGGAGCGGGGCGTGGCCGCGGGCGTCGGGGTGGGGCGGCCCGGCCGCACTTCGCCCGCGCCCGGCGGCTGGACGATCGCCTCGCCGGGCCGGATGAAGCGCCACTCCCCTTTCTGGGTCATGGGGTCCTTGTACTCCTTGCGCAGGAACTTGCCCTTGACGAGCATCTCCAGCGACACCGGCGGGGCGCTGCCGTGCTTCTTCTGGTAGCGCTCGATGGCCTCGACGATCTGCGTGCCGCGGAAGAGGAGCTCCTCCTCGCGCGCGTTCTGCATCACGTATCTCCAGCTCGGCATGGCCACGCCCATCAGCACCAGCATGATGGTGATGGAGGCGGCCGCGGCCACGAGCGAGAAGCCGGCTTCCGCAGGCCCGACGCGCGTCATTCCCGCGGGGCCGGCTGGTAGCGGCGCAGGACCTTCCGGACGTAGTCCCGCGTCTCCTTGTAGGGCGGCACGCCCTGGTGGCGGGCCACGGCGCCGGGGCCGGCGTTGTAGGCGGCCAGCGCCTTGGGCAGGTCTCCGTCATACTTCGCGAGCAGGTC
Organism: Vicinamibacteria bacterium; assembly: GCA_035544515.1. GTDB lineage: Bacteria > Acidobacteriota > Vicinamibacteria > Fen-336 > Fen-336 > DATKEG01. Next base: position 36,842 of record DATKEG010000027.1, on the reverse strand, counting down.
GCGCAGGTAGCGCGTGCCGCCGTCGAGGTTGGCCGCGGGGTCGAACGGGTCGGCCACGCCGAGGTCCCGCGCCGTGCCCGGCATGAGCTGCATCAGCCCCTGCGCACCCCGGGGCGAGACGGCCCTGGGCCGGAAAGCGGACTCGACGTTCGCCACGGCCAGCACCAGCTCGGGGTCGAGCCCGTGGCGGCGCGCGGCAAGGGACGCGAGCCGCCGCAGCTCGGGAGCGCCCGCGGTGGCGCCCGCCGCCTTCGACGCCGCCGTCTCGACCTCCTCGATCACCTCGTCCGGCACGAACCCGCGCACGTGGCCGGCGGGAAGCGCGATCTCGCCCCCGCCGCGCAGGGTGAGCCAGAGGAGGTCGCCGTCGGCGCGGTGGCGGTCCACCTTGAAGGTCTGGCCGTTCGCGAGCAGGGCGATCTCGGCGCGCGCCGGGGCGGCGGCGGCGCCCAGGCCGGCCAGCGCGAACGCCAGGAAGGCGCGCTTCAATTGATGAACACCGTCGTCGTGCCCTCTACGCCGTTGGCCGCCGTCGCCCTGACCACCACGGACAGGAACCCGCCATCTCGTGGATGACGCGTGCGCAGGACGTCCCGCGCCCGCCCGTCATTATCCGTGAAGACGGCCTGGCCGCCGCTCTCCATGAACTCCGTGGCCCCGTCCACGCCGAAGAACACCGGCACGTTCGGGACCGGGTTCCCGTTCACGTCGAGCACGACCGCCACGACCTGGCTCGAGCGCGACTCCAGGATCCGCTGCGGCGCCGCGGTCACCACGACCAGGGCGGGCAGGATGCTGCCCACCTCGATGGTGGCCGTGCCGCTGACCGCGCCCGAAACGGCGGTGACCGTGGCCGTGCCGGAGCGCGCGTCCGAGACGAAGTTGACCCGGGCCACGCCGTCGTTCGTGCGGCCCTGCTCCTCGATCCGGCCCAGGTCCGTGAAGAACTGCACGACGGTCCCGTCCGCCACCGGCGTCCCGATCGAGGTCTCGATCAGCAGCGCCGAGACGACGGACACCCCGCCGTGGGCCGGCACGAACGGGGGGTTGACGACGATCGTCATGGTCGCGTTGCCCGGCGCGGTCAGGATGGCCTGGCAGCCCAGGTGAGCCACCACCAGGGCGGCCACGATGGCGGCACGCACGGCCGTCAGTGTAAGGCGTCTCATGGCGTCACCGTGAGGCGGGCCGGCCCCGTCACTCCGGCGCGCTCCGTGCCGGTCATCGTGCTGAAGGTGAGCGACTCCACCGTGATCACGGCCGGGCCGGGGCGCAGGCCGCGGAAGGCGACCGAGGCCACCATGCCCGATCCCGCGACGCCGCTCGTGCGCGTGAGCCGGGCGCGCACCCGGCCGGCCTCGAGGCTGCGGTCGATCCCGACCGCCGCTCCGTCGAGGGTCAGCAGGGTGCCCGGGGCGACGTCCACGGCCTCGAGCAGCGCGGGGTCGTAGGTCAGCACGAACTCGAGCCCGTTCAGGTCGCGCGCGTTCATCATGACCAGGGAGATCGCGGCCGTCTCCCCCGCCTTGAGCGTCGCGTCGGCCGGGCTCAGGGCCGCCGCGACCGGACGCAAGCCGCCCGCCGGCACCGAGGGGGCCGCCGTCTCGGGGACCGCGCCGGTGCTCGTGGCCGGGGGGGTGGGAACGGCGGGCGGATCGGCCTCGACGTCGTCGGGTGGCGTCCCCTCCGGCGCGGCCGTCGGCCCGGGAGCGGACGGGGCATCGGGCGACGGTGTCGGGGAGGCCGTGACCGGCGTGCCCCCCGGCGGAGCCACGGCCGGCGGCTCCCCTCCGGCGGGCTCTTCCGGCCCGAACAGCGGCGGCCGCGCGCTGGGTACGCGCACCGCCTCCTGGGTGCCGACGTAGAGGGTGGTCAGGTCCGACTCCGTGATCTTGGGCGCGCGGACCAGGTGGGGCGTCAGGGAGATCAGGATCTCCTGGTCCTCCTTGCTGGTCTGCGTGGCCGAAAAGAGCCTGCCGATGATCGGGATGCTGGGCAGTCCGAGCATCCCGCTGATCGTCTCGGCGTCCCGGCCCAGGATCAGCCCCCCGATGAGGCTCGTCTCGCCGTCGCGCACCCGCAGGATGCCCTGGACGTTCCGGGTGAGGAACGTGGGCACGACGAGCGGGCTGTCTTCGCTGCCCACGTTGCGGTCCTCTCCGAGCAGGCTGAACTCGGCGGCCACCTCCAGCGTGATCTCGCCGCCCGCGCTGACCCGCGGCGTGAGCTTCAGGTTCACGCCCACGTTGCGGTACTGGAAGGACGTCGCCGGCGAGAAGCTGCCCACGCCGGGCGAGACCGACTGGAACGTGGTCACCGGGATGGGGACCTCGGTCCCGATCTTCAGCTCCGCCGGCTTGCCTTCCGAGGCCCGCAGCTTCGGCGCGGCCAGGATGCGGACGTTCGAGTCGTTCTGGAGGAAGCTCGCGAAGATCCCCGTGGGGATGTTCACCACGAAATCGGCCAGGTTCAGCGAGGACAGGATGTGCGCGCGCAGGCGCGGATTGCCCTCCGCCCCCGGGTCGCCGTGCGGGGCGTAGATCGCCCCCAGGTCGTAGTTCGAGAGCGCGATCCCGTAGTTCTTCACCCGGGTGCGGTTCACCTCCAGGATCTGGACCTCGACCAGCACCTCGCCGCGCGCCTTGTCGTTGAGCTCGACCACGCGCGCGGCCAGCGCGTGCTGGTCGAGCGTGCCGACGATGGTGATGGCGCCCAGCGTGGGGTTGGAGACGATGCGGGCGGAGGTGCCCAGGAGCGGCTTGACCACCGCCTCGATCTCCTTGGTCTCGGCGTTCTGGATGTAATACGTGCGCAGGAGCACGTCGTCGTAGATCCGGCGCTTGGCCTGCGACTCGCCCACGATGATCAGCGTGTTCGGGTCGAGCACCTTGTAGAAGAGCCGGTTGCCGAAGGTGAGCTGGTCGAGCGCCTGCTGGAAGGTGACGCCCGTGAGGTTGACGCTGACCTTCTTGTCGCGAAAGTCCGGGTCGAAGAGGATGTTCACGCCCGCGACCTTGCCCAGGGCCTCGAAGACGTGCTGCAGGCTCTGGTCCCCGAACCGGAGCACGATGGGGGCCGGGCTGCGCGGGGAGAGCATGGGGATGGGCAGCCGCACGGCCTGCGCGCGCGTGCGCATGGTCTCGAACTCGGAGAGCCGCTGCTGCTCCGCGCTCCGGGCCAGGATCCGGGCGCGCAGCACGGCCAGCTCGTCGGAGGCGAGCTTGTTGCTCGGGTCGTATTTGACGGCGATCTCCAGCTCCTCGGCCGCGCGGTCGAGGTTCTCGGCGGCCAGGGCCTTGCGCGCCTCGTCGTGATGGAAGCGGCTGGCGCGCACGCGGGCGTTCTCGAGCGCGATCCGGTAGCCGATGTTGTCGGGGTCCCTCTGCAGGGCCAGGGTCAGCCGGGCCACGGCCAGGTCCCAGTTCCCGCGCTCGGCCTCGCGCTGCCCCTGGCGGTACGCCCGCCAGCCGCCGCATCCCGAGGCGAAGAGCGCCAGCAGCAGGGCCAGGGCCGGACCGCGGAGGCGGCGCGAGGTCAATTTCCCCTCAGCGGGATCCGCCGGAGCTGTCCGGAGCCCAGGTCCTGCACGTCCACCGACTCGATGCCGATGCGCACGACCTTGAAGCGGTTCATGACGGTGTCGCCGACCTGGCCCGTCAGGACCTCCTTCTGCTCCGTGAGGAAGAAGGCCACTTTCGGCCCCGGCTCCCCCTCCACGGAGCCGATGTACCGGACGTTCACCGGCGGGGGCGGGGGCGGGCCCACGGGCGCCGGCGCCGGAGTGGGCGCCGCGGCCATCGTGGGAGGGGGCGCCACCGCGTCCACGGTGGACGCGGGTGGCGGGCCGAAGTCGAAGACGTCGCGGCGGCCGACCACGACCGGCGGCGCCCGGTGCGAGAGCCGTTCGAGGCCGATCCGCGGCAGCTCCGGGGCCGCGGGGCCGGCCGGGCGCGGGCCGGCGGCCACCGTCGCCGCGGAGGGCTGTCCCTGCCACCAGACGTAGAGAGCCAGCGCGAGCGCCACGCCGGCGGCGGAGATGAGCACGATGCGGTTCCTCCTCACCATTCGTTGTAGGGCGTGCCCGCCATCGAGATCAGGGTGGACGCGCTGCGCACGTCGTAGACGCCCGGCTCTTCCACCGGGTTGTCGGGGTCGGTCTCGGCCGGCACCGCCTCCCAGTCCGCCTGCCCGGTCATGGGGTCGATCGGCATCTTGCGCAGGTATCCTTCCTCGACCAGCGCCTCGATCGACGCCGGGTATTTGCCCTTGTCCGCATAATACTGGTCGAGGAGGTCGCGCAGCCGGTAGAGGTCTTCCTTGAGCACGGCCTCCCGCGACTGCAGGATGGCCACGCGGTAGTTGGGCAGGGCGACGCCGACCAGGATGCTGATCACCGCGATCACGGTGATCAGCTCCAGGAGCGTGAAGCCGCGCTCCGTCCTACCAGTCCGCATACTTCGTCCCGTCGAGGGCCTGGCCCTGGCTCTTCGTGTACACGTCCCAGACGTTGCTGCCGCACCACGAGTCGCTGTCCGCGTCGTCCTGGTAGCAGCGCATCCCCCACTCGGCGGTGTTGGTCATCGGGTCCAGGGGGATGCGCCGCAGGAACTTGAGCTTCACGCCGGAGGCGCTGCCCACCTGCGACACGCCCTCCACCAGGATCTCCAGCGTCGGCGGATAGCCCTCGCTGCCCAGCTTGACGTCGGAACCGCCGATCTTTCCCGCGTCCACCATCTTCTTGTAATCGTCGATGGCCGTGCGCAGGAGGCGCAGCTCCCGGCGCAGCTCGATCTCCTTCTGGCGCTTCCGCGTCACCTTGGCCATGGGCATGATGGCCGAGGCCAGGATCATCAGGATGGCGGCCGTGGCCACCAGCTCCAAGTACGTGAACCCGCGCTCGAGGCGCCCGGCGCCCGCCCTCATCGGCTGCCCGGCGCGGCCGAGCGGAAGTAGCAGGAGAGCTCCAGGGCCAGCTCGGCCCGGCCTCCCTGGCCCGCGCCGCTGAAGCGCACCTCGTCGAGCGTGAGGAAGTGGGGCGACCGCTCCAGGCGCTGCACGAAGGCCACGAGCTGGCGGTAGGTGCCCGAGACCGGCATGGTGATCACGAAGCGGTCGAGCGGCGCCCCCTTGACCTCGCCGGCCTTGTAGGCGGCCGCGCCCGGACGCAGGCCGCCTTCGCGCGCCATCCCCTCGATCGCGCGCAGCACGGGCACCAGGGACGCCGTACGGCCGCCGACCGTGCTCTCGTAGAACGTCCGCACGTCGTCGGTGTTGGACCGGACGGTCTCGGCCTGCCACCGCTTCCGGTCGGCCACCGCGCGCTCGCGCTGGATCTCGTCCCGGAGCGCCTTCTGCCGGTCGGCCAGCCGCCGCTCGCCCAGCGAGCGGGGAAGGGTGTAGGCCGCGTACACGACTCCGTTGAAACCGGCCACCGCCGCCAGCGCGAGCAGGAGCCGGCGGCGCCAGCGCGGGCTCACGGCTGCCCCCCGCCGGTGGAGACCACCCGTGCCTCCCGGTCGTCCGGAGCGGCCTCCGGAGCCGGGAAGGCCGCGCTCGGCGCCGCGGGCGCCAGGCCCTGGGGCACGTATCGCATCCTGTACCGGAAGCGGGACTCCACCTCGGCGTCGCGGGTGACCGGAAGCACGTCCGCGAACTCGGGACGCTCCTCCAGGATCCGGATCAGGTCGATCCCCTGCTCGTAGGAACGCGCGACCGCGGTCAGGCTCAGGCGCATCACGCCCTTCTCCACCTCCGGGGTGATGGAGAGGAGCCGCACGCCGGGCGGCAGAGACTGCTCGAGGACGCCGAACAGCCCGGTCCAGGAGAACGCGCGCTGGTCCACCAGGTTCTTCAGCAGGACCCATTGCGCCAGCACCGACGCCTCCGGCTGGGCCACGCGAAGCGCCCGCGACTCCTCGCGCAGGCGGGCCGCCTCCGCCTCGAGGGCGGCGGCTTCGCGATGCGCGACCGAGGTCCGGTCGGGCAGCAGGCGGCGGAGGGTGAGCGCGTGCTGGACGGTGAGCCCGGCCAGCAGGAGCGCGCCCAGGACCAGCAGCACCCCCGGCAGCGTCTCGTTGCGGAACGGCTGGCTGGCGAGGTTGAGCCTCACAGCCGGCTCCCGGCCAGGCAGGCCGCGGCCGCGGCCAGGGACTGCCCGGCGTCCTGCGGTCCCGCCGCGCGTAGCGCCTCCCAGGCGTCGAACACCTCCGGCGCGAGCCCCAGCGCGGGCTCGAGCAGGGCCGCCGCCTCCGCGGACGGCAGGACCGTGCAGCGCAGCACCGCCTGGGCCAGGTGCTCCCCGCCCAGCCGCTCCCGGTAATACAGCACCGTGTGCGCCACCTCCCGCGCCACCTCGCGCGGCTCGGCCGCGTGCGCGCCGGTGAGCGTGCGCACGACCAGCGGCCACTCGCCGCGGGCGAGGAGCAGCGTGACGTAGCCGTCGTCCCAGTTGACGAGCAGGCGATCGGCCGGCGGCAAGGCGCCGAAGGCCGCGCCGAGCAGGGCCAGGCCGGCCAGCTCCACCAGGCCGGCGCGCACTCCGGCCGCGCGGAAGGCGGCCTCGTAGGCCTCGAGCACGGGCTTGAAGATGGCGGCGACCAGCACGGGATCCTGCGACCGCGTCCCCGGCGAGGCGAACGTCACCTTCGCCTCGCGGATGTCGAACGGGACGGACCGGCGCAGGCGGAAGCGGATCATCTCCTCGGTGGCCGCGCGCGACTTGCCCGCCACCTCGGAGGCGGGCACCAGCGCCACGCGCGCCACGGGGTCGGGCAGCACCAGGCCGACGCGGCCGGCGGCCAGCGCCCCCGCCTTCTCCAGCAGGCTGCGCAGCACCTGGGTGAAGGCCGCGGGATCCGCCAGGTTCGACTCGGTCATGGAGAGCCGGAGCGCGCCCTCGGGCAGGTCCAGGGAGGCCGCCGCGGCCAGCGGGACCCGGCGCCCTTCGCGCGCCAGGCGCACCACGCCCAGGGCGCGCGCGCGCACCTCGACCACGGTCAGCGGGTGCTGCGGCTCGGTCAGGTGCCGGCGCAGCCAGCGCCCTCCGCGGCCGGCGGCCTCGGCGAGGCCCCCGCGCGGGCGGGGCGCCGGGAAGGGCGTGGGCTCGGCCCGCGCGGCTGGAGGCGAGCCGGTCATGCCACTTCCACGAACGTCACCTTGTTGATCTCCTGCAGCGTGGTGCGTCCGATCAAGGCCTTCGCCACCGCCGACTCGCGCAGGAAGACCATCCCCTCCTCGCGCGCCGCCCGCTTGATCTCGGCGCTGCTGCGGCGGCCGAGGATCAGCTCGCGCACGTTGTCGCTCACGTCGAGCAGCTCGCAGATCGCGGTCCGGCCCTTGAAGCCGGTGCCCCCGCACTCCAGGCAGCCCGCGCCCTCGTAGAAGGGCACGTCGGCGTAGGCGGCGGGGTCCAGGCCCGACTCGACCAGCAGCTCCCGGCCGGCGCGGATCTCGCGCTTGCAGTGCGCGCAGATGGTGCGCACCAGGCGCTGCGCCTGCACGCAGTTGAGCGCGGAGACGAAGTTGTAGGGCTCGATCTTCATGTTGAGGAACCGGCCCAGCACGTCGATGACGTTGTTGGCGTGCACGGTCGTGAACACGAGGTGGCCGGTGAGCGCGGACTGGATGGCGATGTCGGCCGTCTCCGCGTCGCGGATCTCCCCCACCATGATCTTGTCGGGGTCGTGGCGGAGGATGGAGCGCAGCCCGCGCGCGAAGGTCAGCCCCTTCTTCTCGTTGACGGGGATCTGCGTGACGCCCTTGAGCTGGTACTCGACCGGGTCCTCGATGGTGATGATCTTGTCCTCCTCGGTCTTGATCTCCGAGAGGGCGGCGTAGAGGGTCGTGGTCTTGCCCGAGCCCGTGGGGCCGGTGACCAGCACCATCCCGTAGGGCTCGCGGATGAAGCGCCGGAAGCGGACCATCTCCTTGTCCTCGAACCCGAGGACGTCGAGGCGCAGGGAGGCGAACTGCTTGGAGAGGCTCTCCTTGTCCAGGATGCGGATGACCGCGTCCTCGCCGTGCACCGACGGCATCACGGAGACGCGGAAGTCCACGGAGCGGCCCGCCAGCTTCACGCGGAAGCGGCCGTCCTGCGGCACGCGCTTCTCGGCGATGTCCAGCTCCGCCATGACCTTGATGCGGCTGATGATCGTGGAGTGGTGCTCCTTGGCGATGGGCTTCATGGCCGGCTGGAGGACCCCGTCGATGCGGTACTTGATCACCACTTCCTGGTCGCGCGTCTCGATGTGGATGTCCGAGGCGCGGCGGTTGAGCGCGTCGAAGACGGCCGAGTCGACGAGGCGGATGATCGGCGACTGGTCCGCCTGGATCTTGTCGATGGACAGGACCTCGTCGCCGTTGTCGTCGTCGTGGAGGATCTGGATCTTGAACGACTCGCCGGCCTCCTCCAGCACGCGCTGCGTGCCCTGGCTCCGCTTGAGGGCCTCCTGGATGGCGGAGGGCGTGCCCACCGCGGGCTGGATGGGCGTCTGCAGGAGCAGGCTCAGCTCGTCCACCACCGGAATGTCGGTGGGGTCGGCCATCACCAGCACCAGGCGGCCCGCCTCGCGGCGGTAGGGCAGGAAGTTGTAGCGGAACATCAGCTCGACCGGCACCGACTGCAGGATGTCGGGGTCGGGCGCGTACGAGGCCACGTCCACGTACTCGAGATGGAAACGGGAGGCCAGCGTCCGCGCCACGACCTCCTCCTCGGCGGCGCTCATCATCGGCTCGACCAGCTCGCGTCGCGTGACCTCGGACAAGTCCTTTTCCTCAGCGGCTCTGGATGGCCGAGATGGCCTCGAACAGCGGCAGGTAGAAGGCCAGCAGCATGCCGGCCACCACCACGGCCATGACCACGAGCAGGATCGGCTCCACCAGGGCCAGCACGGTGGCCAGGCGGCCCTCCATCTCCTCGTCGAAGAAGTCCGCGATGGCGTTGAGCATGTCGGCCAGGGCGCCCGTCTGCTCCCCCACCTTGATCATCTCCAGGGCGAGGTGGTCGAGCACGCCCGTGGATTCCAGGGCGGCGGTCAGGCTCTTGCCCTCGCGGATGAGCGGGGTGGCCCGCGCCACCGCGTCGGCCATGGCCCGGTTCCCGATCGAGTCGGCGGCGACGCCCATGGCGTTGATCAGGGGCAGGCCGCCCGCGAGCAGCGACGAGAGCGTGCGCGCGAGCTGGCTCGTGGCGTACATCCGCATGAGGTGGCCGATGTAGGGCAGCCGCAGCAGGAACCGGTCCACCTTGATCCCCGCGCCTTCCTGGCGCAGCAGGTAGGCTCCGCCGGCCACGGCCGCGGCCAGGCCGAGGACCACCCAGGTCAGGTTCGCGCGCACGGCCGTGGAGAAGCCCATGATGACGCGCGTGAGCAGCGGCAGCTCCACGTCGAAGTCGGCGTAGAAGTCCTGGAACTGGGGGATGACGTGCACGACCAGGATGAAGACGAGGCCGAGCATCAGCAGGAGCAGCACGGCGGGATAGACCGAGGCCGAGACGGCCTTCTTCTTCAGGGCCAGGTTCAGCCGCATGTACTGCGCGAACCGCCGCAGCACGAGCTCCAGGTTGCCGCCGCGCTCGCCGGCCAGGATGCTGGCGGCCAGGATGGGAGGGTAGAGCGTGCCCTCGGCGCGGAAGGCCTCGGAGAGGGCGGTCCCCGACTTCACCTTCTCCCGTACGGTGGTCAACGAGCGCTTGAACACGGGGTGCCGCTGCCTCTCGAGCATGACGTCCAGCGACTGCAGCAGGGGCAGGCCCGCCTTGAGCAGCGCGGACAGCTCCTGGCCGAACAGCATCAGCAGGTCAGGGGACACCCGCGGGCGCCGGAGCTGGAGGCGGTGCAGGCCCAGCGCCCGCCGCATCGAGAAGAGGTAGTAGCCCTTGTGCTCGAGCTCGGCGCGCAGGACGGCCTCGTCGGGCGCCGTGAAGGTCTGCTCCACCACCTCTCCCGTAGGCGTCCCGACCTTGCAGACGTATTCCATCGATTGATCTACGCGGGGGGCCGGCTCTGCATTCCGGCCAAAGGAACGACCTTACCAGGAACGAGTCAAATGTCAAGTTACTAACGACTTAGCGGGCCTTGAACACCACGAGCGTGGCGTCGTCCTGCGCCGGCGTGCCGCCCGACCAGCCCTGCACGTCGCCGAGCAGCGAGTAGAGGACGATGCGGGCCGCGTCACCCCGGCTGCGGCGCGCCGCTTCCTTCAGGCGGTCGGAACCGTAGGCGTCGCCCCGGGCGTCCCCCCGGTCCGTGACGCCGTCGCTGTAGAAGACGACCAGGTCGTCGCTCCGCAGGCCGATCCGGCCGCGCTCGTAGGACGACTCGTCCACCAGTCCCAGCAGCGTGCCGCCCTCGCGCAGGTCGGCGGTCTCCCCCTCGGCGCGCACCACGAACGGGTAGTCGTGGCCGGCGTTGACGTATTCGACCTCGAGCGTCTCCAGGTCGAAGACGGCGAAGAAGAGGCTCGCGAACAGCCCGCTCGGCGCCACCTCGCCGAACAGGCGGTTGACGCGCGCGACCACGTCCTCGGGCGGGGCGCACACCACGCCGGCCTGGATCTGCGCGCGCACCGCGGCCTTGAGGCTGGCGGCCAGGAGCGCCGCCGCGATGCCCTTGCCCATCACGTCCCCGATGGCGAAGGCCATCCGGTGCGGCCCGAGCGGCAGGAAGTCGTAGTAGTCGCCGCCGATCTCCCGGAACGGGATGAACTCGCGCGCGACGTCGAGGCGCTCGTGCTCGAAGGCGGCGGGCAGAAGGCTTCGCTGCACGCGCGAGGCCAGACGCAGCTCCTCGGCCATCTGGCTCGAGAGCGCATCGAGCCGCGCCTGAAGTCCGCGCAGCTCGGCGTCCCGGCGCCCCAGGTCGGCCGCCAGCCGGCGCGCCGCCACCGCGCCCTGGATGCCCGCGCGCACTTCGCCGCCGCCGCGGCGCCCGTCCACCACCGCGTGGGGGGGACGCCGCCAGCCGCTGCGGCGGTCGAAGCTCGACCGGCGCTCCGATCCGGTCACCACGACCAGCGAGGGCCGGACCGCCTCCTCCAGGGCCTCCACGGCGCTGAGCACGGGCCGGAGCTCGGCGTCCAGCAAGCCGCCGTCGAGCACGACCACGTCGGCCGCCGCCTGCCGGATGGCGTCCGGCGCCCGCTCGACCGAGATCCGCCTCAGGTCCAGGTCGGGATCCGGATCGGTCCAGCCGGCGATCACCGGCAACTGCCCCACCAGAAGGGCGTGCGCTCTCTTGGGGGCATCCGTCTCGAGCATGGCGAACCCTTTAACGCGTCATCGACCAGAGTTTGTCCCGCGCAGCGGAGGATTCACTCCGAGGGCCCGTCTGGATGAAGCAGCGCGCGGAGCGGAGCGGGACACATTTCGAGGTCACGATCACGAGAGTTTGTCCCGCGCAGCGGAGCGTCTCCGCTGCCACGGGCCCGAGGATTCATTCCGAGGGCCCGTCTGGATGAAGCAGCGCGCGGAGCGGAGCGGGACACATTTGACATTACGACGGGTCGACGAACTTGTAGCCGACACCATGGATGGTAAGTATGAACCGCGGCTCCGACCCGCTGTCGCCGATCTTGGCCCGCAGCTTGGCGATGTGCGTATCGACCGTGCGCGTCGACGGGTAGCTCTCGTAGCCCCACACGTCCTCGAGCAGCCGGTCGCGGGAGATGGTGTCGCCCTTGCGCTCGATCAGGTAGCGCAGCAGCTCGAACTCCCGCGGCGAGAGGTCCAGCGGCTCGCCGCCCTTCTTGGCCTGGTAGACCTCGAAGTCCAGCTCCACGTCCGAGAAGCGGTAGCGCGAGAGGCGCTTCTTGCCGCCCTCGCTCCGGCGCAGGATGGCGCGCACGCGGGCGAGCAGCTCGCGGATGGAGAAGGGCTTGGTGACGTAGTCGTCGGCGCCCAGCTCGAGGCCGACCACCTTGTCGATCTCCTGGCCGCGGGCGGTCAGCATGATGATGGGCGCGGCGAAGCCCTCGCCGCGCAGCGTCTTGCACACCTCCAGGCCGCTGTAGCGCGGGAGCATGATGTCGAGGATGACGAGGTCGGGCTTGTGCGTGCGCGCGCGCTCGAGCCCGGCCGCGCCGTCGGCGGCGGTCAGGACCTCGTACCCCTCGAACTCGAAGTTGTCCTTCAGGCCGAGGACCATGTCCGGCTCGTCTTCAACTATGAGGATTTTCGTCAAAGTGACGTCCTCTCCGCGACTTTGACGAAAATCCCAACGGCAAGCGCCCTTCGGCGGCGCGCGTCATGCGTTCCGCGCGCGCGGGCGTGAAACCCGCGCGCGGCAGGCCGGCGGCGCCGCCTCGGGCGCCTCGTCACAGTCGGTCCGTGGCCGGGTTGCCCGCTAGCCGCCCGCTCACCGAGACCGTGCATTCCGCGCGCGGCGGGAGGATGCGCCGCCCCGGGCGCCTCGTCTCACTCGGCCTGTTGCCTTTCAACTCGCCGTCTCCGCCCGCGCGATCGGGAGCACCAACGTGAAGGAGCTGCCCTTTCCCGGGCTGCTCTCCACCTCCACCTGGCCTCCGTGGGCTTCCATGATATGCCGGACCAGGGGAAGGCCGAGACCGCTGCCCTTGGTCTCGTGCACCAGGCTGTCCTCGGCCCGGTAGAACTTCTCGAAGATCTTCTTCTGCTCGGCCTTGGCCACGCCGATGCCGCGGTCGGTGACGGAGACGAGCACGCGCGCGCCGTCGTGGCGCACCTCGAGCCGGAGGTACTTGTCGTCGCGCGTGTACTTGATGGAGTTGTTGACGAGGTTGAGGAGCGCCTGCCCGAGCGCCTCCTTGTCCGCCATCACCTCGGGCAGGTCGTCCGCCACCTGGACCTCGAGCCGGAAGCCCTGCTGCTCGATCTGGAAGCGGTAGGCGTCCACCACTTCGCTCACGATGCGCCCCACGTCCGTGGGCGCGAAGCGGTATTCCTTGCGGCCGGCCTCGATGCGCGAGAAGTCCAGGATGTTGTCGATGAGCTGGGTGAGGCGCTGGCTCTCCTTGTTGATGACGCGGTAGTACTGCCTGGCCTTCTCGTCGCTGGGCACGCGCCCCAGCTCGAGCGTCTCCGCGAAGAGCCGGATGAGGGCGAGGGGCGTCTTCAGCTCGTGGGAGACGTTGGCCACGAAGTCGCTCTTGATCCGCGAAAGGTGCATCTCGCGCCGCACGTTGCTGTAGACGAGGACGAGCCCCGCGCCCAGCATCAGGTCGATGACGCCGACCAGGCACAACGTGCCCATCTTCCAGCGGTTCACGTCCTGCTCGATGGAGTAGTCGCGGTAGCGCAGGGCGAGCGTGAGCCCCTTCAAGGACGGGTTCTCCAGCTTCCGCTTGACCTCGAAACGGCCGTGCGGCGTGGGGTGCGTCTCGTACACGAGGTTGCCCGCGGTGTCGGAGACCCGCACGACCAGGCTCTGCGCGGCGCTCGAGAACTCCTTCTCGAAGTACGCGGGGATGAGGTGGTCCTGCACGTAGGCCCAGGAGAGCTTGAAGCGCAGCGTGCCGGAGAGCCGCGTGTCCTCGCTCGGCCAGGGCACCGAGTCCTCGCCCTGCGGCGGCGCGAGCTGGACCACGGTGAGGACCTCGTGCGAGAGCTCGGGGTCGCCGACCATCCCCTCCACCGTGTGGTGCTTCATGAGCACGCGCGGCGAGGACCCTTCGATGTGCAGCGAGTCGAAGACGCCGTCGCCCATGCCCTCGTCCACGAGCGCGGTCCGGATGACGTCCCGCCGGCCGTCGAGCAGCACCTGCGGCCCGAGCATGCGGGCCGCCTCCAGCGCCTTGTTCTGGGCCGACTGCGCGAGGTCCTTCTCGACGTAGTAGAGGACCCGCTCCAGCCGCTTGATGTCGGCGGCCTCGCGCTTCTGGGCCACCTCCTTGACGAACCGCATGGCCACGAACGACAGCGCGAGCGAGGGCAGCAGCACCGCCCCCACGAAGATGGAGATCAGGCGTCCCTTGGGATCGTCCGGCATGGAGACGAGACGCCGCAGGTCCGACATGTGCAAGGCAATATACCCCCCGGCTCCGGAGAAGGTTGTCACACGGCGTGGGGACGCCGTAAAACGATGTTACAGCGCGGCTTCCCCGCCCCCAAAACGAGCGCGAGCGGCCGGCCCGACCAGGCTGGCTAGGGGCGATAGCGCCAGAGCAACGCTTCGACCACGGTCCGGACGGCCGCCACCACCTGCGCCAGCGCGAGCGCGACCGCGGCGATCCGGCCGGCGAGCCCGATCGACCAGAGCCAGAACGCGCCCTCCGCGGCGGCCACGGCCAGCGGCAGTCCCAGCGCGTGGAGGTAGCGGACGTCGAGCGGACTCGACAGGCCGACCAGGGCCAGAGCCGCCCCGGCCGTCCAGTAGCCGGCGAGGTCGCGGTCGAGCGCGCTTCGACCCGGCCTGGGCAGCCCGGCCGCGGCGAGCGCGGCCGCGGGAAGGCCCCATTGCCCGACGAGTTCGACGAGGGGTCCTCCGACCGCCGAGCCGCCGGGCGTCCCCGCTCCCTCCAGGGCGCGCGGGAGCTGCTCGATCACGAGCGGCACGAACCCGGCGTAGTAGGCGAGCGCCAGTCCCAGGCCCGCGCCCACCGCCGCCACCCGCCAGGGCTCGTCCCGCAGCTCGCGCCGGCGGAGGAGCAGCAGGGCCGCGGACAGCGCGCCGAGCACCACGAAACTCGAGAAGTGCCCCAGCGCGCCCACGGCCAGGAGGACGGCGCCCAGCGCCCAGCCGCCCGGCCCGCCCGCCGCCCACCAGCAGAAGAAGAGCGCGGTGAGGGCCTGGCCGAAGACGTTGGACAGGTTGCCGTACGAGTGGAGGTCGAAGGTCACGGGCAGGAGCTGCAGCATCGCGACGGCCAGCCCGGCGCGGCCGTCGCCGCGGGGGGCGAGAAGCAGGAGCAGGGCGGCCGAGGCGACGAGCCCGGAGAAGGCCGCCCCGCCGCGCACGAGCCAACCCGGATCGAGGCCCAAGGCGTAGAGGGGCGCCAGCAGCGCGTAGAAGCTCACGCCGTATGGGAAGCGGAAGGGCGGCACGTGCTGCGTCTGGCTGGTGAGCCAGAGGTCGCCCTCCACGAAGCGCTGGAGGTTGTTGGCGTGGAAGACGGCGTCGCTCACCACCATCAGCGGCGAGGTCGCGAGCAGGCCCTGGACGAGGAAGGCGGCGAGCAGCCCCGCGTACGCGCCGGGGCCGAGCGCCGGCCAGCGCCGCGCGGCCAGGCGCGTGAGGGCGGCGGCGACGGCGCAGCCGCCGAGCACGAGCGCGACGGCGATCGACGCGTAGGGCGAACGCGCCAGGCCCGAGGGCCAGAGCACGGCGGCGAGCGTCGCCGTGACCCCCGTGGCCGCGACGAGGGCCGGCAGGGGCCGCAGGCGGGCGAAAAGCCCCGCGAACAGGCCGCCCAGGGCGGTGAGGACGAACAGCGCCACCAGCAGGGCGGGCGGCGCGCCGCGCGCGCCGGAGCGCAGCGTCACCCGCCGGAGCTGCGTGCCCAACGCGCGCGCGCCGGCCTGGAACGTGGGCGTGCGCAGCTCGACGTCTCGCCGGCGCCGGCCGCTGTCCGGCAGGGCGAACACCCCCAGCCGCGCGCCCGCCGCGATGACGCCCACGGGCGTGCCGTCCACCGAGACCGTCACCGGCGAGCGATGCCCGCGCACGACGACCTCGAGCGTGGCCGGCCCCGCGGGCAGCAGCCGGAAGCGCACCCAGGCGCTCTCGCGCGTCCAGCGCATCGGCCCCGCCCGCCCCGAAAGCTCGCGCGGGAAGAGCCCGCGCGCGAAGGCGTCGTCGCCGCCGCGCGCCACGTCGGCCGAAGGCTCGGGAAGGGCACCATGGACGACGAGGGCGGTGACGAGGCCGGCCACGGCCGCGCCGAGCGCCGCGACCGCCACCGCCCGCCGGAAGGGCATGCCGGAGTCTACGTGAAGGCGGCGCCGGGGGAGGTTGTGGTGGCCGCGGGAATCGTCTATCCCCGCTGTCCGAACCCGGGCCATGATCGATACTGGAGTTGTCGCGGGAGACTGGAGAAAGGAGACGCGCATGCACGATACGAAGAATCCGAGGGATCGGGACCACGGCGACCTCAATCCGGACCCGATCACCGGGTCGCCGGGATCCCATCCGGTCGGCACGGCGATCGGGGCCACGGGCGGCGCGGCCGCCGGAGCGGCCATCGGCTCGGTGGCCGGACCCGTCGGCACCGTGGTCGGCACGGCGATCGGCGCGCTCGCCGGCGGCCTGGCCGGCAAGGGCGCGGCGGAGGCCATCAACCCCACCACCGAGGACGAGTACTGGCGGCGGACGTACTCCACGCGGCCGTACGTCTCGTCGGACAGCGAGTACGACGCGTATCGTCCCGCGTATCAATACGGCTGGGAGTCGTACGCGCGGCACGGCGGCCGGCCGTTCGACGCCGTCGAGTCCGACCTGCAGCGCGACTGGGAGACCCGGCGCGAGGCCCACATGAGCTGGGAGCACGCCCGCCACGCGGTCCGCGACGCCTGGCATCGGGTGGAGCGCAAGCTCCCGGGCGACGCCGACAAGGACGGGCGCTAGCCTCTGGCCGGCCAGGGGGCAGGCGGCCCCACGCGCGGCCGCGTTAACATTACGGCCGCATGAAGGCGGTGGCCGTCACGCCCGGCGCGCGCAAGAGCCTGCACGTGCGCGAGGTGGCCGAGCCGCGTCCGCACGGCGATCACGCCCTCGTGCGCGTGCTGGAGACGGGCGTGTGCGGCACCGACGTGGACATCGACGAGGGTCTCTTCGGCGACGCGCCGCCCGGAAGCGACTTCCTGATCCTGGGCCACGAGAACCTGGGCGTCGTGGAGGACGGGGCGGGCGCCCTCGCGGCCGGCGACCTCGTGGTGGCGACCGTGCGCCGTCCCTGCCCCGAGGCCTGCCCGGCCTGCCGCGAGGACCAGAGCGACATGTGCCTCACCGGCAACTACACGGAGCGCGGCATCAAGGGTCTCCACGGCTTCATGGCCGAGCGGTACGTGGAGTCGCCGCGCTACCTCGTCCGGGTGGACGAGAGCCTGCGCGGCGTGGCCGTGCTCTTCGAGCCGATGAGCGTCGTCGAGAAGGGCATCGACCAGGCCTGGCGCATCCAGCGCCGCCTGCCCTGGGAGCCGCGGCGCGCCCTCGTGCTCGGCGCGGGGCCGATCGGCATGCTCGCGGCGCTCGTGCTGCGCCTGCGCGGCCTCGACGTCACGGCCTGCGCCCGCGAGCCGCGGGGCCGGATGAAGGAGCGGCAACTGGCCGGGGCGGGCATCGGCTACGTGAGCACCTCCGAGACGCCGATCGCGCGCCTGGCCGAGCGCATGGGACCGGCCGACGTGGTGTTCGAGGCCACGGGCGCGCCCGAGGTGGTGTTTCCGGCCACGCGCCTGCTCGCCCGCAACGGCGTGTGCATCCTGGCCAGCGTGACGCTGGGCACGAGGCCGATCGAGGTGGACGCCGCCGACTGGAACCAATACATGATCCTCGGCAACCGGCTGGTGGTGGGCACGGTCAACGCGGGCCGCGAGCACTTCGAGGCCGCGGGCCGCGACCTGCAGGCGGCCGAGCAGCGCTGGCCGGGCTGGGCCTCGCGCCTCGTCACCCGCCGGCTGCCGTTCACGGAGGCCGCGGCCGCGCTCGCCCCCACCCCGGGGAACGTCAAGACCGTCGTGGAGTGGCCGGCGTGACCGCGGCGAAGCCCGAGGCCGGCGAGCGCGCCATCGCCACCAACCGGAAGGCCTTCTTCAACTACGAGATCCTCGACCGCGCGGAGGCGGGCGTGCGCCTCCTCGGGTCCGAGGTGAAGTCGATCCGCGAAGGGGGCTTCAATTTCCGCGACGCGTTCGTCGAGTTTCGCGGCGGCGAGCTGTTCCTCGTGGGCGCGCGCATCGGCCCCTACAGCCACTCCCACCCGCAGAACCACCCCGAGGGCCGCGTGCGCAAGCTCCTGCTGCACAAGCGGGAGATCCTGAAGCTGGGCGGCCGCGCCACCGAGAAGGGGCTCACGATCATGCCGCTTCGCGCCTACTTCAAGGGCGGGCGCGTCAAGCTCGAGATCGGCCTCGCCCGCGGCAAGCGGGCCCACGACAAGCGCGACGCCATCCGCCAGAGGGACATCGAGCGCGACGCGCGCCAGGAGATGCGCCAGCGACGTTAGCGCGCGGCGACGCGCGCGAAGGGGGGCTCAGGGGGGAGCGCGAGGGCCATCGCAGCCGTAGTCTGCCGGCGGCCCGAGCGATCCCCCCGAGATGAAGCCCGCGGCGACGCGCGCAGCGCGGGGCTCAGGGGGGAGCGCGAGGGCCATCGGAGCCGAACAGGGCGAGCGTCGCCGCCAGGTCCATGGCCGCAAGCAGGCTGCCTTCGTCGGCCACGCCCTTCTCCACGATGTCGAAGCCGGTGCCGTGATCCACGGACGTGCGGACGAAGGGCAGGCCCAGGGTCACGTTGACGGCACGGCCGAAGGCCGCGAGCTTCACCGGGATCAGCCCCTGGTCGTGGTAGGCGGCCACGACCGCATCGAACTCGCCGCGGGCGGCCCGCACGAACACGGTGTCCGCGGGCAGGGGACCCTGGACGTCGAGACCCTCCGCGCGCAGCGCGGCCACCGCGGGCCTCATGACGTCCCGTTCCTCGCCGCCGAGGAGCCCGCCCTCCCCCGCGTGCGGGTTGAGCCCGCACAACGCGATGCGGGAGCCTTTCGCGCGGAAGCGCGGCAGCTCGCGGACGAGGAGGCGGACGACACGGCGGATTCCCGCGGCGTCGATCGCATCGGGCACGGACCGCAGCGCCTGGTGGATGGTCAAGAGCGCGACGCGCAGCCCGCCGCCCACGAACATCATGGCCACGTCGGAGACCCCGGCCGCCTCCGCCAGCATCTCGGTGTGACCGGGCCAAGGGTAGCCGGCGGCGGCGAGCGCCTGCTTGTTCAAGGGCGCGGTGACCAGCGCATCCACGGCGCCCTGCCGCGCTTCGCGCACGGCGGCGAGTACCGCTTCGGCCGCGGCCCGGCCCCCCGCAGGGCCGGCCACGCCGAGCGGCGCCGCTTCGCCGGGCACGTCGACCAGGCGCGCGTCGAGGGACTCGGGGGGGCGCAGCCCGAACCGCCGCGCCCGCTCGCGTAACGCGTCGAGCGGCCCGAACACGGAGACGGCCGCGTCCGGGCGGCGCGAGGAGGCCAGGGCCTTGAGCGCGATCTCGGGCCCGATGCCGGCGGGATCTCCCAGGGTCAGCGCGAGGCGGGGGCGCACCCGCGCAGGATATCAGGGCTCCGGCACGGGTCCGCGCGCCGGGGCGCGCGGGGCCAGGATCTCGCGGTAGAGACGCACGGTTTCGGGAGCGGGCTCCACACCGAGCTCGCCGCGCAGCATGCCGACGCACGCGCGGTACTGGCGCAGCGCGTCGGCGCGCCGGCCCTGCCGGCTGTAGAGCTGGATGAGCGTCCGGTGCACGCGCTCCTGCGTGCGGTCCACGCGCAGCAGCCGCAACGCGGTCTCGATGGCCGGCTCCACCGCGCCCCTTCCGTCGTGATGCACCAGGAGACCGGCCAGGCCGTGCCGGGCGCGCTCGCGCAGGCGCTCCCGCTCGCCGCGGGCCCAGTCGTCGAACGGCGGCTCGCCGAGATCGAAGCCGTGGAGGAACTCTCCGCGATAGAGCGCGACCGCCTCCTCGAGCGCGGCCACCGATCCGTCATCGAGCCGGGCCTCGAACTCCGCCACGTCCACCTCCACGAAGGCGGGGTCGAGGGCGAGCGCGTCCTCCGCCACCGAAAGCGCGGAGGCGCAGCCGCTCGAAAAGAGCGCCTGCCTCGTGGAGAGCAGAGCCTGCCGCACGCTGTGGCGCGCCTGCTCGGGCCGGCTCCTTCCCCACAGCCGTGCCCCCAGCGTGTCTCGGGACACGCTCCGACCTGGGGCGGCGGCCAGGCAGGCGAGCAGGCCCGTGGCCTTGCGCGGCAGCCGCAGCGGGAACGCGGCTCCATCCAGGCGCGGCTCGAAGCCGCCGAGCAGACACATCCTGAGCCGGGCCATCTTCCACCCCCTGGTTCGACTCCGCCCGCCACCGACGCCCGCCGGCGCCCCTGGCACCGCGTCGCCTCCAGGCTCGTCGGCCTGGGTCACACCACGCCGATTCGAGCGCAGCGAGGCCCGCTCCGAGAAGTTTCTACTGGAATGAAGTGCGACCCAATATGGGTCGCGGGCACGTTCGCTGTCAAGACGAAAAGTGCGTTGGTGTTCCCGCTCACACGGTGCCCGCGGGTGCGCCGCGCCCAGGACTCGCTGGCCTGGCCGGACCTCAGCGCCGGAACCAGCGCAGCCAGGCCCCGGTGACGTCCGCCAGCCGCTCGCGGTTCAAGCGGTAGACCCGCTCGCGGCCGCGCTTCTCCACCCGCACCAGCCCCGCGCCTTCGAGCACCCGCAGGTGGCGCGTGGTGGTCGGCCAGGCGCACGCGAAGCGATCGGCGATGTCGCCCGCCGTCATCTCCCCGCCGCGGAAACGCAGGACGAGCAGGATCTGCCGGCGCGACGCGTGCGCGAGCGCGGCGAAGACGGCCTCGGCGTCGTCCGCGGTGACGCCCGGCCGGCGCGCCGCGCGGCGGCGCTTCACCGGCCCAGGTCGAGGCGCTCGAAGTGCGGGAAGTCCATGGACGCGCAGAGCCGGCCCATGGGCTCCCAGATCTCCAGGACCTCCGGGCTGTGATGGGCCGTGTCCACGGCCCTGGCGTCCTTCCAGCGGAAGATCTCGACGAAGGTGGACGGCCCCGCCGCGTGCGCGTCCTGGCCCGGTCCGGCCGGCAGCCCGCGGTAGACGGCCGCGGGCTCCCTGGTCACGAGCTCCAGGCGGCGCAGGGTCGGCCAATGGCGCTCGAGCAGGCCCAGGAAGGCCTTCTCCTTGCCACGCTTCACCCGGTAGGTGCAGATGACGGTCTGCGGCCCTGTCTTCGCCATGGGAGAACTATTAGCCAGATAGCTAATCGTTGTCAAGCCAGGCGGGCGGCTAGCTGCTAGGGCAGCTCGCGCACGCGGATGTTCCGGAACTCGATCGGCGAGCCCTCCGACTCCAGGCAGAGGTATCCCGTCCGCGGCTCCGCTCCGCGGCCGCCCGAGACTTCCCCGCCGTTGACCCACAGCCGGACCTCGCCGTTGATCCCACGCACGTAGTAGTGGTTCCACTCCCCCGCGCCGCGGGTGCGCTCCTCGCGGGGGAAGCTGCGCGAGCCGTCGGGAGAGAGCGGCGGGAACGGGCTCAGCTTCGACTTGCCGACGCCGAAGATGTCCCCGTTGGTGGTGAACCAGTCGCCCTTCCGGCCCGACCGCTTCTCGTATTCGTCCCGGAAGGCGTGGTCGAGCATCTGCACCTCGATGCCGTACTCCGGCAGCGCGTCCGGTTTCAGGGACGAAAGCGCCTCCTCGGGAACCCAGACGAACACGCCCGAGTTGCCCGCGGGCCGCAGGTGGCGCCATTCGACCACCATCTCGAAATTGGTGAACTTCCGCCGCGTGCGCATCACGCCGATCGGCCGGCCGGAACAGAGCAGCACGCCGTCCTTCCACGTCCAGGTGTCGGGATCCCCGTTCACGCCGGCGAAGTCGCTCTCGCCCAGCGTGCGCCACCCGGGTCCCGACCCGTCGATGAAGGCCCGGGGAGTCTCCTGCGCGGGAGCCGGTCGCACCGCGAGAGTGGCCAGGCTCAGGGCCACGACCCATGAAGCGCGTTGCATGGTCGAGGAGTCTACTAGAAGGTCACGCTCCAGAGCAGCAGGAAGCCGAGCTGGCTCTCCGACCGGATGCGGTACTCCGCGGGGATCACCCGGGAGCCCGGGGGCAGCGGCGGACCCTCCGGGGGCGGCACGAGCAGCCGGTGGGTGCCCAGGCGGAGGAAGGGCGCGGCCTGCGCGAACCCCACCTGTTGCAGGTAGATGGTGAGGTCGCCGCTGCTCACCCGCGTGACGTCGACCAGGCCGGCCAGGGGAGAGCGCCGCATCTGCATCGACGGCAGCGCATTGAAGTGGTTGCGCACGGCGGCGGTCATCTGGAGCCCCTTCCGGCGGTACTGCACGCCGACGAGGATGTCGACGGGACGGGCGCGATCCAGGGAGGCGGTGCGCCGCCCCGTCTCGAGCACGGTCGTCGCCTCGCCGGCCACGGCCAGCGACGGGCCGAGGGCGCGCCGGACGCCCGCGCCCAGGTCGAAGCGGTAGGGCAACACGAGCGGATCGTCGGTCACGACGATCCCTCCGCCGCGGGCCTCGATGCGCCGGTCGGCGTACGCCGGCGTGCCCACGAACGTGAAGCCCGTGGAGCCCACGAAGCTCCAGGGACCCCGCCACCACTCGGCCGTGGTCCCCAGCCGGAGATCGGTTCCGCCCGTTCCCGCGCCGGCCTGGAGGTCCCTGAGGTTCTTCACCAGCGGGTAGCGGACCTCCAGGTGTCCGGCCAGGCCGGGCCGCGCGCCGCTCGGCGCCAGCGCGCGCGCCTTCACGCCCAGGAGGCCGTCGCCGGGGTGCCCCGCGCCGAAGTGAATGATGCCGGTGTCGTCCACGTACGGAGACGGCGAGTAGAGCGAGTAATACGGGCGCCGCGGCGGCGTCGCGCCGGGCGGCACGAGCTGGTCCAGCGGCGGCGGGGGGTGCACGGGCGTGTCGGGCACGGCCACGGAACGGTTCAGGATGAAGTGCCCGTAGACCTCGGACCACCGCGTGACGCCCACCCGGAACGCGAGCGCGCCGTCCACGAAATCCAGGCCGAGCGGGTCGCGGTCGCGGTTGTCGATGGTGACCGCGAGCGAGATCCGGCCCCGCGGAAGCGTCGCGGTGTCCTGCAGGGTGAGCAATCCGCTGCCCAGAAGCGCCGCCCACGGGTCCGGAGGCTCGGCGGCGGCCGGTCCGCCCGCCGGCGCCGCCAGGAGCATGGCCAGGAGGAGGACGCCCAGCCTAGTCCCCCAGCGCGCGCCACAGGTGCGCGTAGCTCAGGGCGATGCGGTAAGCGAGCTGCTCGCTCGTGCTCGAGCCGCCGTGGCCGCCCTCGACGTTCTCGTAGTACCAGACACGGTGGCCCTGGCTCTGCAGCCTGGCCACGGTCTTGCGCGCGTGGCCGGGGTGCACCCGGTCGTCCCGCGTCGAGGTGTAGACGAAGATCGGGGGGTAGCGCCCGTCCGCGCGGAAGTTGTGGTACGGCGAATACGGCCGGATGAACGCCCACTCCTCCGGGAGGCGCGGGTCGCCGTACTCCGCCATCCAGCTCGCGCCGGCCAGCATCTCGTGATACCGCCGCATGTCCGAGAGCGGCACGCCGCTGATCACCGCGCCGTAGAGCTCGGGTCGCCGGTTCATGGCGGCCAGCGTCAACAACCCGCCGTTGCTCCGTCCCTCGATGCCGAGGCGCTTCGCCGTGGTGATCCCGCCGCGCAGGAGGTCCTCGGCCACGGCCTCGAAGTCCTCCAGGACCTTGTGGCGGTTCTCCTTCAGCACGGAGGCGTGCCACTGCGGCCCGAACTCGCCCCCGCCCCGGATGTTGGCCAGGACGAACACCCCGCCCTTCTCGAGCCAGAGCCGGCCGTAGGCGCCGTAGTGCTCCTCGTAGGAGCCGGAGTACGACGGCTTGAGCGTGCTGCGAAAGCCGCCGTAGGAGAAAACGTGCGTGGGGTTGGTCCCGTCGCGCTTCATCCCCCGGGGAGCCACCACGAAGTAGGGGATGCGCGTGCCGTCCTTCGAGACCGCCCAGTGCTGCGCGACCTCGAACCGCGAGCCGTCGAACGTGGGCTCCTGCGCCGCCACGGCCGTGGGAACGTCCGCGTCCGCGGGCACGTGGTAAAGGGTGGGCGGCGTGACGAAGCTCTCGAAGGTGACGAGCGCCTGGCCCGACTCGTCGTCGGCGGTCATCACGGAAAGCGCGCCCTGGTCGGGGAACCGGATCCGCTCGCGTTTCCAGCCCCCCCCCGCCGCCGGCGTGAACCGGTCGAGCCGGCCCCGCACGTTCTCCAGCAGCGGCACGAAGAGGCCGCGATCCGTGACCACCACGCCCTGCGTCTCCACGACCTCGCCGTCGGCCGGCGCCACGACCAGCTCGGCCTCCTCCGTCCGGCTGGGGTCGACCACCACCACGGACCCGGCCACGAACGTTCGCGCGCCCACCGTCCAGTCGTCCTGCAGGCCCAGGACGAGCTTCCCGCGGAATCCCCCGGCCAGGACCGCGGTCTCCGGGACGTCCACGCGGTGCGCCTCCGGCTGCGCGGTCACGCCGCGCACCCGCTCGCGCCGGGTCGTCCAGAAGGTCGTGGACTCGGCGATCAGGTCGATGTCCCCGGTCTCGGTGCGGATGCGCCGGCCGTAGGCCCGGACGGAGGTGGCCGCTCCCTCGAAGAGCGTGCGCGCGGCGACGAGCGCCGTGCCGCGCCGCCACGCCTTCACGATCCGCGGATAGCCCGACTCCGTCAGCGAGCCGGGCCCGAAGTCGGTGGCGACGTAGATCGTGTCCTCGTCGATCCAGCCCACGTTCGACTTGGCCGCGGGGAGGAAGAAGCCGTCCGCGACGAAGCGCAGCGTCTCGGCGTCGAACTCCCGGATCTCGACCGCATCGCCCCCGCCGGCGGAAAGGCTCAGCAGGCAGCGCCGGTGCGCGGGCGGCAGGCACTGCAGCGACTTGAAGACCCAGCTCTTCCCGTCGCGACGTGACGTGTCGTCGATGTCCAGCACCGTCGTCCACGCGGGGGCGCCTCCGCGCAGCGCGCCCAGGGTGGTGCGGCGGAGGAGGCCGCGCGGGTGATCGGCGCTCTTCCAGAGGTTGTAGAGGTAGCGGCCGTGGTAGGCCAGGGACGGGATTCGCGACCCGGAATCGAGCGCGGCGCGCGCTTGGACGCGCACGGCGTCGAAGCCGGGCGTCGAGGCCAGATCCTTGCGGGTGCGCTCGTTCTGCGCGGCGACCCAGGCCTGGGCGCGAGCGCCGTCGATCTCCTCGAGCCAGAGGTAGGGGTCGTCGGCTTCCGCGATCGCTCGGGGCATGGAGACACACAGGGTGAGACAGAGGAGGAGGGACGACAGGGGGGACGTTCTCATCCCGGGTAGCTTACGACGAGAGCCCCGCGTACGGCATCCGGCCGGCGACGACCGGCTCCTCAAGGCAGGGAAACGGCACCGCACCCGGGACGGTGGACCTGCCGGTCCAGCTCCTCGCGAACGCCGTCGGAGAGCTGCCACCCCAGGGGCAGCGGCGCCGCCCGCTCCTCGTCCTCGAGCTCCTTGCAGACGCCGAGCTCGGCGAACGCGCTGACCAGCCGCTCCTGGCGCAGCTCGGCCAGGGCGAGGCTGCCCCGCGCGTCGCGCGAGCCGAGCAGGGCGCGCAGCGGGGAGAAGATCTCGGCCAGGCCTTCGGCCGGCCGCCAGGCCGCGTCACCCGCGGGCTCCGTCGCGGGCTGCCGGCAGCGCTCGGGGTTGTTGCAGACGTAGATGACGACGAAGCGCGGCCGCGGACCGGCCGGCACCGTGACGTCGCCGAGCGCGCGCAGCAGGTCGCGCAGCGTGGCCGCGCCGGAGTTCTCGAAGTAGCCTCCGTCCACGACGTGGCCGCGGTCCTGGCCGTAGGGCCGCAGCCGGCCGGCCGGGCTCACGTAGGCGAAGCGCGCGCTGTTGTGCATCGCGGTGCGCAGCGGCAGGTCGGTGCCGAGCACGCCGAGCAGGTCGTACGCGTCGGGGAACTCCGCGCCGGGCCGAACGGGCTCCGGCGCGGTCGGATCGCCGGTGGTGCGGCGCCACCGGAAGGGCGTGGCGATGATGCGGCGGCCGGTCTGGACGTGGGCGGCGTTGAGGAGCAGCGCGGGCACCCCGTCCGTGGCCGCCCGCCAGGACTCCAGGTACGGCTGGTAGAGCGTGTCGCGCCCGGTCACGTCGCGATAGGCGTTCGCCCACGCGTCCTCGAGCGCGGTCGCCCGGTCGAACCGGCGGATGGGGACCGGCCAGAACCACTGCAGCGCATCGCCGGCCACCATCTTGGCCAGGACCGGCGTGAGGAACCGGCCGGCCAGGATCCGCCTGCTGCAGTCTTCGAGCGCTGCCGACCCGTCGGGGCGTGCGGCGCATGCGAGCGGGCCGCGGGCGGAATCACGGACGAGCGCGGCGAACACGCCGGCGCCCACGCTGCCTCCGGACACCCCGCTGATCGCGAACACGTGCCGGGCGAACCGCGGGTCCTGGTCCTGCTGGCGCGCGAGGACGCCGGCCGTCCAGTAGGCGGCCCGGATCCCGCCGCCCTCGGCGGCGACCAGGTAGACCGGCACGGTCGGGCAGCCGCCGCACGCGCGCTGGAGCGGCTCGAACCACTGCAAGAAGGCGTCCGCGAGCAACGGGCGGTTGCCGACCCGCGCTTCCCGGCCCGGAACGAGCCGCGTCTCGTGGTTGTCGTTCCAGGCGCTGAAGACGGCGGCCGCGAGCAGGCCGACCGCCACCACCGGGATCCCGTACCGGCGCCCGGCCAGGATGGCCACGCTGCCCAGGAACACCGTGTTCGCGGCGGCCACGATCAGCACCGTGACCGCGCCCAGGCGCGGCACCAGCATGAGCGGCCAGAACGTGAACATGGCGAAGAAGGCCAGGCTCACCCCGAGGGCGATGCCGATGACGCGGTAGACGGACGGCGGCAACGTGTCCGCGGTCGCGGTGGCGTCCGCGCGGTCCTCCGGGTCCCGCCTCTCCAGCCACCGGCGACGGCCGATGGCGAACGCCATGAAAACGAAGGCGAGCGCGAGACACACCGCCGCGAACAGCCCCATGACGCCCCTGCCGTCCCCGGCGACGGCGAGCGCCCGGAGGAAGGCGACGCCGGCCAGCGCCGGGGTGAGGGCGCCGAGGACGCGCGGCGTCCACACGGCGAAGAACAGCTCGTCCGGGGTCGGCGGCGGCTCGTGCGCGGGACGCAGCGTGACCAGCACGCGCGCCCAGTACCAGACGCTGAGGGTCCAGACCACGAGGAACGCGAAGAAGGCGAACCGGGCGGGCCATTCCCCGCGGTTGGAGAGGGCCAGCAGCAGGTCGCGGCCCTGCGCCACGACGATCGGCGGCACCGAGCCCAGCGCCACCGAGAGCGCGCTGAAGCGGCACCGCGCGAGCACGCGGCCGCGCGGGCCCCGGAAGAGCGCGACCAGGGTCAGGCCCGCGGCGACGGTCAGCAGCGCGAGCTTGAGCGCGGCGAACGTGGACATGGCGAACACGAGGGGCGGGGGGAAGGTGGCGGCGGCGAGGTCGGCGGCGCCGTCGAGCCCACGCACGAGGCGGAGCAGGAGCACGTTCTCCAGCAGGTCCAGGCCCGCCGCGATCAAGGGGGCCGCGACGCCCACCTTCAGCGGCTCGCCGCCGCCCGTCTCCACGACCCAGGTGTAGAGGCGGCTCAGGAAGGCGGCGTAGGCCAGGGGAAAGGCCAGGTCGAGGACGATCACGCTGGAGCGGAACCAGGCGATGCCCTCGGGGTGCGTGGCGGTCCAGATCTCCAGGATCTGCTGGAAGGTCCCGGCCGTGAACGCGAGCTGGAGGTCGACGACGTCGGGTCCACCCGCCGCCCGGAACTTCGTGGAGAACAGGGCGAAACCGGCCACGAACGCCAGGTTCAACAGGAGCAGCCAGCCCAGGTGCCGGGCCTGCGCGACCTGCGGCGGCGACGCCTTCGACGCGCGCGGCGGACCGGCTGGAGGCCGCGCGGGTGCGCCGGTCATGTCAGGGCAGGGTCGCGTGCGTGACGGCCATGGAGTCCTGCATCGGGCAAGGTGGGGGACGGTATCTATAGCGTCTGCGTTGCACGGTCAAGAGGAATGGCGGGGTAGGTGCTCCTCACGCGCGCGTCGATTCGCCTCCGGTCGGCTTCTTCCAGCCGGGTGAACTCGAGGCCGCATCCGGGAGGAAGCGCGGCCGCCCTCTCCCCGCAGCCCGGCCAGGGCGACGGCCTGTTCTGCCACACGACGCGGGCCTGCGCCCTGATGGGGACGAAGTCTCCCGGGAGCGAGAACGAAACCCAGACCCGCTCCCCCTCCTTGGGGGCCGCCCGGAGAGCCACGTACGCGCCGACGACGCTGAGGTTCCAGACGACGCCCTCTCTGGGGCCATCGGCCTCGTCCAAGACACAGGGCTCGCTGCAGGCGATGCGCCTGAAACCCGAATGGGGTTGACTCAGCATGGCCCACTCCCTCCTCGGACGCTGGCTCGACGTCCGTCTTCATTCAGTCCTCGTCGAAGCCCTTGTCCTCGTTCTCCTTGTACATGTACTTCACGTTGTCCTTCAGGAGGAGGATGTTGGGCTCGCTGGCGCGGTGCACCTTCAGGGCGAACTTGTCGTACCACTCGATCGTCCCGCGGATCTCCTCGCCGTCCTTGAGCACGATGACCATGCGCGTCTTGTTGGTCATCTGCTTCAGGTAGTAGAAGCTCTCCGCGTGGGTCTGGTCGGGCGGCACGGGCTTGCGCGTGCGGTAGGGCTTGGACGCGGCGCCCTGGAACTGCTCCTTGATCTCGGAAAGGTCGGGACGGATCAGCTTGCGATTCATCTCAGGCCGGCCTCCTGCCAGCGTGCCCCGACGTCGGCCGCGCTCGGACGTTGGGAAGATGAGTTCGAACGAGTCGCCTGATCGGAGGAGCCGATCTCGGGGGGTTGACGCTCCCTCTTCTAGCACGCGACGTGGGGCGGGGCAAGGGGCAACGCCTTGGGACGCCCCCTCAGGCAACCGCCGGCGCCGCCAACCTCTCCAACAAGACGTCCATGGACAGCAGACGGTTGGCGTTCGTGCGCAGGGCTTCGCGCGTTTCGCCGGCCGCCGCGGCCAGCGCGCCCGCGCGGGGGCCCAGCGGAGAGGACGCCAGCGCCTTCAACCGCGCGACCACGTCGGCGTTGAGGGCCGCCCGCTCGGGCGCGCCCGCCGCCAGGGCGGCCACGTCGCGGAGGAGGGCACGCAGGGCGGTCAGGGCCAGCGGCAGGTCCTCGACGTCGGCCAGCTTCTCGGCCGCGTCCATGCGCCCGAGCGGCCCCTGGCGGGGCAATGCTTCGACCAGGGCGAGCAGCCCGTCGCGCAGGCCGCGATAGGCCTCGGGCTCGAAGGCCAGGGCCGCCCCCAGGCTCCCCCCGCCGAGCACGGCGCGCAGGCGCGCCTCCTCGGGCGGCAGGCCGCGCCGCTTTTCGAGGTGATCGGCCAGGAGGGCCGGCGGCAGCGAGGCCAGGCGCAGCGCCTGGCACCGCGAGCGGATCGTGGGCAGCAGCGCCTGGGGCGCCGCGCTCACCAGCAGGACGTGCGAGGTGGGGCACGGCTCTTCCAGGCTCTTCAGGAGCGCGTTGGCCGCCTGCTCCGTGAGGAGGTGGGCCGCGTCGATCACGAACGCGCGCGCGCGCGCCTCGAACGGGCGGCCGCCGATCTCGCGCGCCACGTCGCGGACGCGGTCGATCTTGATCGTAGCGCCGTCGGGCTCCACCAGCACCAGGTCCGGGTGCAGCCCGCGCGCCGCCCTCGAGCAGGCCGCGCACTCCTCGCAGGCGTCGCCCGGCCCGCGGGCGCACACCAGGGCGCGGGCCACGACCAGGGCCAGCGTCCTCTTCCCCACGCCTTCGGGGCCCGCCAAAAGGAGCGCCGGAGGCAGCCGCCCGTGGCGCAGCGCGGCCGCGAGGATGGTCTTCACCCGGTCGTGGCCAAGGACGTCAGCGAAGCCCATGTCCCACCAGCAGCCGCCGGGCGAGAGCGGCCTCGCGCACGCCGCGCGCCACGGCGTCGGGCGCGCCCGTTCCGTCGATCACCACCCAGCGGCCGGGCTCCCTGGCCATGAGCGCCCGATAACCGTCGCGGACGCGGTCGTGGAACTCGCGCACCTCGGCCTCGAGCCGGTCGTGGCCGCCGCGACGGCCCACGCGCGCGAGGCCCTCCTCGACCGGCACGTCGAGGAAGATCGTGAGGTCGGGGGTGAGGCCGCCCGTGGCCAGCGCGTGCAGGCCGCGCAGGAGGCCGAGGTCGAGGCCGCGTCCGTAGCCCTGGTAGGCCAGCGACGAGTCGGTGTAGCGATCGGAGACGACCGTCCGGCCCGCCTCGAGCGCGGGCCGCACGACCTGCGCGACGTGCTGCGCGCGGTCGGCGAAGTAGAGCAGCGCCTCCGCCGCCGGGCTCATGTCGTGGTGGGCGTGGCCCAGCAGCAGCTCGCGGACGGCGCGGCCGAGCGCCGTTGCGCCCGGCTCGCAGGTCAGGACCGTCTCCGGGCCGAGCGCCTCGGCCAGGACGCGCGCCTGCGTGCTCTTCCCGCAGCCCTCGATGCCCTCGAAGGTGATGAACGGCATGAGGGCGTCATTCTAACAGGGGGCCCTGTACCCGTTTCCGCAACGAATACGGCCGGCCCAGGGGAGCGAGTGCGCCGGGAGCGGTTGACGCGCGGCGGCCGCACCGCGTAGCGTTTCAGCCGTGCTCACCCTGGAAGGAAAAGCGGCGCTCGTCACCGGCGGCGGGCGCGGGATCGGACGGGCCGTCTCCGTGATGTTCGGCCGGCTCGGGGCGAAGGTGGCCGTCAACTACGTCCGCGACACGGCGGCGGCGCGCGAGACGGTAGCGAGGGTCGAGCAGTCCGGGAGCGAAGCCCTGGCCGTGCGGGCCGACGTGTCCGTCCCGGACGAGGCCGGCCGGCTCGTGGACGCGGCCGCCGAGCGCTTCGGCTCGCTCGACGTCGTCGTGGTCAGCCACGGGATCTGGACGCCGGCCGCCATCGACACCATGACGCCCGCGCAGTGGGACGAAACCCTCCGCATCAACCTCGGCGGGGCGTACGCCGTCTGCCACCACGCCGCGCGCCGCATGATCGAGCAGCGCTCCGGCACGATCGTCCTCGTCTCCTCCACGGCCGGACAGCGCGGCGAGGCGGGCTACGCGCACTACGCCGCGAGCAAGGGCGCACTGATCGCGCTCTCGCACTCGCTGGCCGTGGAGCTGGCGCCGCACGGCATCCGCGTCAACGCGGTCGCCCCCGGGTGGGTGCTGACCGACATGACGCGGCACGTCTTCGCGGGAGCGCTCGCCGCCGAGGCCGTGCGCCCGATCCCCCTCGGGCGGCCGGCCACGCCCGAGGAGATCGCCGGACCCGTCGCCTTCCTGGCCTCCGACCTCGCCTCGTACGTCTGGGGCGAGGTGCTCTGCGTCAACGGCGGCGCGGTGATGGCGGGCTGAAGGTCCTGGTGACGGGCGCCGGCGGCCTGGTGGGCGGCCGCCTGGCCGCCCTCTTGTCCGGGAGGCACGACGTGGTCGGGGGCGTTCGGAGCAACCCGGCGCCGGCCGGAGTCCCCCCCGTGCGTTTCGACCTCGAGCAGACCCCGACGTTCGAGGCCGCGCTCGACCAGGCGCGTCCGGACGCCGTCGTGCACGCCGCGGCGCTGCCCGACCCGGACGCCTGCGAGCGTGAACCGGCGCGCGCCGAGGCCTGCAACGTGGAGGCGCCGGCGCGCCTGGCCCGTCTGTGCCGCGCGCGGGGCGTCCGCTTCCTCGCGCTCTCCACCGACCTCGTGTTCGCCGGCGACCGCCCGCCGTACCGCGAAGACGATCCGGCCAAGCCCGTCCTGGCCTACGGACGCGGCAAGCTCGCGGGCGAGGAGGCGTCGCTCGCCGAGGACCCGCGCGCCGTGATCCTGCGCCTGCCCCTCGTCCACGGCCGCGGCCACGGCTCGCGCGCCACGGCCAGCGAGTCCGTCGCCTGGTCGGTGCTCGCGGGCCGGCCCGTCCGGCTCTTCACCGACCAGGTGCGCACGCCCGTGGACGCCGAGTCGGTGGCGGACGCCATCGTCCGGGTGCTGCAAGGACCGCACGCGGGACGGTTCCACCTGGGCGGCCCGGAGCGCGTCAGCCGCCACGCGCTGGGCCTGCGGGTGGCGGCCGCGCTCGGGCTCGAGGCCGACCTCATCGCGCCCGCCCGCCAGGGCGATCTGCCGCTTACCCCCCGGCCCGCCGACGTGTCCCTCGACAGCCGCCGCGCGCGCGACGTGCTGGGCTGGCAGCCGCGGCCGCTCGACGCCGGCCTCCGCGAGAGCCGGCGGGCCGCCGTATAATCCCGCCCCCATGTCCGCGAGTCTGGCCCACGAAGCGGAGCGTCTCCTTGCGCGGCCGCGGCGGTTCATCCGCGGCGGCGCGTTCAAGAACGCGGGTGCGAAGCGTAGTGGGCCACATTCCGAGATATGACGCTCGAGGACCACCTCCGCCGCGCGACGCGCAACTTCACCGCTCCCCTGCCCGAAGACGACGTGTTCGCGCTGGGCGCCCTTCTCGCGCGCGAGCTGGCGCGGGCGCACGCGGAGAGCCCGCCGCGCCACCCCGACCTCGAGCCCTCGGCCGTGGCGATGCGGGACGGCGCGCCGCGGCTTCCGGGCGGCCACGCCGCGGGCGGAGGCGAGGCCGAGGACCTGTTCCTGCTCGGTGCGCTCCTCGCCTGGCTGGCCACGACCACGCGGCCCGAGGTCTCGTGGCGCCTCGACGGCGTGCCGGCGGCCGGGTCCTCGACGCTCGCGCGCCGCGCGGCGCTGGCCGGCCTGGGCGGCCCGCGGCGGGCCGACCGCTTCGCTTCCGCCACCGAGGCGGCCGCCGCGCTCGAAGCCGCGCGGCAAGGCGATGCGAGCACGGTCGCGCCCTGGCCCGTCTTCCGCGGCGATGCCGGACGGTCGGGCGCGCGCCCCTCCGCCCCGGCCGCGTCGTTCGAGCCGCGGTGGCACGCGCGCCTGGGCGCGGTGCTGGCCTCGCCCGTGGTGGCGCCCGGCGCGGTGCTCGTCCCCACCGCCGACGGACGCCTGGTGTTCCTCGAGCCGAAAGGCGGACGGCCGCTCCACGAGCTGCGGCTGGGCTCGGCGGTGGAGTCGACGCCCGCGCTCGCCGGAGGACTGGCGTTCGTGGGCACGGACGAAGGCGAGCTGGTGGCCGTGGACGCCGTGGCGGGAGAGGAACGCTACCGTTTGCGGCTGGGGCAGATGATCCGGTCCTCGCCCGTTGCCCTCGAAGGCGAGGCGCGCGTGCTGGTCGGCGTGGTCGAGGGCAGGACGGCGGGCGCGCTGGCGGCGATCGAGGGAACGAAGGGCAAGCTGCTCTGGACGCGGAAGCTCGGCGCCGTCTTCTCCTCGCCCGCCGTGGCCGGCGACCGGGCGCTCGTGGGGAGCGACGACGGCTCGCTGCACGCGGTGGACCTCGGGCGGGGCTCTCTCGCCTGGTCGCACCGGCTCGGCGGCAAGGTGCGCGCGACCCCGGCGGTCGCGGGCGACCTGGCCGTGGTCGCCGACTTCGCCGGCCTGCTCGTGGCCGTGCGCGTCGCCGACGGCAAACGCGCCTGGTCGCGCGCGATCGGCCACGCCGTGTATTCGTCGGCCTGCGTCGCGGGCGGCCTCTGCGTCGTGGGCTGCCGTGAAGGTCACATCCACGGCTTCGACCTGGCGAGCGGCGAGCCCCGCTTCGAGACCGCGACGCGCGGGCCGGTGGTCTCCTCGCCCGTGGCGGCCGGCGCCGGTTTCCTGGTGGGCTCGACGGACGGAGGGCTCTACCTGATCGCGGCGGACGGCCGCGTCCTGCACCGCTCGGAGCTGTCCGCGGCGGGCGTGCAGTCGTCGGCCGCGCTCGGGGTCGAGCCGGCCGTTTTCGTCGGCAGTGGAGAGGGACTGCACGCCCTTCACCTGCGGCCATGAGCGTGCTCGGCGGCCTGCGCGTCCCCGGCTGGCTCCAGAAGGGCGTGCTCGACCGCTACCAGGCGGGAGCGAGCCACGTGTTCCTCCTGCACGGCAACGTCCGCGACCTGCACGGGTTCGGCGCGGACGACGTGCCCCTGGCCGACGGCCTGCGACGGCTGGCCGCGCGCCGCCTGGTCGTCGTCTCCTACGACGTTTCGGCGGGCCTGGCCTTTCCGGACCCGGAGCGCCAGAAGGCGTTCCGCCGGGCGCTCGGCCTGAAGGGCGCCCTGCCCGCGGACTCCGCGCGCGCCCTGCTCGTGCTGGACGCGCTGCTCACGAGCGACCGCGCCCCGGCCGGCTCGGTGGCCGTGATCCTCGAGTACGCGCACGCGCTCGCGCCCGCCGGACCCGCCGGCAGCGCCGAGCGCCAGAACGCGACCACGCTCGCGCGCTGGGCCAGCGACCCCCGCGTCGCCGCGCGCCGCCCGCTCGTCGTCCTCGTCGCGCCCGCCGCCGGCGACGTCTCGGAAGAGGTCTACGCCGGCGCGTCCGGCGCCGAGGTGGTGGAGGTGCCCCGCCCCGACCTGGAGGCGCGCGCGGCGTTCCTGCGGCGGCTGCGCGCCGCCGATCCGGCCATGGCCTGGGACCTGACGCCCGAGCAGGCCGCGGCCGAGACCGGCGGCCTCGCCCTCGTCCAGGTCGAGGACATCGTGCAGCGCGCGCGGGGGGCACGCGCCCCCCTGGCCCGCGCCTCCATCGTCGAGCGCAAGGTCGAGCTGCTGCGGCAGGAGTACGGCGACGTCCTGGAGATCCTGCAGCCGAAATACGACCTCTCGGCCGTGGGCGGCCTCGAGCACGCCACGCGCGAGCTCCGGGAGGTGGCCGAGCTGATGCGCCGCGGGCATGCCTCGGCCGCGCCCATGGGCATCGTCCTGATGGGCCCGCCGGGCACCGGCAAGAGCTTCCTCGCCGAGTGCTTCGCCAAGGAGTGCGGGATGCTCTGCGTCCGCTTCCGGCCGCTGCGGCAGATGTACGTCGGGCAGTCCGAGCGAAACCAGGAGAAGGCGTTCGGCGCGATCCGCGCGCTGGCGCCGGTGGTGGTCATGGTGGACGAGTCGGACCAGGCCGAGGGCGGCAGCCGCGACCAGGGCTCCGGCGACTCCGGAGTGACCGAGCGCATGCGCGGCTCGGCGTTCGGCTTCTGGGGCGACGCCTCGCTGCGCGGCAAGGTGCTGCGCATCGACATCACGAACCGGGTGGACCTGATCGACACGGCCATGCGCCGCGCGGGCCGCACCGACATCAAGATCCCGATCCTCATGCCGGACGAGGAGGCGCGCCGGCAGATCTTCGCGGTCATCGTGCGCAAGCACAAGCTGCCTTCGCCCATCACGGACTACCGGCCGTTCGCGGCCCGCACGGCCGGCTTCACCGGCAGCGACATCGAGCTGGCCGTGACCACGGCCTGGCGCTTCGCGCTGCGGGACGGGGCGGAATCGCTGGCCGAGGCCCACCTCACCGCCGCCCTCGACGATCTCATCCCCACCGCGAAGGACCAGGGGGCCATCGACCGCATGACGCTGCTGGCCCTGGACGAATGCCGGAACAAGCGCCTGCTCCCGCGCAACCACGAGCAGATCCGCGCCGAGATCGCCGCCCGCCGCGGAAACGGCTGATGCGGATCACCGCACGTCGCCGCCTCGGCTCCGTGACCCCGAGACCGTGATGAGGGCAGCCTACTTCCACCCGTAGGCGGCCATCATGATGTGGAACAGGTCGGTGTTGGAGAGGAAGCCCCGCACGCGCTCGGCGCCGGGACCCTGGGCGGCGACCACCACGTCCTCCGCGGTGTGGTCGCCGTCTCGCCGCACGTTCACCAGCCGGAGGCTGTCCTGGTCCTCGCCGTAGCCGGGGCTCGTCCCGGCCAGCAGGGGCTGTCCCTTCAGGCCGTCGTGGATCCGGAAATCGTAGGAGTGGTCGGCGGTGAAGAGAACGAGCGTGTCGGGCTTCGTCCGCTCGGCCGCGCGGCGGATGGCCTGGTCGGTCCGCACCACGCGGTCGAGGGTGGCCCCGATGTCGCTGGCGTGGAGGTTCGACTCCACCATGAGGAAGAAGCCCTTCGGGTTGCGCGAGAGCACGTCGATCGCGCGCTGGACGGCGGCGTCGAGGTCGAACTCGTCGTCGTCGAAGAGCACGGCGGCGCGGCGGGCGTCCGCGGGGATGGAGTCCAGCGCGGGGTACAGCTCCAGTCCCGCCGCCCGCAGCGCGTCGCGGGCCACCAGGCCCGCGGCGGTCGCCGCCTCCACCACGTCCGCGAGGCCGTCGCCGATCACCACGTCCACGCCGTCGCCGAAGCGGGGCTTCAGGAGCTGGCGCAGCACCTCCACCTCGTTCCCGCGGTCGTTGACGTGCGCGTAGCAGGCGGCGGGGGTGGCCGACAGGACGGAGCTGTTGGTCACCACACCGGTGGAGAGGCCGCGCTCCTCGGCGTGCTCGAGGATCGTCTTGAGCGGCTCGCCGTCCTTGACCCGGCGCACCGCCGCGTCCGACTGCGAGATGACGCCGTTGTGTGTCTTGTGGCCGGTGACGATGGCGGTCATGCCGGCCGCCGAGTCCGTCACCCACCTCGAGGCCGAGGAGGTCTCGGCCAGGGCGACGTGCGGCATGCCGTGCAGGAACAGCCGCCGCGGATCGTCGTAACGGTAGACGCTGGCCGCGTGCACGGTGGGCAGGCCGGCCGCGTCACCCAGGAACAGGATGACGTTCCGGGCGCGCGGCGCCGGTGTGGGCGCGGGGCTGGGCTGGGCCATGACGGTGGCCAGCGCAACGATCGAGGCGATGAGTGCCGTCATGACCACCTCCTGCGGAGGCGCTCCGAGCCGCGTCAATCATCGGCAGATGAACGCCAGGCCCGCCAACGTGAGAGAAAGACAAGCAATAGACGATAACGAAACCGAAGGCAAGAAGAAACGAAAGGTCTTGACAACGTTCGACGCCACGGTACAGTGCGTTTCACGGATTAGGCTCAGTTACCGTCGCGGCTTGCCAGCGGCGCGAGGGCTTTCCGCCCTTTGCCGGCTCGCCTCGCTCGAGGTCGCGGCGGGAGGGAGGACGCATGAGCGACGCGCTTCGTCGATGGGCGATCCTGGGTTCCCTGCTGCCGGCCCTGGGCGCGCCGGCCGCGGCGCAGGACGCGGCCGGCGTGATCACGGGCCGCGTGTTCGACGCCGCCACC
>DATKEG010000026.1:0-14451 GCA_035544515.1 Vicinamibacteria bacterium | reverse complement strand
GCCAGAGCCAGTCGAGGGTGCCATCGGTCAGCCAGGTCTGCTGGTGCGGCTGCAGCAGCGCGAAGCGGAGCCCGAGCATCCCCGGCCGGCTCTTCAAGCCGTCGATCGCCGAGCGGCTCTCCGGTTTGTCGAGCGGGAAGTTTCCGAGGATCGCGAGGCGGTTGGGGTGCTGGCGCGCGGCCTCGACGGCGAGCGCGTTGGAATTCGGATCCCACCCGGGCGGATGGATCACGGCCGCGTCGACGCCGCCCTCATCCATCTCCTTCAGCACGTCGTCCGCCGTGAAGTCGGCGACCTGACGGTGGTTCTGATTCGTCGGCTTGTTGTTCTTCCAGATGTGGATCTGCGCGTCGACGACCAGCATGGCGTGCTCCTTCGTTGTGCGGTAACGGATACTGCCTCTTTAGCCGAGATCCGCGCCCTCTTCAAGCGGGCGGTTCCCGGCGAGCCGATGTCGCGGTGCTACGATGAGCGGCCGAGCGCACCACCGCGCGGAGCGGGGCGCGCGAGCGAGAGGAGGCAACGCGTGAAGATCACGGACGTGACGGTGAAGCGGTACAGCGCATCGCGCGACCCCCGGGCCGATGCCGCGGGCATCCAGATCGTCGAGGTCCACACGGATGCCGGCGTGCGCGGGACGGGCTTCGTGAGCATGGCGAGCGGCGGCAGCGCCACCAGCGACGTCGTGGCCACGCTGATCCGGCGCACGCTGAAGAGCGTCCTCGTCGGCCAGGATCCCCTCCTCACCGACGACCTCTGGCGCCGCATGTACGACGCCGTCCCCCGGCGCGGCGGCGACGGCATCGTGCGGTTCTGCATCGCCGCCATCGACTTCGCGCTGTGGGACCTCAAGGGCAAGCGGCTCGACGCGCCGGTGTCGGCGCTCTTCGGCGGCACGCGCGGGCGCGTCGCCACCTACGCCAACTGCGCGCACCATCTCCCGCCCGACACGCTCGCCGCGAAGGCCGCCGACTACGTGAAGCAGGGGCACCGGGCGCTGAAGATCCGCGGCTCCGCCACCTACGTCTCGCTCGACGAGGCCACCGAGCGCGTGAAGCACGTGCGCGAGGCGATCGGCCCGGACGTGAAGCTGATGGTGGACGTGAACGGCACGTGGGACGTCGACACCGCGATCCAGCAGCTCAAGCGCTGGGAGCGCTGGGACGTGTACTGGCTCGAAGAGCCGGTGCCGCCCGACGACATCCCCGGCTACGTGCGGATCCGGCAGCGGGCCGGACGCACCTACATCGCCGGCGGCGAGCAGCACGTCGGCGTGCTGGAGTTCCGCCAGCTGATCGAGCAGGGGGCCGTCGACATCGTCCAGCCCAACGCCGCGCTCACCGGCGGCATCACCGACTGGCTCCGGATCCACGCCCTCGCCACGCTCGCCAGCGTGCCGGTGTCGCCGTGGAACCTCCAGATGATCCACATCCAGATGGCCGCCGGGCTCCCCAACGTCAAGTGGATCGAGTACTTCATGGCCGACAACCCGCTGCTGGAGTTCCAGGGCCGGCTGTTCAAGGGACCGGTCCTGCGCGAGGAGGTCACGCCGGACGGGATCGTGCTCATTCCGCCCGACGCCCCCGGCCTCGGCCTGGAGCTGGACGAGGCGGTGGCCGCCGCCTCGCTGGTCCCCGAGCCATGAGTGCGAGCGGCCGGCCCGACCGCATCGACACGGCGCGCGCCGCCCTCATCGTCTACGACGCCTGCCGCCGCGCGTTGACCCCCGCCGATCCTGCGCGGCGCGCGGCGATGCGCCCCGTCCTCGACGCCTGGGTTGCCCTCATCGG
The DNA here is from genome assembly GCA_035544515.1 of Vicinamibacteria bacterium. GTDB lineage: Bacteria > Acidobacteriota > Vicinamibacteria > Fen-336 > Fen-336 > DATKEG01. Next base: position 12,661 of record DATKEG010000026.1, on the reverse strand, counting down.
CGCGTGCCGCGCGCGCGCCATGCCCATCATCTACACGACGCCCGTCAGCCGGGCGGACGGCGCCGACGTCGTGCTCCTGGCCACCGACCTCAGCGTCGAGACGGGGGTGCCATCGCTCACCAACTGCATCGAGGGCACGCCCGAGGCGGGCTTCCCTGACGAGATCGCCCCCCGGGCCGAGGACTACGTGTTCCTCAAGCGCCGCCCCAGCGCGTTCTACGGCACCGGGGTCGCCGAGCTGCTGCGCCTGCTCCGCCGCACCGCCCTGGTGATCGGCGGCGGCGCCACCAATCGCGGCGTCGAGACGACCGTCCGCGAGGCCTTCAGCATGGACCTCGACACCGTGGTCGTCCGCGAGTGCTGCTGGGGCGGCGATGCCGCGGCCCACGCCTACAGCCTGGACACGTCCCTCCGGATGTACGCGCGCGTCCGCACCCTGGACCAGGCCCGCGCCATGCTCGCGTGAGGCGCGTGAGCGATTCTCACTTCAGCGAGGTGAACGTGAACGCGCGGATGATGTGGCGCTGCGCCAGCAGGAAGACGGCCAGCACCGGGGCCACCACGAACATGCTCCCGGCCATGATGATGTGCCAGCGCGGGCCGCTGCCCTCCTCGCGCAGCATGGCCACGCCGATGGGCAGGGTGCGCACGGCGTCGTTGGTGGTCATGACCAGCGGCCAGAAGAAGTCGTTCCAGTGGTAGACCACGCTGAAGAGCGAGAAGGCCACCAGCGTCGGCCGGGCGATGGGGACGAGGATGCGGAACACGATGGTGAAGGTCCCCGCCCCGTCGACGCGCGCGGCGTCGACCACGTCGTCGCTCACCTGCATGAACGCGTCGCGGATCAGGAAGGTGCCCAGCGCGGAGACCGCGTAGGGCACGATCAGCGACGCGTACGTGTTGAGCAGCCCGAGTGTGCTGAACAGCATGTACAGCGGCACGAAACGCACCTGCGGGGGCACGATGAGGCAGGCGATCACCAGCAGGAAGAGCGCGTCGCGGCCGGGGAAGCGCAGCTTGCTGAAGGCGTAGCCGGCCAGGCAGCCGAAGAAGAGCTGGCAGACCAGGATGCCCACGGTCTGCACGACGTTGTTGACGGCGTAGCGCAGGAACGGCCCCGAGGCCCAGGCGCGCGCGTAGTTGCCCCACTGCGGCGACGCCGGCCAGAGCGAGGGTGGGAACTGTGTCACCTCGGGCAGGGTCTTGAGCGAGGTGGTCACCATCCAGAGGTAGGGGAACACCTCCACCAGGGCCACCGCGGCGAGCAGGGCCAGGGTCACCGCGCGGGCGATGGGAGGCCGGCGGGTCACGTGGCGTCGTGCCCGCGGCGCGGCGACGCCCGCCGCGGAGCGACGGCCGCCGTCACCCGGCCACCGGGGCGGCCGATCACGTCGTGTAGTGCACCCGGCGGCGGAAGGCCAGCCACTGGGCAAAGGTGAGCGCCACGATCAGCACGAAGAAGACGACCACCGCCGCCGAGGCCTGGATGGCCGCGTACCCCTCGGTGAGCTCGTCGCGCCGCCGCAGCCGTGCCACCACCCGCGCCGTGGGCAGGCCGCGACCGCGGAGCTCCCCGAAGATGCGGTTGCGGCCGGCGACGGCGGTGACGTGCAGGTCGCCCGCCCCGCCCAGCCCCATCGCGGTGTCCGGGCTTGCGCCCACCCGCCGCGCGAGCCGCCCGATCTCGCGCACGGCCTGGGTGAAGAGCGCGGACTTCGTGTTGTAGAGGGTCTCGCCGCGGCCGGCCGCGATCAGGCCGTCACACAGGCCCACGCCGATGGCATAGGCGTTCTTGAGCGCGGAGCAGAGCTCGAGGCCGCGCTGGTCGGCACTCTCCGCCACCGCGTAGTAGCGCGTGGCGAGCAGCCGCCGCGCCGCGCCGCGGGCCCGCGCGTCCGGGGCGGCGTAGACGACCGCGGTGGGCACGCGCCGCGCGAGCTCGACCGCCTTCGAGGGCCCGCCCGCGCTGACCACGCGCAGGCCCGTCGTCTCGCGGATGGCCTGCGAGAGGGTCACCACGCGCCCGCCCCGCCCGGCCAGGCCCTTCGACACGCTCAGGAGCGGCACGCCCGGCGTGAGGTAGCCCCGGGCCCGGCGCAGCACGGGCAGCGCCCCGTCGGACGTGACCGCGTTGACCACGAGGTCGGCGCCGGCCAGCGCCACGGCCAGCGCGGGCTCCGGAAACGCGCGCACCGCGCGCGGCAGGCGCAGGCCGAGCTTCGGATGGCGACGGCCCCGCTGCACCGCCTCGACGAGGTGCCCGTCGAGGTGGGTGCCCCAGAGCGCGACGGTGTGGCCGTTGTCGGTGGCGGGCACGGTCAGGGCGCTCCCCATGAAGCCGGCGCCGAGGATGGCCACGTGGGCCATCAAGCCACGCGCCGCAGCGAGGGATACAGCGCGATGCGCTCGGCCAGCATCTCCGCGTACAGCTCTGTCCGGGCGCTCTCGGGGACCTGCTCCACCACGGGCCCGCGCCAGGTCTTCGCCGCCTCGGCCCCCCGCACCATGCCGGTGCCGAGGGCGGCGAGGAGCGCGGCTCCCCCCGGCGCGCCCACCGCGTCCGGCAGGTAGCGCAGCGGGGCGCCGAGGGCGTCGCAGAGGATCTGCCGCCAGAGAGGGCTGCGCGCTCCGCCGTCGACCGCGATGACCTCGTGCAGCGCGGCGCCGCGCTCGCGCATCACCTCGAGGCAGTGGCGGAACGACACCGCGACGCCCTCCAGCACCGCGCGGTACAGGTGCCCGCGGCCGTGGGCCAGGGACAGCCCGGTGAAGGCGCCGCGCGCGCCCGCGTCCCACACCGGCGTGCGCTCCCCCGTGAGGTATGGCAGCAGGCGCACGCCGCCGGCTCCCGCGGGGGCGGCCGCCGCCTCGCGTTCGAGCGCCTCGAGCGGCGCAGGGCCCGACCACGTGGCGCGGAACCACTGCTGGACGGCGCCGGCCAGCGTCGCGCCCAGCGCAAGGTAGCGGTCGCAGCCCACGTGGTGTGCGTTGATCAGCCTGAGGTCGAACGCGGGCGCGGTGAACGGCAGGATGAGGTTGCCCGCGGTGCCCAGCATCAGCGCGGCTTCCCCCGGCTCGGTCACGCCCGCGGCGAGCGCGGAAGCGGCAAAGTCCGCGCCGCCGACGACGACGGGCGTTCCCGCGCGCAGGCCGGTCTCGAGCGCGGCGGCCGTGGTGACGGCGCCGGCCACGGCGTGCGCCGGCTGCAGGGCGGGCAGGCGCCCCGGGTCGAGTCCGAGCTGCGCCAGCCCCGGCGTCCACCAGGCGCGCGCCCGCGCGTCGTAGAGCGGCGCCGACAGCGCCGCGGAGGCAAAGTCGGTGGTGCGGGCGCCGGTGAGGCGCAGCACCGGGTACGAGTGCGACTGGAGGAAGCAGGCGGCGGCGGCGAAGCGCTCGGGCGCGTGCGCGCGCAGCCAGGCGAGCTTGGGGCCGAGGGAGTACGCGTGGATCCGGTTGCCGCCCACCGCTTCGGCCTCTGGCCCGAGCGCGGCGGCGAGCTGATCCGCCTCGGCCTCGGCGCGCACGTCGAGCCAGAGGATCGCCGGGCCGAGCGGACGCCCCTCCGCGTCGACGGGCAGCAGGGTCGGCGCCTGGCCGGTCACGCCGATGGCCTCCACCGCGGCGGCGCCGACGCGCGCGGCGAGCCGCGCGAGAATGTCGCGCGCCGCCCGCCACCAGGTGTCGGCGTCCGCCTCGGCCCGGCCCGCGGCGGGCACGCGATACGCGCAGGCGACCTCCGCGGCGGCGAGGCACCGACCGGCGCGGTCGAACGCCGCGCCCTTCGCCGAGGACGTGCCGATATCCACGCCCAGCACGAGAGGACCCGGCGCCGCGGGCGGCATGGCGGCGCCGATTATAGCCCGCGGCGACGGCGTCGACATGACGATTGCGCGACGCGCGTGGTCGCTTGCCGGCCCGTTGAGGCGCGTGCTACAAGGGCTGCCATGATCACGTCTGGGCCCACCGCCCGCCGTGCCCCCGACCTCGTCGTCCTGCTCAGCATCGACGGCCTCGGCGCCAGCTACATCGACGACCCCGCGCTGGAGCTGCCCGCGCTGCGCGGGCTGGCCGCGCGCGGGGCGCGGGCGCGCCTCATGCGCGTGATCTTCCCCTCCGTGACCTGGCCCTGCCACACCAGCCTGGTCACCGGCGTGTCGCCGGCGCGCCACGGCATCATCGGCAACATGGTCTTCGACCGCGACGCGGGCGTCCCGGTCGAGCACTTCGGCGACCGCAACGAGGTGGGTATCCGCGCGGAGACGCTCTGGGACCGGCTGCGCGCGCGCGGCGAGCGCACCGCCAGCATCTGCTGGCCGAAGACGCGCGGCGTGGCCGCCATCCCCGACAACATCCCGGAGTTCTACGAGCAGGATCTGTTCGAGCGCTACGCCTCGCGGCCGCTGTGGACGGAGCTGGCCCGGGCCGGGCTCCCCGTCGACCGCTACGGCCCCTGGAGCGCGGCGCACGCGCTGGGGCCCATGCAGGACTGGCTGACGCTGGAGGCCGCGCGCCACGTCCTCGCCACCCGGCCCCCGCGCCTGCTCCTCCTGCACTTTCTCACCCTCGATTCGTTCCAGCACGATCACGGGATCGGCAGCCCCGAGGCGCGCTGGGCGCTGCGGGAGATGGACGCCCTGCTGGGCCGCCTGCTCGACTCGCTGGCCGCGCTGGGGCGCCTGGAGACGACAGCATTGCTCGTGTTCGGCGATCACGGCTTCGCCGAAGTGCGCGCGACCCACCACCTCAACCAGATGGTGCGCGAGCTGGGATTGCTCGAGCTGGACGGCACGGGCGCACCCACCCGCCGGCACGCCTGGGTGGCCGGCAACGGCGGCGCCGCGTACGTCTACACCCTGGAGGGCGCGCCGCGCACCGCCGGCGGGGCCCTGCGCGAGCGGTTCGGCGCCCTGCCCGGCGTGGAGACCATCGGGCCCGCGCAGTACGCCGACCTCGGCCTGCCCGCGCCGGGACCGGGCTCGCACGGCCCCGACCTGGTCCTCGCCGCCGACGACGGCGTCTTCTTCACGGGCCACGCAACGCCGGAGGCGGCGGCCGCGGCGCCCGTCTACCGCGCGGCGCACGGTCATCGGCCGGAGCTGGCGCCGCTGGGAGCGGCGTTCCTCATGGCCGGGCCCGGGGTCCGCCCGGCCACCACACTCGGCGAGATCTCGCTGCTGTCGGTCGGGCCCACCGCGGCCCGGCTGCTGGGCGTCGAGCTCCCCGGGGCCGAGGCGCGCCCGCTCGACGAGGCGCTCGACCTGGCGCGCGCGTGACGGCGGCGGAGGCGCGGGCGGCGTGAAGGCCATCGTGATCGGCGCCGGACGCGGGCGCCGCCTCATGCCGCTCACCGAGGAGGTGCCCAAGTGCTACGCGCCGGTGGCCGGCCGGCGCATCCTCGACTGGTCGCTGGCGGCGCTGCGGGCAGGCGGTTGCCACGACGTGGTGTTCATCGGCGGGTATCTGATCGAGAAGATTCGCGCCGACTACCCGGCCCTGCGCTTCTGCCACAACGCCGGCTGGCCCGACAACAACATCCTCGTCTCGCTCTTCCAGGCGGAGGCCGAGATGGCGTCCGGCTTCGTGTCCTCGTACGCCGACATCCTCTACACCGGCGAGGCGGTGGGGCAGCTGGTGGCCGCGCCCGGCGACGTGGCGCTGCTCGTCGACACGGACTGGCGCGAGCGCTACCGGCCGCGGACCGAGCACCCGGAGACCGACGGCGAGAAGGTGCGGCTGCGCGACGGCCGGGTCACCGAGGTGAGCCGGACCATTCCCCCGGCCGAGGCGCCGGCGGAGTTCACCGGCGTGGCCCGCTTCTCGCCGGCGGGGGCGCGGGCCCTCGTGGAGCACTACCACCGGGCGCGCCGGGCGCACGACGGGCGCCCGTACCGCCGGGGGCAGCCGTTCGCCCGCGCCTACCTGATCGACCTGCTCCAGGACATGCTGGAGGCGGGGGTGGAGATGCGCGCGGTGACGACCCACGGCGCCTACTTCGAGATCGACACCACGCAGGACTGGGAGCTGGCCGGCCGCGGCTGGCCGCCGGCCGCGCGATGAGCCGCACCGAGGCGACGCGCGGGCTCCCGCCCTTCCCGACCTCCGTGGTGGGCAGCCTGCCCCGCCCCGCCCTGGTGCGCGACCTGATCGAGCTCCCGGCGGACGATCCCGGGCGCGCCGCCGCCATGGACGCGGCTGTCGCCTACGCGATCGCGTTGCAGCGCGCGGCGGGGATCGACGTGGTCTCCGACGGGGAGTGGCGCCGCCGCTCCTACATCGGCGTGATCGCCGAGATCGCGCACGGCTTTGCCCGCGAGACGCGCGACGGCGTCTCCTGGCACACGGTGGTGGAGCCCCTGCGCCCCCGGCGCCCCGGGCTGCTCGGCGAGGAGGCGCGCTTCCTGGTCGCCCACGCGCGCGGCGCCACCAAGGTCGCCCTGCCCTCACCGTACCTCCTGGCCGCGCGCATGTGGGACCCGGCGCGTTCGCGCGACGCCTATCCCACGCGCGAGGCGTTCATGCGCGCGCTCGTGCCCTTCCTGCGCCGCGAGCTGGAGGCGGTGCGGGACGCCGGCGCGACGGTGGCCCAGCTCGACGACCCGCACCTGTGCCTGCTCGTCGATCCGCGCGTGCGCGCGGGCTTCGCCGACCCCGACGCCGAGGCCCGGCTGTGCGTGGACCTCCTCAACGAGATCGTGGACGGCGTGGGCGGGATCCTCACCGCCGTGCACCTCTGCCGGCGCAACAAGGCCCGCCAGGGCTGGGTGGGCGAGGGCGGCTACGAGCCCATCGTCCCCGCCCTGCGCGCGCTGCGCGTGGACCAGTACGTGCTCGAGTTCACCATCCCGGTGGCGGGGGATCTCGCGGTGCTCCGCCAGCTCCCCGACGACCGGCTCATCGGGCTGGGCTGCGTCGACTGCCGGGCCGAGGCGGTGGAGACGCCCGAAGCCATTGCCGCCCGCGTGCGCCAGGCCCTCCGCTACGTGGACGCGGCCCGGGTCTGGCTCAACCCCGACTGCGGCTTCGCCCCGGGCAGTGCCGCCGACATCCCTGTGGACGAGGCCTACGCCAAGCTCCGCAGCGAGGCGGCCGCCGCCGGGCTCCTGCGGAACACGGGAGCAGGGGCATGATCCTCGCCACCCGCAGAGTGCGGTGATGGCCCTCAAGTCGACGATCTACAAGGCCGTGCTCCACGTGGCGGACATGGACCGGAGCTACTACGGCGAGCACGTCCTGACCATCGCCCGCCATCCCTCGGAGACGGACGAACGCATGATGGTGCGGCTGCTCGCCTTCGCGCTGAACGCCCACGAGCACCTCGCCTTCGGCACCGGGCTCTCGGACCCGGAGGCGCCCGATCTCTGGCAGAAGGATCTGACCGGCGCCATCGCGCACTGGATCGAGGTCGGTCAGCCCGACGAAAGGGCCATGCTGCGCGCGTGCGGGAGAGCCGGACGCGTCACCGTGTACCCCTACCGGAGCGGCGCCGAGCACTGGTGGGAGCCACTGGCGGCGCAGGTCGCGCGGGCCCGAAACCTGGCGGTGTGGCGCATCCTCCCGGCCGCGAGCCAGGCGCTCGCCACCCTCGCGGCGCGCAGCATGGTGCTCCACTGCACGGTCCAGGACGGGCGGGTGTGGATCAGCGCCGCCGCGGAGACGGCCGAGATCGAGCCCGTGGCGTGGAAGGGGAGCGAACCCCTGTAGCATCAGCCCGCCCTGTTCACGGATGTGTCCTTCCGCTCCGGTGCGCCCCCTGACCCCCGTCCTTTCCGCGGCGAGGAAAACGCACCGACTCCCTCGTGCTCGGAGAGGGCGAGGGCCGGGGTGAAGGGGGGGGCGTCTGGTTCACGCACGGTCCGGGCTGGTGAGGGGCGAAGCCAGAGAGGGCGGGCCCGATGGTGTCGCGCTCGCGACGGCGCCGGCCGAGCCCCGGGATCGCTGGCATATGATGGCGCGATGCCCACCTCCCCGCTCTCCGGCCGCCGGACCCTCGTGCCGTGGATGGTGGTCGGCGCGGTGTGGGTCACGCTGGCGATCGCCTCCGGCCTCTACTTCTCGTTCCCCGTCTTCTTCGTGGCCCTGCTGGACGAGTTCGGCTGGTCCCGGGGAGCCACCGCGGCGGCGTTCTCGATCTCGTCGATCGTGCAGGGGCTGCTCTCGCCCGTGGTGGGCATGCTCGTCGACCGACTGGGGCCGCGCCGGGTCATGATGGGCGGCGCGGGCCTGCTCGGCAGCGCGTGCATGCTGTCGAGCCGGATCGATTCACTGTGGTCGCTGTACCTCGTGGTCGGGGTGCTGGCGGCGGCCGGGGTGTGCGCGGTCAGCTGGGTGCCGAGCGGGGCGCTCATCGCCCGGTGGTTCGCCGAGCGCCGGGGCAGCATGATGGGGCTGGCCTTCTCGGGCATGGGAGCCGGGGTGCTGGTGATCGGTCCGCTCGCCCAGTGGTTGATCGCCGGCCACGGCTGGCGCGCCGCCTACCTGGTCCTCGGCGTGGGCACCCTTCTCGTGCTCGTCCCTCTGATCTGGCTGGGTGTGCGAGACGCGCCGGCGGCGCCGGCCGGGGCCGGCGCCAGGCCCGGCCCCGGCCGCGAGCCCATCAGCGCGGGCTGGGAGGTGGGCGACGCCCTGCGGACGCGGGCGTTCTGGGCCCTGTTCTTCGCCTATCTCTGCACGCCGCTTGGCGTGTTCTCGGTCGTCACCCACCAGGTCGCATTCGCGGTGGACCAGGGCTTCCCGCCGCTGTTCGTCGCGGGCATCTTCGGCCTCACCGGCCTGTTCTCGATCGCGGGCCGCATCGTGTTCGGCGTCGCCGCCGACCGGATCGGGCGCGCCGCCTCGGCGACGATCTCCTATGCCTGCACCGCCGTGGGAACGCTCTGCCTGCTCGCCCTCGAGGTATGGCCGCACGTGGCGGCCCTCTACGCGTACGCCGTCTTCTTCGGCCTCGGTTTCGGCGCCCGCGGCCCCATCATCACCGCGATGGCGTCGCTCCTCTTCCCCGGGCGCCACTTCGGCGTCATCTACGGCTTCCTCAGCGTCGGCAACGGCATCGGCGGCGCCGTGGCCCCGTGGTTCGGCGGCGCCGTGCACGACCTGACCGGCAGCTACCGCATCGCCTTCCTGGTCGCGGTCGGGTTCTGCGCGGTGGGGTCGGCGTGCTTCTGGCTGGCGCGCCCCCCTCGCCGGACGTGAGCGCCCGCGCCTCGTCGGCCGCTCCCGCCGGGCGGCCGGCCGCTCGTCGGGACCTCGCGTCCAGGATGACCACACGGGGCACGATCTCTCCGTCAGGACAGCACGGCCGGCCGGGGCTCGCCCTGACGTCCCGAGCCAGATGCGCCGTCCGACTCGCCCTGGCCCGTCCACCCTCCCCCCGCTCGTGCCGGCCGTCAGGGCGGGCGCACCTCGCGGACCGCCACCTGCCCCTTCCGGGTGAAGTCGATCGATTCGGCGAGGATGCGGGCGGCCTCCTGCGGCGCGTGGAAGCCCATGGAGTTCTCGGCCTCGACGAAGTCCAGGTAGAACTGCGCCTTGCGCTGGAAGTCGCGGGCGGGAGCGAGCTGCGCCTCCGTGTGTCCGTCGGCGGCGGCGCCCTTGATATCGCCGATGAGGGCGATCAGCGCGTCCATCGCCAGGTTGCGCAGCCCGAACGTCCGTTCCTGGATAGTGAGCACCCGGGCCTTCAGCTCGTCCTCCGACCACCGGTGACAGGTCTGGCAGGCGAGGTTGACGTTGAGCAGCGGGCTGCGCACGTGGTGGTCGCTGATCTTCAGCGCGCCGACCCGCATGTAGGGCATGTGGCAATCGGCGCAGGCCACGCCCGAGCGCGCATGGATGCCCTGGCTCCACATCTCGAACTCCGGATGCTGGGCCTTCAGCACGGGGGCGCCGGTCTCCGCGTGGGTCCAGTCCTTGAACTTCGCCTCGTCGTAGGAGGCCAGCATCTGCTCGACCTTCAGGCCCTTCGACCACGGGTAGACCAGGCGCTTGTCCGCCCCCTGGAAGTGATACTCCACGTGGCACTGCCCGCACACGTAGGCCCGCATCTCCTGGCGGGTGGCATCGCGGTTCACGTCGTAGTCCTTCACGCCCTCGGCCGCCTTCGCCGCCCGGATGCCCTCCATGAAGGCGGGCCGGGTCACCCGCAGCTGCATGGTGTCGGGGGCGTGGCAGTCGATGCACGCCACCGGGTGGGTGACCAGGGCCCGTGCCTCGGCGTACGGCAGGCGGTTGATGGCCTCGAAGCCCTTGACGAGATCGCCACCACCGAGGGTCTTCATGGCCGTGTAGGTCGACGCGTGGCAGTTGAGGCACGCCCCGGGCTGCTGTGCCACGATCTGGCGCTCGGTGTACGTCTGATCGTCGAGCATGTAGGCGTGGCCGCGCTCCTCGCGGAAGTCCGTGGCGAATGCGTACCCGGCCCACATGGTCCGGAGCCGCGGATCCTCCTCGAGGCGGGACTGGGCGACGATCGAGCGCGGGTCGGCCTGGCTCGGCGTGCGCGGCATCGCCTCGCTGCCGCCAAAGCGTGTCCGGACCTGATCCACGGTCCGGCGGTAGGTGTCGTACTGCAACGGGAAGTTCTTGCCCCACAGAGCCGGGTCGGTCAGGGTGTCGTTCAGCTCCACCACCCGGTAGAAGGGATTCTTCGCTTCGCTCTTGCGCTCGAGGATGTTCACGAGCAGGGCGACGCCCCCGGCTCCGGCCAGGATGGCCAGCCCCGCGATCAGCAGGGCGACGAGCGGACGCCTCACGCGGTGCTCACTGCAAGTGCCCCACCGAGGCGTGGCAGCCGGTGCACGTCAGGCGCGCGGCGCCGTGGCGGCCGGCGTCGATCGACTCCACGACGGCGGCGTGGCAGTGCCGGCAAGCGGCCTCGGTCACGGCATGGTTGCGGGCGTTGATCTGGATCGGCTCGTGGAACCGTCCGGTGGTGAAGGCGAAGGAGTGCCAGAAGCCGTTGAGCGCCTTCGTCGCGTACTTGCTCACGAGGCCGGGCGGCGTGTGGCAGTCGTTGCAGACGGCCACCGCGCGGTGGCTCCCGGCAATCCAGCCGTCGTACTGCTCACGCATCACGTGGCAGTTGGCGCAGGCGGCCGGATCGTTGGTGAGGTACGAGGCGCCGCGCGCGTAGACGAACGTGTACGCGCCGACGCCGAGCGCGAGGCCGGCGGCCACCACGAGCATCAGCACGGCAACCGGCAGCTTCACGCGCGCTCAGCGGTCGGGCTCGCCGGTCTTGACGATGAGGACGGGCCGGTCGACGTGCCGCAGCACGCCTTCCGAGACGCTGCCCAGCAAGAGCCGCTTCAGCGCTCCGAGCCCCCGGGCGCCCATGACCACGAGGTCAACGCCCGGCGCCACGGCGGCGCCGCACAGGGTCTCGGCGGGCCTCCCGGTGAGCACCTGGCGCTCGACCTTCTCGACGACGCCTTCGAAGAGGGCGGCGACCTGGGCCTGTGCCTGCTCGAGCAGGGTCCGGCGCTCCTTCACGATGTCGTTGATCGCCTGGCGCACCATGCCGGACGCGAAGCGCGGGGTGGTCGCGGGATAGGGCGGAACCTCGACCACCCCCACGAGCGTGACGACGACGGCGGGATCGAGCGGCAAGCCGGCCAGGAAGGCCGCGGCCGCGCGGGCGTGCTCGGAGCCATCGACCGCCAGCAGCGCACCACCGAGACCGCGGGCGCCGCCCTTGACCACGAGCACGCTGCAGGGAGCGTGGCGCGCCACGGAGAGCGACACGCTGCCGAGCAGGAACCCCGCGACGGTCCCCAGACCGCGGGCGCCGAGCACGACGAGATCGGCCGGCCATCCCTCGGCCGCCCGGAGAATGGCCTGGCGCGCGTCACCCTCGACCACCTGCACCTCGGCGTCGGGAAACCGGGCAGCCAGCGCTCCCCGGGCCGCCTCGGCCGCGCGCTGCGCGTCCTCGCGCAGGCCGCTCAGGAAATCGCGCACGGTCGGCAGGTCGAGGGCGGCGGTCGGAAGGCTCACGACGGTGACGATACGCACGCGGCTGCCAGCGGGCAACGGGAACTGCGTCAACCATGTGGTCGCCGCCCGGGCGTCATCAGAGCCGTCGCTCGCCAGCAACACACGCATCGTCACACCCTCCTGCCGCTCATGCGGACGGCTCCATGATACGTCCTCGGCTGCCGGTTCTGTCCCGATCCTGCCTCCTGGTGTCCCGGGTCAGAGATGTGCTGTCTCGTCCCCGGATACCCCCCGGGCGAACCGCGCCACGTGCGGTGAGCATCGGCCACGCAGGGACATCATCGTCTCACGGGAGGGATCGATCCCGATCGCCGGGACGTTGAGCCCTGGTCGTACGTGGCCGGTCGCGCCCGCAGGCACCCCCCTCGGTTCACTCCGTGCCGATGGCGCGGGAACGGCCGCGCGCACTCTGCTAGTATCGAGATCCCAGCGAGGCGAGTGACCCGGCGCAGCCTCGCACGGCGGCTCGAAAGCACGACCCCTCGTGCTCGCCGGCGTCAAGCCTTCGCTCCCCATCACCCCGTATCGGCTCGACGCGGGTGGCCGGCCAGGACAGTCCCCGGCGCGTGATCGTTCGGCGGCACGACGAGCGGCGTGAGGGCTGGCACGCGCAGGGCGTACCACCAGAGGGTGCACGATGACTGACAGCGACGGCGACTGACGTGAGACA
>DATKEG010000025.1:0-7547 GCA_035544515.1 Vicinamibacteria bacterium | reverse complement strand
CGCGCGCGGGCCGCGCGCCGGGAGCGGACGGCGCGCCGCGCGGCGGCCCAGGAGGCGCGCGGCAGGGAGGAGTTCCTGGCCGTCGCCTCGCACGAGCTGCGCACGCCTCTGGGCGCCATCCTCATCTGGACGCAGCTCCTTCGCGCCGCGGCGGGTGAGGGCCGCGCCGACGAGCGAGCGCTCGACATGATCGAGCGCAGCGTCCGCAGCCTGGCCCAGCTCATCGACGACCTGCTCGACGTCTCCCGCATCGTCACGGGCAAGCTGCGCGTGGAGCGCCGGGCCACGGACCTCGCCGCGGTGGTGGCGGCGGCCGTGGAATCGGCTCGGCTCGGCGCGGCGGCGCGCGGCGTGGAGTTGAACGTGCGCCTGGCGCCGGGCCTGCCGCCCGTCGACGGCGATCCGGCGCGGCTGCAGCAGGTGGCCGCGAACCTGATCTCCAACGCGGTGAAGTTCACGCCCCGGGAAGGCGCCGTGGAAGTCGCGCTCTCGCGCGTGGGTGACCACGCCCGGCTCGTGGTGGCCGACACGGGCGTGGGCATCGCGCCCGAGTTCCTGCCGCACGTGTTCGAGCGCTTCACCCAGGCCGACAGCACCACCACGCGCCGCCACAAGGGCCTGGGACTCGGCCTGTCGATCGCCCGGCACCTGGTGGAGCGGCACGGCGGCACGATCCAGGCCGCCAGCCCGGGTGTGGATCGGGGCACCACGTTCACCGTGACGGTGCCGCTGGACCTGCGCAGCCCCCGGCCGCCGGAAGCGCCCGCGGAGAGCGAGCCCGCGGAGCTGAGCGGCCTTCGCGTCTTCCTGGTGGACGACGAGGCCGACGCGCGCGAGGCGATGTGCCTGTTGCTGCGCCAGTCGGGAGCGAGCGTGAAGGCGTTCGGCACCGCCACCGAGGCGTTCGCGGCCGTGACGGCCGAGCGGCCTCACCTGCTGCTCAGCGACATCGCCATGCCGGGCGAGGACGGCTACAGCCTGATCCAGCGTCTGCGAGCGCTGCCCGCCGCGCAGGGCGGTCAGGTCCGGGCCGTGGCGCTCACCGCCTACGCGGGTGCCGAGGACCGCGCCCGGGCGCTGGCCGCCGGTTACGACGAGCACCTGGCCAAGCCGGTGAAACCCTCGGACCTGATCCGCGCGGCGGCCCGGCTCGGCCGCACCGCTCGTTCCGACGGGCGGCGCGACGACAGCGTGTAGGTTCTACAACGCGCGTGCCGAGACCGGAGATGGCGCAGTGTGGTCTCAAGTCGCTGTCTTCGCTAGTGATCGGTTGGAAGACAGGTCCGGCACGCGGATTGCTAGATTCGATGCGCCAGACACCCGTGTCACAGCGCCAAGACGGCTCGTACCGCCCAGGAATTCGGGGGCCTCGCGAATGGCCGCCACCGCTGCAAGCTGTACAATCGGTGGGACGACCCCCACGGTTTCCCGCGTTCCATCATCAATTGACTCGAGAAGGAAGCCAAACAACCTGATGCCTTACGCACTCGTCGTCGACGACGACGTCAGCTTTGCCCTGGGCCTCGCGGAGGTCGTCACGCGCGAGGGCTTCACGGTGAAGACGGCCGGCTCCCTCAAGGAAGCGAAGTCCGAGATCTCGAGGGCGGTGCCCGACGTCCTGCTCGTGGACCTGCACCTGCCCGACGGCACGGGGCTCGACCTCTTCCGTGACGTCGAGGGCGCCCCGGCCACCGAGGTCGTGCTGATCACCGGGCAGGCCACGGTCGACACGGCCGTCGAAGCCATGAAGCGCGGAGCCTCCGACTACCTGGTCAAGCCGGTCGATTTCACCCGCGTCAAGCTCGTGCTGGCCAAGGTGTCGCAGACGCGCGAGCTGAAGGAGCAGATCGGCACCCTGCGCGGCGAGCTGCGCAAGCTCGGCCGCTTCGGTCCGCTCATCGGCTCCTCCCCGGCCATGCAGCGCGTGTACGACCTGGTCGCCCGCGTGGCGACCACCGACGCCACCGTGTTGCTGACGGGGGACACGGGCACCGGCAAGGAGCTCGTGGCCGAGACCGTCCACACCCTCAGCCGCCGGCACAAGGAGGCGTTCCTCCCCATCAACTGCGGCGCGGTCTCGCCCAACCTCATCGAGAGCGAGCTGTTCGGCCACGAGCGCGGCAGCTTCACCGGCGCCGACCGCATGCACAAGGGCTACTTCGAGCGGGCGCACCGCGGCACGCTCCTGCTCGACGAGATCACCGAGATGCCGGCGGAGCTGCAGGTCAAGCTCCTCCGGGTGCTGGAGACCTCGAAAGTGACGCGCATCGGCGGCAACGAGCCGATCTCGGTGGACGTGCGCGTGCTGGCGTCCACGAACCGCCGGCCGGAGGATGCGGTGGCCAAGGGCAAGCTCCGCGAGGACCTCCTCTACCGCCTCAACGTCTTCCCCATCGGCCTGCCGCCCCTGCGCGAACGGCGCGAGGACGTGGAGCTGCTGGCCGAGCACTTCCTTCAGCTCCTCAACAAGGAGCACGACACGGACAAGGTCTTCACCCGGCCGGCCCTCAACCGGCTCAAGAGCCACAGCTGGCCGGGCAACGTGCGCGAGCTGAAGAACCTCGTGCACCGGGCCTTCATCCTGGCCGAAGAGCAGATCGGCCTCGATTGCCTGCCCCTGGGCGTGCAGGAGAGCGCGGGATCGAGCCTGGCCCTCAAGGTCGGCACCTCCCTGGGCGAGGCCGAGCGGCGGCTCATCCTGGCCACCCTCGAGGAGTGCGAGGGCGACAAGAAGAAGGCGGCCGAGGTCCTCGGCATCAGCCTGAAGACGCTCTACAACCGCCTGAACGAGTACAAGAGCGCCTAGAACGCCTGTCCCAGGCCGAAGAGGAGTCGGTACGATCGCTCGCCCGGAGCCTGGTTGAGCGGGAAGGCGACGTCCGCGCGGACGAGGCCGATGACCGAGTCGTACCTCAGGCCGACGCCCAGCGTGTGGGTGAAGTCGAAGTCCACGTCCTCGAGCCGGCCGAACACGTTGCCGGTGTCGTAGAAGACCGCGGCCCCCAGGCGCCCCTGCGCCGGCATGTAGCGCAGCTCCTGGTTGATGATGATCACGGCCTCGCCCAGGGCCACGTCGTTGATGGCGTCGCGGGCGGCGAGGGCCTCCGCGCTGAAGCCCCGCAGGCTGTTGGGTCCGCCGGCCCGGAAGAGCGCCTCGTCGGGCAGCCGCCGCCCGCCGGCCGCGCGCAGGCCGCCGACCCGGTACCCGTGGGCCCAGGTGAGCGTGCGGCCCACCCTGCGCGTCAGGGAGACCTGGGCGAAGGCCCTGAAGAAGTCGTAGTCCGAGCCGAGCGCCTGGTGGCCGCCTTCGAGGCTCAGGCTGTAGAAGCTCCCGCGGCGCGGGTTGAGCGGGTTGTCGCGCGTGTCGAGCACGGCGGAGGCGTCGAGCGAGCCGAAGTCGTAGGCCTCCACGGGGCGGAACCGCACGCGCGAGTAGTTGGCGCGGCGGAAGCTGTACCCGAAGAGGACCTCCCAGGGATGGAGTACGTGCAGGTGCTGCTGCAGGTGCAGGCCCTGCTCGAAGCGCGTGTCCTGGAAGGTGGCCGCCGATTCGCCGGGCCGGATCTCGCGCGCGATCGTCAGGTGCTCCTCGCGCCTGAACGCGCCGGCGGTCAGGCCACCGACGGAGCCCAGCCCCGGCAGCGCCAGCGCCGGGACATGGAAGGCGATCCGACCCTCGCGGATGGCCCCGCCCCCCTGGACGCGTCCCGAGAGCACGATCCCGCGGCCGCCCAGGTTCCGCAGCTCGCCGTCCACGAGCGCGCTGGTGCCGGTGTCCTGCTCGTACCGCAGGTCGTAGGCGAGCCCGTAGCGGGCGTCCTCCTCGAGCTCTATGGTGATCGTGGCCGGCTCGTCGTCGGTGTTCGCGGTCACGACGGCGCGCGAGAAGATGCCGAGGTCGCGCAGCCGCCGCTCCAGCCCCACCAGCCGCCGCGGGTCGAGCGGCTCGCCGGGCTGCAGCTCGATCTGGCCGCGCACCAGCGACTCCTTCGTCCGTCGCAGCCCCGTGATGACGACGGGTCCGACCACGACGCGTGGGCCCTCGGCCGTGCGGAAGTGGACCTCCAGGTCCCCTCCGACCGGCACGATCACGGGTGTGATGCGAACCGCAGGGTGACCCAGGCCGAGGTAATGCGCGCGCAGGCGTCCCAGCGCGTCGGTCACCTCCAGCGGATCGTAGGCCGTCCCCAGCTCGAGGGCCGCCAGAGGCCGCAGCTCCTCCTCCGGACGCGTGGCCTCGGGGAACCGCACCGCGGCGACCACCGCCGCCCTTCCCTCTTCGATCGGCACCGCGATGCGGACGACCCCTCCTTCCTCCGCCACCACCGGGTCACCGACCTCCGTCGTGAGGTAGTGCTCCGCGCGGTAGGCGACGCGGATGCGCTCCTTCGCTTCGCGCGGATCGGTGAGGAGGAGGGCCGGACCGCCGGCCTCGGCGGCCAGCCGCGAAGCCGAGAGGGCCCTCGCGCCGGGGAACGTGACCTCGGCCCGCAGCACCGGGCCCGGGACGACCTCGAACACGATCGTCCGGTAGCCGCCTTCCTGCACGCTGCGCGCCTCCACTTCGGCCCGCAGGTGGGCCCGGCCCCTCAGCTCGTCGAGCAGGCGCGCGCGCCCGCGCGCGATGGCCTCCTCCTCGAACAGCGCGTCCTTCACCTCCGGCTCCAGGTCGGGAGGGTTCGCCATGCCGTCGACGCGCCAGCGGTAGCGCGGGCCGTGCATCCCCTGGAAGAGCGCCACGTCGCCGTCGAGCCGCGCATCGACCACGCTCTCGAGATAGCCCTCCTCCACCAGGTGGGCGCGGATGCGGTCGGCGTCGTCGAGCAGGTCCCAATACGTGACCTCGCGCCCCGCGCGGGCCTTGATCGTCTCGCGCAGGATCGCCTCGAACTCGCGCAGGTCGCCCTCGAAGCGGACGGCGGCCAGCTCCGTCGGCTGGATCTCGGCGGCCGCCGGCCGCGGCGGGCCGCCGAAACGCAGGCGCTGGCCCGCGCTGTAGGCCCAGGTGCCGTGATCGGTGCGTTGCGCGCGCACGTTGAGGTCCTGTCCGCCCAGGCGGAACTGGACCTGGTAGTACTGGGCCTCCGGGTTGTTCAAGCCCACGGAGTAGATCAGCCGGACCCCGCTCCCCACCTGCTTGCCGAAGGTGAAGCGCGCGCCGGGGTCTCCTTCGAGCGCGATCAGCTCGGGCTGGATCTCCACCGTGTCGAACCCGAGGTCCAGGAGCCCCCGCGCCACCTCGCGCGTGAAGCGGCCGGCGAGCAGGGCCGCGGCCTGCTGGCCGACCAGGTTGGCCCCGCTGCTGAGCACGACGCTGCGCTGGCCCGTGGCGATGAGGCTGGCGATCTCCTGCTGCGACAGGCTCGGCGTCGAGTCGAAGCGCACGCCCGGGCGGTCGAGCGGCCCCTCCGCCACCAGCGTCACCTGCAGGTCCACGATCTCGCCGCGCGCCACCTCCACGTCCTCCAGGAGCGTCTCCGCGCGCACCACGATGTCGGGATCGGTGGTGCCGGTGTAGAGCAGGTGTCCGCTCGAGATCGTGAACACGCGCTCCTGCAGGAAGACCTTTCCCCCGGGCCGTATCTCCAGGCGTCCGAAAGGGGCGGGCTCGGCCGCGTCGCCACGGAGCCAGAGCGAGCCCACGGCCTCGAGCTGCGCGAGGTTGTTGCGGACGAGGATCGCGTTCTCCGTGCCGACCGAGATGTCGAGCGCGACCGTGCGCCGGAAGCGCGAGGGCTCGGCCGCCGCGGGCGGCACGTCCGGCGCGAGCAGGCCCTCCTCGAGGAAGATGTCGGCATCGTACAGTCCGCGCTCGATCACGACCGTGCCGCCGAGCAGGAAGTCCCCGGGACGTCCGGAGAAGGCCAGCTCCGCGTCCACCCGGGCCTTGAAGTCCTCCCAGAGGCCGCTCTCCCTGCGCCCGATCGGGTAGCGGATGCCCATGCCGGCGCCGCTGAGCTGCAGGGAGACGTCGGCGAGCCGCAGGCCGTCGAGCTGCCCGGTCCCGGAGAGGCGCACGGGACCTCCGCCGAGCATGCCGGAGCCCTCCTCGACGCGCAGCGCGCCCTCCTCGAACACGAGGCGGGCCGCGACCGAGGTGAGCGGCTGCGCGATGTCGCGGAGCCGGAGCGTCCCGTCCTGCACCTCGACGACGCCGCGAGGGCGGGGATTGCGGAGCGGACCGGACAGCGCCAGGTCCACGTCCGCCGTCCCCGTCATCACCGCCTCCTCGAGCAGGGGGGAGAGCGCGCGCAGCTCGATGCGTCCCCGGCCCGTGGCGTCGATCGTCTGCGCATCGAGGTCGGCGCGTCCTCGGGCCACGAAGGTGCCGCCCGGTCCGGTCAGCGTCAGCCCCTCGGTGGTGACCTGGCCGCCGTCCAGCGTGAGCGTGAACGGTGCGGCCTGGATCTCGACGTCCTGGATGCGCGCGGTGGTGGCGGCGAGCGTGAGCTGGCCGCGCAGGTCGTCCCGCGCGGAGAGGCGGCCGACGAGGTGCGCTTCGCCCGTGAGCGTGGCCGAGACGGCGGACGGGCGGTCGCGGACGGCCTCGAGCAGCGTGCGCAGCTCGACCGAGCTCCACGCCATCCGCAGGTCGGCCTGCCCCGGCGCGAGCGAGAAGGCGGCCGCGCGGGACTCGGCCAGGATCGCCGCCAGCGGCACCGCCCCCGAGACCAGCAGCGATCCCCCGGCCACGGTGGCCTCGATGCCTGGTGTGGTGACCACGTCTCCGGCCAGCTCCACGGTGCCGGCGGGGAGCGCCAAAAGACGTGCGCCCGGCGCGTCCACGGCGACGTCGGTGAGCGCGATCAGGCCAAAGGCGCGCGGCCGCGAGCGCGTGCCCACGAACTCGAGATCGCCCGCGACCAGGCCCTGCGTCGTCCAGCCCTCGCGTACGGGCCACTGCGAGAGGTCCACGTCGAAGGCGGCCTCCACGCTGAAGGCGCCTCCGGTGGGGATGCCCAGGCGCGCGGCCTGCTCCGCGCTCAGGACCGCGCCCAGGGGGACGGTCCCGAGCAGGTCCACGCGGCCGCCGGGAAAGGTGCCATGCAGCTCGCGGATGGAGGCGGCATCGCCCTGGAGGTCCACCAGCCCCTCCGCCACGGTGATCAGCGGGAACCCCGGTCGCTGGAACTCGACGCCGCTGAGCGTCACGAGCCCGATGGCGCGTGGAGTGGAGGGCGTGCCGCCGAGCTCCACGTCGCCCTGGACCCGTCCCGCGAGCCGCCAGCCCGCGGGCGAGGGGACCTGCGCGAGGTCCAGCTCCAGGTGCCCCTCGAGGTCGAGCGGGGCGTCGGGGTCCAGGCCGAGGCGGCCCGAGCCCCGGAACGCCAGGCCCGGACCCTCGAGGTCCAGGCCTTCCACGGTGATGTCGCGCCCGCGGGCCGTGAGCGCGAACGGGGTCCGCGCGCGGGCCCACGTCTGGCCGCTCCGCGCCTCGAGCCGCTCCACGCGCGCGTGGACGAGAGCGGCCTGGGGCCGGCTCCAGTCGAGCGCCACGTCCAGGGTGCCCGAGATCTCGCCCTCGAGCGGCCGCTGGGGGCTGAGCA
>DATKEG010000024.1:0-2601 GCA_035544515.1 Vicinamibacteria bacterium | reverse complement strand
CGCACCGGCGCGGCGGAAGGCCCACCGCGTACGAGACGGTCGTGACCCGGTTCCCCGGCTCGGCCTGGGCCGAGGAGGCGCTCGTCACCATGGCGCACCTCACGAGCCGCGACGGCCGCGATGCCGACGCGGTGCCGTATTACCGCCGGCTGCTCGAGTCCTTCCCCGGCGGACGCTACGTGGAGCGGTCGGTGTGGGCGGTGGGCTGGAACGACTTCCAGGCCGGCCGCTACGCGCAGGCCGCGGAGCGCTTCGAAGGCGCGGCCGGCCCCACGCCGCACGAGACCTTCGAGTCGCGCTACCTGTATTGGGCCGGGCGCGCCCGCGCCGCCCTGGGCCAGGAGCCGCTCGCGCGCGCGCTCTACGAGGAGACGGCGCGCCGGTTCAAGCACCTCTACCACGGCCAGCGCGCGGCCGAGGCGCTCGACCACGTGCGCACCGGCGCGTCCTCCACCCGGCCGTCGTCCGCGCCTCCCACGCCGGGGCCGGTGCAGGTGGCGGAGCCCGCCCGCACCCGCGTGCGGCAGTGGCTGCTCATCGACCGCTTCGGCGAGGCGGCGGCAGAGCTGCGCACCGTGCCCGCGACGCCACAGGTCCACGCCACGCTGGCCTGGCTCGACTGGCGACGCGGCGCGCTGCGCCCCGCCATCAACTCCCTCCGGCGCGCCTACCCGCGGTGGATGAGCGCGGACGGGGACGCCATGCCGGACCCGGCCTGGCGCATCCTCTACCCCGTCCAATACGAGGAGCTGCTGGTGGAGGCCGCGCGGCGGGAGCGCCTCGATCCCGCGCTGCTGGCCGGCCTCATCTGGCAGGAGTCCACGTTCGATCCGCGCGCGGTGAGCTCGGCCGGCGCGCGCGGCCTGATGCAGATCCTGCCTTCCACCGGGCGCAGCCTGGCCCGCGCGCTCGGCGTGCCCTACCGCGGCGAGAGCACGCTCTTCGACCCCGAGACGGCCCTGCGCCTGGGCACGCGCTACTTCCGGCGCATGCTCGACGCGTTCGGAGGGCGGGTGGAGCGGGCGCTGGCGGCGTACAATGCCGGTCCGGGACGCGTGGGCGTCTGGGCCTCCGCCCGCCCGGAGGCGACCGCCGAAGAGTTCATCGAGAGCATCCCGTATCCCGAGACGCGGGGCTACGTCATGGGCATCCTCGCCCACCGCGAGCACTACCGCCGGCTGTACGGCCTGACGCGCGAGACCGTGCCCGTTCCCGCGGACGCCGTCGGCGGCACGCGGTGAGCTTCCGGATCGGCGACTTCCGGCAGAAGATCGACCCCACGCTCTTCACTCCGAAGGGGAGGACGATGCGCAGCGACGGACGGACCCCGGACCAGCTCCGGCCGGTGACCATCACCCCCCGCTACAACAAGCACGCGGAAGGATCGGCGCTCATCGAGGTGGGCGAGACCAGGGTCATCTGCACGGTCAGCGTCGAGGAGCGCGTGCCGCCCTTCCTCCGGGGCCAGGGCACGGGCTGGATCACCTCGGAGTACGGGATGCTGCCGCGCTCCACGGGCACGCGCGTGCAGCGTGAGGCGACCAAGGGCAAGCCGTCCGGGCGCACGCACGAGATCCAGCGCCTGATCGGCCGCTCGCTGCGCGCGGTGGTGGACCTCAAGGCCCTCGGCGAGCGCACGCTCTGGGTGGACTGCGACGTCATCCAGGCCGACGGCGGCACGCGCACCGCCTCGATCACGGGCGCCTTCGTCGCGCTCGTGGAGGCGCTGCGCCACCTCAAGACGCAGGGCGCGTTCACGGAGCTGCCCCTCGTGGATTTCGTGGCCGCCACCTCGGTGGGCAAGGTCGGCGGGCAGGTGCTGCTCGACCTGAACTACGAGGAGGACTCCAAGGCCGACGTGGACATGAACATCGTGAAGACCGGCCGCGGGCTCTTCGTGGAGGTGCAGGGCACGGCCGAGGACGAACCCTTCAGCGGCGACGAGCTGCAGGCGCTGATGCTCGCCGCGGACAAGGGCATCCGCGAGCTGGTGGCCATCCAGAAGGCGCTCGTGGGCGACCTGCCGCTCAAGAAGGAGAAGCCGGCAGCGTCTTGAGGAACGCCCGGAGACGGGCGAACGCCTTGCCACGGTGGCTCACGACGTCCTTCTCCTCGGGAAGGACCTCGCCGAACGTGCGCCCGAACGGCGGATAGAAGAAGACCGGGTCGTAGCCGAAGCCGTGCGGGCCGCGAGGCTCCTCGGCGATCCGTCCCTCGACCGTCTCCTCGGCCTGGAAGAGCACGTCGTCCCCGCGCGCCACGGCCACCGCGCTGGTGAACCGGGCGCCGCGGCGCTCGGCCGGAACGCCGCGCAGCTTCTCGAGCAGCAGGCGGTTCCGCTCGTCGTCGCCGGCCCCTTCGCCGCCGAAGCGGCTGGAGTAGAGACCCGGCTGGCCGCCCAGCGCCTCCACCGCGAGCCCCGAGTCGTCCGCTACGGTGAGCAGCCCCGAGCGCAGCGCGTAGTGCCGCGCCTTGAGCACGGCGTTCTCCCCGAACGTGGTACCCGTCTCGTCGGGCGCGTCGTTCAGGCCGAGGTCCTTGGGGCGCAAGACACGGAAGGGCAGGCCGAAGAGGAGCTGGCGCATCTCGCTGAGCTTCCCG
>DATKEG010000023.1:0-9072 GCA_035544515.1 Vicinamibacteria bacterium | reverse complement strand
AGCAGGCGGGCAAGCTCGGGCGATCGGACCTGCCGTTCCTGGTGGTCACGGACCTGGGCATGCCCACCTCCGGCGGGTCGTCGTTCCAGGGCGGGTTCGAGCTGGTCAAGCGGATGGGCAAGATGAAGCTGCGGCCGCCCGTCCTGTTGATGGCGGAGACCCTCAGCGGGGCGCTGCAGGCGCGCGCGCGGCAGCTCGGGATCCGGCGCGTGGTGTTCAAGCCGAGCCTCTCCAAGCTCGACCCGCCGCAGTTCGAGGCCGACGTGCGGGCCTTCGCGCGCAAGCTGCTCGCAGACGTCCTCCCCCTCATGGGCGCGGGGCAGACCCCGCCCGCGCGGCCACGGCCGGCCGCGCGGGGGGACACGCCGGGTATGGCCGACCTGCCGCCGGCGCCGGCCGCGACCGCGGCGAGCGCGCGCACGGTCGAGGATCTCTCTCGCGAGCTGGAGACGCTGCAGCGGCGGCTCGAAGGCCTGCGCCGGGGCGGCGACGCCACGCAGGTCTCCGCCCTGGTCATGGAGGTGGCGCGCGAGTTCTTCGAGCGGGCGATCCTCTTCCTGGTCAAGAACCAGCAGGCGCGCGGGCTCGGTGGGTTCGGGCGGGCGCCCGGCGAGGAGAACCTGAACCTGCTCGCGAGAGAGGTCGCGGTCCCCCTGGCCGAGCCCTCGGTTTTCCAGGACGTGGTGGGGCGGCGCAAGCCCCACTGGGGCGCGC
Organism: Vicinamibacteria bacterium; assembly: GCA_035544515.1. GTDB lineage: Bacteria > Acidobacteriota > Vicinamibacteria > Fen-336 > Fen-336 > DATKEG01. The sequence continues at coordinate 8,358 of DATKEG010000023.1, read as the reverse complement.
TGCCCGACGGCAAGTGGAGCCAGTACCTGATGGGGCGGATCGGCCGCTTCAAGTCCGAGAGCGTGGCCCTCATACCCCTGCTCACGCACCGGGAGACCATCGCCGTCCTGTTCGGCGACAACCCCGAGAGCGGGCGCGCCCCGGGCCGGCTGGACAGCCTGGAGGTCTTCATCAACCAGGCGGGCATCGCGCTGGAGAACGCCTTCCTCCAGCGCAAGCTGCAAGCCTTGCAGGGCCGCGAAGTGTCATAGAATCGACGAACCTGGGGGGCGCGAATGTCGGACGACCCGGCGACCAAGGGCCAAGAGTTCTTCCAGATGTTCCTCAAGGCCAAGGAGTTCACGGAAGAGCTCCTGAAGGAGAACGAGCGCCTGCGCTTCAAGATCGCGCGGATCGAAAGCGTCGGAGGCGCCGTGGCCGCCTCCGGCTCTCCCGACGAGAGGGTGAAGGAGCTCTCCGGCCGCGTGCGCAAGCTCGAGGAGCAGCTGGCCGAGGTCGAGACGCGGTACCGGAAGGTCGAGGAGGAGAACAAGGAGTTCGCCGACCGCTACATCGAGATCGAGGAGCAGAACAACAACCTCGCCAACCTCTACGTCGCCTCCTACCAGCTCCACTCCACGCTCGACTACAAGGAAGTCGTGCGCATCGTGCAGGAGATCGTCATCAACCTCATCGGCGCGGAGGCGTTCCATCTCTGGATGGTCAACGACAAGACCGGCCACCTCGAACTGGAGGCCTCCGAGGGCCAGGACGTGCCCCTCCAGGAGATTCCGATCGGGGAGGGACCGCTGGGCAAGGCGGCCAAGAGCGGCGAGAACATCTTCGCGGACCGGGTCGCGGTGCGCGAGCCCACCGCCTACGACCAGCCGATCGCCGTCATCCCCCTGAAGATCAAGGACAGCGTCATCGGCATCATCTCCATCAACAAGCTGCTGGTGCAGAAGACGGCGTTCACCACCATGGACCACGAGCTGTTCACGCTCCTGGCCGGTCACGCCGCCACCGCGATCTTCTCGGCCAAGCTCTACTCCACGTCCGAGCGGAAGCTCATCACGCTGCAAGGCTTCCTGGACATGATCAAGACGCAGCCCGCGAAGTAGCCGGCTGGGCTCTCTCCGCTCCACCTCTGCGCCTCCGTGGTGGATCCGTTCCGTCAGGGTGACCCGTCGCGCCGGGGCCTATAATGACCGGGGGAGGACGAACCACGTGGCTCGAGAGAGGACCCTGGGCGAACTGAAGAGGCGCGGGCCGGACGGCCGCGGGCCGGGCGTGAAGGACGAGATGCGCCGGAACCTGCTGCGGAAGCTGGCCGCGCGGGAAACCCTCTTTCCGGGACTGCTCGGCTACGACGAGTCGGTGGTCCCCCGCGTGGCGAACGCGATCCTGTCGCGCCACAACATGATCCTGCTCGGCCTGCGCGGACAGGCCAAGAGCCGCCTGCTGCGCAGCCTGACCACGCTGCTCGACCCCGAGCTTCCGGTGGTGGCGGGGTGCGAGATCAGGGACGACCCGTTCCAGCCCATCTGCCGGCGGTGCCGCGTGCTGGTCGCCGAGAAGGGCGACGAGACCGAGGTGGCCTTCGTGACCCCGGACGAGCGCTACGTCGAGAAGCTGGCCACGCCCGACGTGACCATCGCCGACATCATCGGCGACGTGGACCCCATCCGGGCGGCGCGGGGAGGCCACGACCTCTCCAGCGAGCTGACCATGCACTACGGCCTGCTGCCGCGCGCGCACCGGGGGATCTTCGCCCTCAACGAGCTGTCCGACCTCGCCGGACGCATCCAGGTGGGCCTGTTCAACATCCTTCAGGAGGGCGACGTCCAGATCAAGGGCTACCCCATCCGCCTGGCCCTCGACCTGTGCATGGTGTTCACGGCCAACCCCGAGGACTACACCGCGCGCGGCAAGATCATCACGCCGCTCAAGGATCGCATCGGCAGCGAGATCCGCACCCACTATCCCCACACGGTGGAGCAGGGCGTCGCCATCACCCAGCAGGAGGCCTGGACGCAGCGGGGAAGCGGCGTGCGCGTGCCCCGCTTCATCCGCGAGGTGGTGGAGGGCGTCGCCTTCGCCGCCCGCCGCGACAAGAGGATCGACCGCCGCAGCGGCGTGAGCCAGCGCCTGCCCATCAGCGCGCTCGAGAACGCGCTCTCCAACGCGGAGCGGCGGGCGCTCATGCGGAGGGAGGAGCTGATCGTGCCGCGCGTGGCCGACATCTACGCCGCGCTGCCCGCCCTCACCGGCAAGTTCGAGCTGGAGTACGAGGGCGAGCTGATGGGGGCCGAGAACGTGGGCCGGGAGCTGATCCGCCAGGCCGTGAGCGAGACCTTCGGCGTGTACCTGGGGTCCGTGGACCTGCGGCCGGTGGTCTCCCACTTCGAGGCGGGCGGCAGCCTGAAGCTCCGCGACGACGCGGGAGCGGACGACCTGCTCGCCGAGCTGCGCAAGGTGCCCGGCCTGCTCGAGCACGCGCCCAACCTCGGCATCTCGACGAGCGACCCCGCGCCCCTGGTCGCCGCGGCCGGCGAGTTCATGCTCGAGGGCCTCTACGCCCAGAAGAAGATCGGCCGCACCGAGGACCGCGGCTTCGTGGCGCCCGAGCGGCCGGACACCGACGTCGACCTCGAACGGCTGGAGCGGCTCCGCCGGTTGAAGAAGCAGGTCAACTGATGGCCGTCGTCCGCTACCACCAGTACGTCGGCGAGCTGTGGGACGACCTCGACCTCGAGGACCTCGTGGGCGAGCTCTCCGACTTCCTGCTGCAGAGCGGCTTCGGCGAGGACGGCGAGGAGTGGGACGAGGACAGCCTGCAGGCGCTCCACGACGCGATCCTGGAAGCCCTCATGCGGCGGGAGCTGCTCTCGGACGAGGACCTGCAGAAGCTGATGAACGACGCGGACGCCCTCGAGCAGTTCCTGCAGAAGACGGTGGAGCGGCTGGTGCGCGAGGGCTACCTGAAGACCTCGGAGAACCAGCCCTTCCACGACCCTACGCAGGGCGGAGGGGGCTGGGGCCGGCCGGGCCCGCCCGTGCATTTCGAGCTGACGGAGAAGGGCGTGGACTTCCTCGGGTACAAGAGCCTGCGCGACCTGCTGGGCACGCTCGGCAAGTCGTCGCTCGGCCACCACGACACGCGCGACCTGGCCACCGGCGTCGAGGCCTCGGGACCGTCGAAGCCCTACGAGTTCGGCGACACGCTGAACCTCGACGTCAGCGGCACGCTGCTCTCGGCGGTGGCCCGCGAAGGGCTGAAAGTGCCCCTCGACGTGGACTACAAGGACCTGCTCGTGCACCAGGCCGAGTACCAGAGCTCCTGCGCCACCGTGGTGATGCTGGACTGCTCGCACAGCATGATCCTCTACGGCGAGGACCGCTTCACGCCGGCCAAGAAGGTGGCGCTGGCGCTGAGCCACCTCATCCGCAGCCAGTATCCGGGGGACAGCCTGCAGCTCCTGGTCTTCCACGACTCCGCGCAGGAGGTGCCGCTCTCGCAATTGGCCAAGGTGCGCGTGGGCCCGCACTACACGAACACGCGCGAGGGCCTGCGCCTGGCCCAGCGCATGCTGGCCCGGCAGCGGAAGGACATGAAGCAGATCGTCATGATCACCGACGGCAAGCCGTCCGCGCTCACCGAGGCCGACGGCCGCATCTACCGCAACCCGTTCGGGCTCGACCCGCGCGTGGTGTCGCTCACCTTGAAAGAGGTCGCGGACTGCCGGCGCCAGGGCATCATGGTCAACACGTTCATGCTGGCCCGTGACTACGAGCTCGTCGCCTTCGTGAAGAAGGTGTGCGAGATGTCGCGGGGCAAGGCCTACTTCACCACGCCCTACACCCTCGGCCAGTTCATCCTCATGGACTACCTGAACAAGAAGACGCGGACCGTCCACTGACCATGGCCACGCAATCGGTACGGGCCAAGCGCGAGCCCGATTCACTCGGGCGCGCGCGCGGGGGTCAGGGGGGCGCGGGTGTCGCGCCCCCCTGCTCAAAGAAGACGCGAGCCCGATAGCGCATGCTCGTCTTCCAGGAGGTCTACGAGCATCCGTCGCAGGCGAGCCGGGTGCGGCTCAACGTCTACGAGTACACGCCCGCGTCGCCGGTGGCGGGCCTGGGCCCGACCGAGCCCGGCTACCTGGTCACCGAAGACCGCGCGGGCACGGTGAAGGTGGTGTCGACGCTCGGCTTCTTCCCTACGCGGGAGCCGGCCTTCGAGACGGTCCGCGCCCGCGCCCGCGAGCTGCAGGCCCAGCGGTACCGGTCGGCGATCCCGGCCGCTTGACCTCGGCGGGCGGCTCCCGGCGTCGCGGGATCGCCCTCGCCGCGCTCGTCGCCGCCGCCCTTCTCGCCTTCCAGGCCTGGCGCGCCCGCGACCCGCGGGTCTACACGCGCTTCGAGCTGCCCGCCTTCGACGCCTACGCGTACGTCGCCATGGCCGAGGAGCCCCGCGTCTTCACCATCGCGCCCTGGGGCTATCGCGTGCTCGCGCCCGGGCTCACGCACCTGGTGGCGGGTGGGGAGCCCACGCGCGTGCTCCGCGCGTTCCGCGCGGTCAACCTGGGCGCCCTCCTGGCCGCGGCCCTCCTCCTCTGGCTCTTCCAGCGCCGGCTCGGCCTCGCGCCCTGGGCGGCGCTCGTGGGGACGGCCGCGTTCACCCTCTCGCCGCCGGTGGCCGCGCTGCTCCGCAACCCCTACCTCACGGACGCCGTGGTCGTCGCGCTCGAGGCCGCCTTCCTGCTGGCGGTGGAAGCCGGTGCCGGCGTGCCCGTGCTGGTCTTCCTGGCCGCCTCGGGCGCGCTGGCCAAGGAGTCGTTCCTCTTGCTCGTCCCGGCCGTCTACTTCGCCCGGCGCAGGCGTGACGGCGACGCGCGCGCGCTCGCGAGCACGGCCGCCGCCCTTCTCGCCGCCGCCGCCGTGACCGTCCTGCTGCGGTGGTGGTGGACGCCGCACCTCCACACCGACGTGCCGGCCGCGCGCTGGGACACCCTCCTGGCGGCGGCCGCGAACGTCCGCGCGTTCGCGGGCCGGCAGCCCTGGGCCGGCTGGCTCCTCCTGGCCGCGGTCGCGGCCACGCTGCTGGCCGCGCGCCGCGCCGAAGGGCGGTCGCTGCTGGCCCGCTTCGGCTACGTGGCGCTCGCGGCCCTGGCCGCGCCCTTCTTCAACCCGGTCGTGTTCTCGGCGGGCGACGTGAGCCGTCTGCTCGTCCACGCGCTGCCCGTGCTCGTTCCCGTGCTGGTGTCGGCGTTGCCGGGCGCCTGGGCGGCGCCCGCGAGGGCGGCGCCCTCCCGGGGCCGGATTGGCCGGCCGGCCGCGATCGTGGCCGCCGCGGCCGCCCTGGCCGCGCCCTTCGTCCTCGACCGCTACCGGCGGGCCGACCTGCGAGGGCCCCGCGACGGCCCCCTCGTGCTCGCGTTCTGCCGCGACACGCTGCGTACGGCGCGCCGGCTGCAGCGAGGCGAGGCGGTGACGTTCGATCCGGCCACGCGGCAGTTCGAGTGGGGGGTGTCCGATCCCGGCCGGCTCCATCGCATGCGCTGGTTCCTGCGCGAGGGCTGGGGCGAGCGGGCCCACTACGGCACGGGCGCGGTGGCCATGAGCGCGCCCCGGGCGGACCTGGCGATTCCCAGCCTCGACGGGCGCGACTTGAACCTGACGCTGCACCTGCGCGCGGCGGACGACGCGGCCGGCACCGTGCTCGTGAACGGCCACGCGGTCGGGCAATGGCGCGCGGGGCTGGCCGCACAGACGTTCTTCCTGCCCGCCGGCGCCCTCTTCCGGGGCGACAACGTCGCCACCGTCGAAGTGGCGGCCGGCGACCCGCGCCAGGTCCGGCTGGAGCGCTTCACGGTCGCTCCCGCCGGCCGGTGAGCCGCCCGAGAGGGGGCCTCCCGGAGTGCGACGCCCGTCACCGCGTCCGGACGCCGCCCGCGCTAGACTGGTCAGCGTTGCGCAAGGTGGTCGCGGTCTCGGTCGTCCTGCTGGCGCTGGCGCCGCTCCCGCACCTGCTCCCCTTCATGGCCACCCTGCCCGACGGGCTGCCGAGCACGCGGGGCTGGGAGAAGCTCACGGGAGCGGCCGACCTCGACGACCCGCGGCTGCGCGTGGAGTACGAGTTCTACGTCAATCCCAGGCGCCGCGGCCTCTACGAGCTTGTCCGCTACCGCGTGACCCTGCCCCTGGGCACGGCGCACGCGGACGACTATCCCGCGCTCGAGAAGCTGCAGTGGCACAAGGGCGAGAAGGACCTGCGTCGCTTCGAGTGCGGCCCGGGCGCCGATTCCCTGGCCCCCTGTCTCTGGCGCGAGCTGGCCCAGGGCAGCGCGGAGTACCACCGTGAGGTCCCCGTGATCCTCTGGCTCTACGGCGTGCACCGCCGGCTCGCCGCGAGTGGGACGGCGGACCAGCGCTAGCCGGAGCCGCCCTCACGGGCGGCGCGCACCATCTTCTCCAGGTCCTCCAGCCCCTGCCGCACGACGGACTCCGGCGGCCCGAACGAGAAGCGCACGTGCGAGCGAAAGCGCGAGACGCGCGCCGTGCGCCGTTTGCCGGGGTTGACGTCGAAGAACACGCCGGGGACGGTGATGACCCGGCTCAGCAGGCCGGCCCGGAAGAAGCCCATGCCGCTCGAGAGGTCCCCCGGCAGGTCCGCCACGGATCCCCAGCAGTAGAAGGTGCCTTCGGGCGGCCGGTCGAGCCGGACGCCCAGGCGCTCCAGCCCGCCCAGCATCAGCTCGCGCTTGGCGCGGAACGCGCGGCCGATGGCCAGCGCCTCCGCGCGCGTGCCCTCGGGGGAGAGCAGGCCGAGGGCGGCCCTCTGCAGCGGCCGCGAGCCCCCGCCGTCGAGGAACGAGCCGGCCGAGGAGACGGCCTCGATCACGTCCTTCGGTCCGAGGATCCAGCTCACGCGCCACCCGGGGTAGCGCCAGTTCTTGGTCAGGCCGTCGAGGATCAGCACCGGATCACGGTTGACGTCTTCGACCGACCGTGCCGCGCTCTCCATGCCGTCCTCGGCCGTCCAGACGTAATGGGAGTAGAACTCGTCGAGGATCAGGAAGCAGTCGAGATCGCGGCACGCCCGCACCCACTCGGCCAGCTCGTCGCCGGCGACCACGCGGCCGGTGGGGTTGGCGGGATTGGAGGCCAGCACCGCGCCCAGCCCTCGTCCCATCACCTCCTTGCGCAGCTCCTCGGCGCTGAAGGCGTAGCCGCGCTCCGCGTCGAGGAGGATGGGAATGGAGCTGAACGCGCGGAAGATGTCCAGCAGCTCCTCGTAGGCCGTGTAGTCGGGCAGGAAGTGGCCGAGGTTGATGTGCCCCAGCGCGGCCGCCACGCGCGTGAGGCTGGCGCGGCCCCCGCCCGCGACGGCCACGTTCTCGGCGGTGTAGCGGCTGGACCGGCCGCGCCGGTAGAGCTGGTTGTAGAGCTCGGCCACGGCCTCGCGCAGCTCGGGCAGGCCGGCGATCGGCGCGTATTCCTGGTCGGCGGGATCCACCACCAGCGCCTCCAGGCGCGGCGGCGCGCCCGGCAGCGGCCCCGTCTCGGGCATTCCCTGGCCGAGGTTGGCCCAGGAAGGATCGCTCGGGCCGTACCCGTGCCGGGCCGCTTCCAGCATGACGTAGATGACGCCCGTGCGGGGCACGGGCCGGAACGCGCTGGGACGCAGCTCGGAGCGGTTCATGCATCGATGATACTTGCGGCGCCCCGTCGGACGAGGTCGCTCGCCGAAAGCGGCGCGTGGGATCGTCCGCGACCGTTGACAACCGGTGCGCGCAGGCCGACGCTGGTGTCGTCACTTACCGCTTCTCGTGCGGCAGGCAGGAGGTCGAGATGTACATTGGGGAGACGGTGTCGCGGAGGAGGAACCCATGAAGACCATTGGCCTGCGGGACGGACTGGCGTTCGACGAGGATCGGCCGCACGCCGTGCCGGTCCACGCCGACGCGGCCGGACGCGTGCTGCGGTTCACGCTGCGCGCCGGGCAGCACCTGAAGGAGCACGCCTCGCCGGGCTCGCCTGTGTACCTGCTCGTGATCGAAGGCGAGGGTCTGTTCGCCGGCGGCGACGGGATGGAGCAGCGCCTCGGGCCCGGATTCCTGGCCATCCTCGACCCCGGCGAGGCGCACTCGGTCCGAGCGCTCGATGGCGACCTCGTCGTCGTCGCGATCCTGCACGGCGAGCCCACGGCGCGGCCGGGAGCCGTGCCCGGAACGATGACGTCGTAACCGGCCCCTCCCCCGCGGACGGGGTCGGCCCCCGTCCGGGCCCGACCCGCCGCCGGCCACGAGCAACGGTGTCCCCGAAAACACAACTCTTCGGCCGGCCATCGCCTAGGAGGCGGACAGACCCGTCGGC
>DATKEG010000022.1:0-15212 GCA_035544515.1 Vicinamibacteria bacterium | reverse complement strand
CTCGGCGCCGGGGGCCGGGGGGTCCGGCGGCGCGTCGGGACCGGACGCGGGGCGCGGCGCTTTCGCCGCCTCGGCCGACGCCTCCGGGGCGAGCGCCGTCCCGCAGGCGTTGCAGAAACGGGCGGGCAGCGGCACCACGGTGCCGCACGACGCGCACACCCCCTTGGGCGGGGCCGCCGGCGCGAGCGACGCGCCGCATTGCCGGCAGAACAGGTCGCCCTTGCGATGGTCGGCATGGCACGCCGGGCACTGCAGGCGCGGCGAGGACGGATGCTGGACGACCTTGCCCGAGCCCTCCTCGGTCGCCTCGTCCCGGAAGAGCAGGCGGGCGGTGCCGATGGCCACGAGGTCTCCGTCGCGCAGCGTGCGCTCGCTGACCCGGTCCCCGTTGACGAGCGAGCCGTTCGAGGAATTGCAGTCGCGCAGGAAGTACTGGCTGCCGCGATACTCGATCACCGCGTGGCGGCGGGAGACCATGGCGTCGGGCAGCACCACGTCGTTCGACGGATCGCGCCCGATCGACATGAGCGTGCGGCTCAGCGGGATCTCGCGGCGCGAGGACGAGGTCGGGTTGACGATGAGCTTGGCCATGCGCCGATCAGCCCGCCCGGAAGGTCTGCTTGAACGGGACGCGGACCTTCACCTTCACGCCCCGCTTCGCGCCGGGGGCGTACTTCCAGTCTCGCACCGCCGCCATCACCGCTGCGTCCACCACGTCTCCGGCCGACTCCGTGATCCTGACGTCCGCGATCTCGCCCTCTTCCGTCACCACGAAGGTGCCGGCGACCGTGACGTCGCGGCCAGGCCGCAGGCGGGGCGCCTTGTCCGGATAGGGGGCGGAGCCTCCGGAGAGGCGCCGCGGCTGCGTGTCCACTTCGCCCGGAGCGTGGACGCGCGTCACGTCCACCGGCTCGGGCGTTGGCTTGGCGCGCGCGACCGGCCGCAGGGCGGCGTCCACGCGCGCGCCGACCCGCGGTCCGACGTCGAAGCTGCCCGTCCAGGGCTCGAAGCCCTCCCGCGTCATCTCCACGGCGTGTGTGCCGACCCGCAACGGGTGCCGCAGCGGCGTCTGCCCGACCGCGATGCCGTCGATGAGGACCAGCGCGCCCTGGGGGGAGGAATGCAGCTCGGCCATCACGGTCGGGGGCGCGCTGCGCGAAAGCGTCAGGTTGACGTCGGACTGCGGCGCCTCCGCGGTGAGGATCACCTTCTGGACGGCCGGTGCGTAGCCTCTCAGCTCGACCCTCACCTCGTGCGCGCCGAGCGCGAGCTCAGGCACCTCGACAGGCGCGCTGCCGCGTGGCTCCCCGTCCACGATCACGGTGGCGCCCGCGGGCTGCGTGGCCACGCGAACCAGACCGCTGATGGAGGGCACGTTGGAGACCGGCTCCGATGGCGGCCCCGCCGCCGGCGCGGGCGGCGGAGCGGTCGGAGCGGCCTCGGGCAGCGGCTGCGTCGCCGCCACGTCGTCGCCGCCCTTGACCAGGACGAGCGCTCCGACGCCGGCCACGGCGATCAGCAACACGAGCGCCCCGGCGGCAAGGAGCAGGGCGCGCCCGGACCCTCCGCGCGTGGCCGCCCTTCCGGCGCCGGCGGGCATCTCCGCGGTCTGCACCGTGGCCGCGGGACGCGCCGGGGGGGCCGCGGGCCGCGGGGCCGCTGGCCGCCACGGTGTCGCCGCGGGCATGAGCACGGTCGGCGGAGCCTCCACCACGTTGTCCGGGGGCGTGGCCGCGCTCCGCGCGGCGCGCCGCGGGGCCGGCGCGCCGCCGGCCGGCATGCGGACGGTCTTCTCGGGGAAGGCCGGAGAGGGAATCAGCATCGTCGGCCCGGCCGGGGGCTCCGCGGGCGGCGCGGGCTCCGCGGGCGGCGTCTTGGCTGCCGGCGCCGCTTGCGCCGGCAGGAGCATGGTCGGGCCCGTCTCCTGGGGCGCCACCGGCATCGTGTCCGTGTCGGCCGGCGTCGGCAGGGCCGCATTCATCAGGAGCGTCGCGGGCACGTCGTCCTCGGGCGCGAGGTCGTCGGGCCGCGGCAGCGCCGCCGTGGCCTCGTCGAAGCGCTCGGGCACCGGTGGCGGCGCCGGTGCCTCACCCGCCTCGCGGGCCGCCACCTGGGCGGAGGCAGCCTCGGCGGCCGCGCGCACGGCCGCCCCGGCATCCTCGTCCACCAGTGTGTCGAGCATCGCGGAACCGAACCAGGAGCCGAGGCAGTACTCGAGGTCCTGCACGAACTCCGTCGCGGTCTGATATCGGTCGTCGGGCTTCTTGGCCAGGACCTTGCCGAAGACCTCGCGCCACTTGTGCGGCACGAGGCCGTTCATCTCGAGGTTGGCGGGCTCGATCGGCTCGACGTGGACGAGCTTGTAGAGGATGGCGGTCACGTTGGGGCCCGCGAAGGGCTGCTCGCCGGAGAGCATTTCGAAGGCGCACACGCCGAGGGAAAAGATGTCGCTACGGCCATCGAGCTTCTCGCCCATGGCCTGCTCGGGTGACATGTACGCCGGCGTGCCCAGCAGGGTTCCCGACTGGGTCATCTCCGCGTCGGCGAGCTTGGCGATGCCGAAGTCGGTGACCTTCACCCGGTCGGCCTGGTAGAGGATCAGGTTCGAAGGCTTGATGTCGCGGTGGATGACCCCCTTGCTGTGGGCGTAGTCGACCGCGGAGGCGATCTGGCTCACGAGGCTGATCACCCTCTCCGGGTTGAACCGCGCGCCCTTTTCAAGGATGCTGGCCAGCGTATCGCCTTCGACGAACTCCATGGCGAGGTAGGGCACGCCGCCTTCCTCGCCGATGTCGAAGAGCGTGACGATGTTCGGGTGGGACAGGGTCCCGGAGATGCGCGCCTCGTGATAGAAGCGGTCGATGAACGACTTGTACTGCGGGCTCGTCCTCGGGATGTCCAGCCGCAGGGTCTTGATGGCGAGCGTGCGCTTGATGAGGGGGTCGAAGGCCTTGTAGACGGCCCCCATGGCGCCGAAACCGATGCTCTCCTGGACCTGATACCGGCCGATGGTCCGAGGCATCTGGTCCGGATAACCGCCGGTTTCGTCCATATCTGCGCCTTGACGGAAAACGGAGATCACGCCGGCCCTCCGGGCGGGCGCGCCGGAAACCGCGACTCTAACATCCTGGTAAAAACGTGTCAACGCGACGTAGCGCACAACTTACGACATCCAAAGGATTTGCGCTGACAGGACAGGGAACCTGGCGGGTCGCGGCAGCGTATGGGATGGCACGTGCAAGCGCATGACGGCCCCGCCGTACCGGCACGCCCGACGACCGTGGTCGACTACAGCGCGTTCCAGGATCCGCCGAGCCCGCTCTTCCGGGACTACCTGACGGGCGCGGGGCGGGCGGGGCGCTTCTACGAGGGCGGGCGTTGGGATGCCGATGGTCTGTTGGCATCCGCGGACCGGGCGCTGGGCCTCCATCGCGACCGGGACGCCCTCTCCCGGGCCCTCGTGGTCCAGCAGGAGGCTCGAGGCGCGAGCGAGGCCGCGCGGCGGGCGCGCGAGCTCGCGCAGCCCGACGCGGTGGCGGTCGTGACGGGACAGCAGGCCGTCCTCTTCGGCGGGCCGCTCTACGTCCTGTACAAGGCCCTGGCCGCGGTGAGGCTCGCCGCGGTTCTCGAGCAACGCCGGGGCCGCCCGGTGGTGCCCGTCTTCTGGGTCGCCTCCGACGATCACGACTTCGCCGAGGTGCGCTCGACGGCCGTGCTCGACGAGGGCGGCCAGATCCACACGCTGCGCTACACGCCCGCGCGCGAGCCCGTGGGCCAGCCGGCCTCGCGGGTGCTGCTCGACGAGACGATCGGTCCGCTCATCGAGGAGCTGAGCCGCTCGCTGCCTCCCAGCGCGGACCGGGACGGCGTCGTCGCGCGCGTGACGCGGTGCTACCGGCCGGGCGTGAGTCTCTCCGACGCCTTCGCGCGGCTGCTCTCCTCCCTCATCCCGGGCCTCGTCGTGCTCGATCCGTCGGACCCCGTCCTCAAGGCGCTCGCGGCCCCGATCCTCGCGCGCGAGCTGGAGGAGCGCTCGCCCACGTCCCGGCTGGCCGAAGAGGTCGGCCGCGAGCTGCTGGCCGCGGGGTACCACCAGCAGGTGCCCGTACGGCAGGGGTTCTTGAGCCTGTTCCTCCTCGACGCGGAGCGCCGGGCCCTGGCGTTCGAGGACGGAACCATCGAGGTGCGCGGGACCGACCGCCGCATGCCGCTCGCGGAGGCGCTGCGGCACGTGGCGAAGAAGCCGGAAGCCTGGAGCCCGGGCGTCCTCCTCCGCCCGCTGGCCCAGGACCACATGTTGCCCACCGCGGTCTACGTGGGCGGGCCCGCCGAGATCGCCTACCACGCCCAGATCGGGCCCTCGTACCCGCACTTCGGCGTGCCCCGTCCCACGCTCGTCCCACGGCCGTCGCTCACCCTGGTCGAGCCGGCGCAGGCGCGCGCGCTCGAGGCCGAAGGCCTGTCCCTGAGCGACCTGCAGGGCGATCCCGAGGCCGTTCGGGGCCGATGGGCCCGTGAGGCGTACCCGGAGGTGGAGGCGGCTTTCGCGCGCGCGCGGGAGGCGCTCGAGCGCGAGATGACGGCGGTGGCGGACGTGCTCGGCCAGCTCGACCCGACGCTGCGCGGCGCGGCGGAGTCGGCCCTCGGACGCGCCCTGCACCCGATCCAGACGCTGCACGAGAAGTCCACGCGCGCGCTCAAGAAGCGCGACCAGTCGCGGGCCGAGCGGCTGCGACGCACGCGCGACGCGCTGCTCCCCGGGGGCTCCCTGCAGGAGCGCGGCCTGGGACTGGTCAGCCTGCTGGCGCGCCACGGCGAAGGCATCGTGGACGAGATCGGCGCCAGAATGGACCCCTGGGCCCAGGGCCATCAAGTGTTGTACCTATGAACGTCGGCATCACCTGCTATCCGACCGTCGGCGGCTCGGGCGCGGTGGCGGCCGAGCTGGGCAAGCAGCTCGCCCGCCGTGGCCACACCGTCCACTTCATCTCCTACCGGCTCCCCTTCCGGCTCGACGAGTTCCGCGACAACGTCCGCTTCCACGAGATCGACGTCACGACGTACAGCCTCTTCGAGTACCCGCCGCACGACCTGGCCCTGGCCGCGAAGATGGCCGAGGTCGCGCGCGAGCAGCGGCTCGACCTCTTCCACGTGCACTACGCGATCCCGCACGCGATCACCGGCTTCCTGGCCCAGGAGATGCTGGGGTCCGAGGCGCCGCGGCTCGTCACGACGTTGCACGGCACGGACATCACGCTGGTGGGCCAGGACCGCTCCTTCTTCGAGATCACGCGCTTCGGCATCGAGCGCTCGCAGGGCGTCACCGCGGTCTCCGAGTTCCTGAAGCGGATGACGGTGGAGGAGTTCGAGGTGAAGACCCCCATCGAGGCCATCCCGAACTTCGTGGACCTCTCGCTCTACGCCCCGCGCGCGCACCGCGACCGCTCCGCCCTGGCCGCCGGCGCGGGCGACAAGGTGCTCCTGCACGTCTCGAACTTCCGGCCGGTCAAGCGCGTGCTCGACGTCGTGCGCATCTTCGCGCGCGTCCAGGAGGAGGTGCCCTGCGTCCTGGTCATGGCGGGCGAGGGCCCCGAGCGCGCCTCGGCGCAGGCGCTGGCCCGCCGCCTCGGCCTGCACGACCGCGTCCGCTTCGTCGGCCGGCAGGACCACATCGAGGACGTCCTGGCGATGGCCGACGTGTTCCTGCTTCCGTCCGAGCTGGAATCCTTCGGCCTGTCCGCGCTCGAGGCCATGGCCTCCGGCGTCCCGGTGGTGGGATCGGACGCGGGCGGCCTGCCGGAGGTGGTCAAGCACACCGAGACCGGGTTCCTGCTGCCCGTGGGCGACGTCGAGGGCATGGCCGCGCGCACCGTGGAGATCCTCAAGGACGAGGAGCACCAGCGCTGCCTGGGCCAGGCCGGGCGCCGGCGCGCGGCCGCCCTGTTCAGCGCGGACCGCATCGTGACGCAGTACGAGAAGTACTACGAGAGGGTGCTCGGCTCGTGAGCTCCGCCGCGTTCGACGTCCTGGGCATCTGCGCCCATCCCGACGACGCGGAGCTGGTCATGGGCGGCACCCTCGCCGCAGAGGCGAAGCGCGGCCGCCGCCTCGCGCTGCTCGACCTCACGCGCGGCGAGAGCGGGAGCCGCGGCGATCCGGCCACGCGCGAGCGGGAGGCGCTCTCGGCGGCGACGATCCTGGGCGTGGCCCACCGCGAGTCGCTCGGCCTGCCCGACGCCCGCCTGTTCCCGGGCGGCGAGGAGCGGGACCTGGTCGTGGCGGCGCTGCGCCGGCTGCGGCCGCGCGTGGTCGTCACGCAGCACTGGGAACAGCGGCACCCCGACCACTCGGCCGCCGGCCGCCTGGTCTACGACGCGTGCTTCGTGGCCGGCCTGCGCAACTACCGCCCCGACCTGGGGGCGGCCTGGCGGCCGGTGAAGGTGGTCTACGCGCTGAGCATGACCGAGGCCGCGGAGACCGCGCCCACCTTCGTCGTGGACATCACCGACACCTGGCCCACGAAGCTGCGGGCCATCACGGCCTTCGCCAGCCAGTTCACGCGCGGCGAGGGCGAGACGGTGCGGCTGCCCTTCGACCGCTTCTTGCAGACGGTCGAGGTCACGGCGCGCCGCCACGGCCAGCGCATCGGCGTCGACTACGGGGAGGGGTTCCTCACCCGCGAGCCGCTGCGAGTGGACGACCTCATGTCGCTCGACGTCTCGAGCATCTAGCATCCGCAGGAGGCCCCGTGAGAGGAAAGATGCTGCTCGCCGCCACCGGGCTGGCGGCCGCCACGGCCGCGGCGGCCGGCCTGGTCGCTCCCCCGCCCGACGACGCGCTGGACCCCGTGCGCGTGGCGCCCGACACGCACCGGGTCGCGCTCGAGAACGCCTTCGTGCGCGTGCTCGACGTGCGGCTGCCCCCGGGCAAAGTGGAGCCGCGCCACCGGCACCCGCACGGCCTGAGCGTCTACTTCACCGACTGGGAGGCGAAGGTGACGCCCGACGGGCGGCCGCCGGAGGTGCGCCCGCGGAAGGCGGGAACGTACGCCTGGAGCGAGGCCATCGTGCACACGGTCGAGAACGTGGGCCGCACCGAAGGGCACATCCTCAGGATCGAGCTCAAACATTAGCGCGCGCGCCCAACTCGTTCCGGAACGAGCTCCGTGAACCAGCGTCCGCGGAACGGACAGGACTGGGACCCCGGGCACTACCAACGCCACGCGTCGTTCGTGGCCGAGCTGGGCCGGCCCGTCGTGGACCTGCTCGCCCCGCGCGCCGGGGAGCGCGTGCTCGACCTCGGCTGCGGTGACGGCCGGCTCACGGAAGCGCTCGTCGCGGCAGGATGCGCCGTGGTCGGCGTGGATTCGAGCGCCGAGCAGGTCGCGGCCGCCCGCGCGCGCGGGCTCGACGCGCGCGTCATGGACGGGCAGGCACTGGACTTCGACGGGGAGTTCGATGCCGTCTTCTCCAACGCCGCGCTGCACTGGATGACAGAGCCGCATCGCGTGCTCGACGGCGTGTGGCGGGCGCTCCGCCCCGGGGGACGCTTCGTGGGCGAGTTCGGCGCCCGCGGCAACGTGGCCGCCGTCAGCGCCGCCCTCGCGCGGGCGCTGTCGAGACGCGGCCTCCGCTTCGAGGACCTCGACCCCTGGAACTACCCCGCCGGCGACGAGTACCGCCGTGCCCTCGAAACAGTCGGGTTCACCGTCCACTCGCTCGCGACGTTCGCCCGGCCGACCACCCTGCCCGGCGACGTCCTCGGCTGGCTGGAGACGTTTGCCCGCTCCTTCCTGGCGCCGTTGCCGGCCGCCGAGCGAGAGCCCTTCTGTCGCGAGGTCGCGGCCACGCTGGCGCCCACCCTCCGGCGGCCCGACGGAAGGTGGTTCGTGGACTACGTGCGCCTGCGGTTCGCCGCGCGGAAACCGGCGGGGACGCGCCCGTGACGGGCGGCGGAGCGCTCGATCCGGTGGACACGTCGCACCTGCTGGCGCCGATCCACCGCGAGCTGGTCGCGCTCCTGCGCGCTCTCGCGCCGGGGCAGTGGCTCCTCCCCACGACGGCCGGCGACTGGCGCGTGCGCGACGTCGCCGCGCACCTGCTCGACGGCCAGCTCCGCCGTTTGTCGTTCCACCGCGACCGCCTGCCCCGGCCGGACGCGCCCGTGGACCACGAGTACGAGAGCGTCCTCCGGTTCGTCAACGGGCTCAACGCGCGCGGGGTGGACGCGAGCCGGCACCTCAGCCCGCGGGTGCTCACGGACCTGCTCGACACCGTCGGCGCGCAGGCCGCCGCCTTCCTGGCCTCCCTGCCCCCACGCGAGCCTGCCTTCTGGCCGGTGGCCTGGGCCGGCGAGGAGAGGTCCGAGAACTGGATGGACGTGGGCCGTGACTACACCGAATACTGGCACCATCAGCAACAGGTCCGCGACGCGGTGGGCGCGCCGGCGCTGGTGCAGGCGCGCTGGCTGACCCCGGTCGTCGCGCTCGGCGTGCGCGCGGTCCCGCGCGCGCTGGCGGAGATCGCGCGGCCGGACGGGACGTCGCTGCGGCTGGTCGTGAGCGGTGGCGCCGGCGGCCGCTGGCGGCTCGTCCGCGAAGGTGGGCGGTGGAGGCTCACCCCGGACGCGCCCGCGGACGACGCGCAGGCCACCGTGCGCATCGACGCCGCCGCCGTGGCGCGGCTGTGGTACTCCGGACGAGGCCCACGGCCGGCCGCGTCCGACGCGGGACGGGAAGGCGACCGCGTGCTCTGCGACGCGGTGCTCTCGGCCCGCGCGCTGATGGTGTGAGGCGAGCGGCGCCTACTTTTTCATCCGCCCGCTCCGGTAGTCGGTCAGGAAGATGTCGGCGAGCAGGAAGATGCCGCCGCCCGCCGCCACGAGGAAGAACAGCATGGCCAGGGCGGGATAGCCGAGGATACGGAAGCTCGACTCGACGCGCATGAGCATGGCCGCGCCCACGATGAGGGCGGCCAGGATGAGGCCGGCGGTGATGCGGTTCGCCACCTTCTGGAAGCCTTCCATCAGCAGCTTCTCGTCGATGGCGTCCACGTGCACCTTGAGCTTGTTGTCCGCCACCATGTCGAGGATGCGGTTGACGCGCGCGGGCAGGCGCTGGGCAAAGTCGCGGAGCTCCATCAGGGACGCCATGAAGTTGCCCGGGGACAGGCTGCGCCGCAGGCGCTCCGACGTCAGCTCGGCAGCGTTGCGGCGGATGGACGCGTTGGGGTCGAAGGTGGGATCGAGCGTGCGCCCCACCTGGTCGAGATTGAGCAGCGTCTTGCCCAGCATGGTCAGCTCGGAGGGGGCGCGAATGCCCGACTCCGCCGACAGGCGACCCACCATGAGGATGGTGCGCCCCACCTGGATCTGCTCGATGCTCGCGCCCTGATTGTCGGCCACCATCTCCGCGACCTTCTTCCGGAACCCGGCCTCGTCGAAGTACTCCTCGCGGATCTCCCCGATGGAGATGGCGATGGTGGCGGCTTCGTCCGCCCGGCCCTCGCTCACCGCCAGCAGCATCTGCAGGAGCTTCTCCTGCATGGTGGGCGTCACGCGCGCGACCATGCCGAGGTCCAGGAGCGCGATGCGGTCGTCTTCGGTGAGGAAGACGTTGCCGGGGTGCGGGTCGGCGTGGACGAATCCGTCGATGAGGATCTGCCGGAGGTACGCCTTGAAGAGCTGCTCCGCCAGCACGGCGCCGTCGAGCTCGGTGTGCACCACGGGGTTGAAGGACGTGATCTTCTGGCCGCGGACGAACTCGATGGTCAGGACGCGTGACGTGGTGTAGTCGTCCACGGGCGCCGGCACCACGATGCGGTCGAACTCCACCAGGTTGGCGCGCAGGGTGGTCAGGTTGCGCGCCTCCTGGCGGTAGTCCAGCTCCTTGATCAGGCTGCGGCGGAACTCGTGGAGCATGCTCACGAACTGATAGCGCGCTCCGAGCTCCGTACGCTTGTCCAGCATCTCCGCGACTTCCTCCAGGGCTTCCATGTCGGCCTGGATGCGCTCGCGGATGCCGGGCCGCTGCACCTTCACCGCGACCGGACGCCCGTCGCGGAGCCAGGCGCGGTGCACCTGGCCGAGCGACGCCGCCGCGATCGGCTCCTTCTCGAACTCGCGGAAGAGCTTGGAGAGCCGCACGCCCAGCTCGGAGGTGATGATGGCCTCGACGTCGCTGAAGGGAAACGGCTCGATCTTGTCCTGCAGCCGCGCCAACGCTTCGATGAAGGGCACGGGCAGCAGGTCGGGACGCGTGGAGAGGAGCTGCCCCAGCTTGATGAACGTGGGACCGCGTCTCTCGAGGTCTTCCGCGAGAGCCTTGGCCAGCTCCTCGGCACCTTCGGGCACGGCCGCGCCCTCGGTGTCGAAGTCGCCCTCCAGGCCGGCGCTCTTGATCAGGTCCGACCGGCCGTACTTCACGAAGAGCTGGGCGATGTCCTTGTAGCGCTTCAGGTGCTCCGTTTTCAATGAGAGGGCCATCTCCAGTCCTTCCTCTACAGGGGAAGCGGGATGCGACCCGCGGGCTCCAGGGCCTGAAGCAAGTGGCGTGCCATGGGGCGGCCCGGGTCGTTCAGCGCCGCCGGCGGCGCTTCTCGGCCCGATGCGCGGCCACGACCTGGTCCACGAAGTAGCCGCTGAGGCCCAGCGCGTTGCGCGGGTCGAGCACGGCCGCCAGCCGGCGCGCGGTCAGCCGGCGGCGGACCTCGGGGTGGGAGGCCACCGCCTCGCGGAAGCTCACGCGCCGCGCGGCCGCGTCGCGCGAGATCTCGAGCACGAGCGCGTGCGCGCGGTCGCGGCCGAGCTTGCCGGCCAGCGCCATCATCACCGCCTCGGACACCACCACTCCCCCGCTCCGCTCCAGGTTGCGCGCCATGTTCTCCGGCTTGACCACGAGCGTCGCGAGCAGCCGCTTCGCGATGACGAGCTGGGCCCCCATGAGCAGGCACGACTCCGCGGGGAAGGCCCAGGACGTCTCGCCCTGCCGGTGGTCGTCCTCCCACTCCGCGTGGACGTAGTCGAGGACGAGGCCGGCGCGGGCGCGGAGCATGCGGCCCAGCAGCACCACCGACCCCGAGGCCACGGGGTTGAGCTTGTGCGGCATGGCCGAGCTGCCCACCTTGCCTTCCACGAACTCCGTGGCCTCGTCCACGTCCGTGAGCTGGAGGTTGTAGACGTTCTGTCCGATCTTGCCCAGGGTCCCCGAGAGCAGGCACAACAAGAGGAAGAACTCCGCGAAGCGGTCCCCCGCGGTCTTGGTCGGGACCTCCGGCACGCCCAGGCCCAGGCGCCTCATCAGCTTCCGCTGCACGCGCAGGCCCGCCTTCCCCAGCGAGGCCAGGGTGCCCACGGCGCCCCCCAGCTCTCCCACGAGCACGCGCGGGCGGCTGTCGAGGAGCCGTTCGCGCTGGCGGATGAGCTCGTCGAGCCAGACCGCCACCTTGTACCCGAAGGTGATGGGCAGGGCGTGCTGGCCGTGCGTGCGGCCGGCCATGATCGTGTCGCGGTGCTTCAGCGCGAGGCCGGCCAGGATGTCCGCGATGGTGTCCAGCTCGGCCAGCACCACCGCGTAGCTGTCCTTGATCTGCAGCGCGGTCGCGGTGTCGATGATGTTCTTGCTCGTGGCGCCCCAGTGGACCCAGCGCCCGGCGCGCGGCGGCAGGACCCTGCGCAGGGCGTCCACCAGCGGCATCACCGGGTTCCAGGTGACGTCGAAGTCGCGCTTCATGGCGGGCAGGTCGAGGTACTCGACACGCGCGCGCCGCGCGATCTCCCGGGCCGCGCTGCGCGGCACCAGGCCCAGGTCGGCCTCCACGGCGGCGAGCGCGGCCTCCACGTCGAGCCAGCGCTGGATGGTGGCGCGGTCCTCCCAGATCGCGCGCATGGCCGCCGACCCGTAACGGTCCTTCAGGTAGAACGAATCGAAGGCGGTGGAGGGCATCAGGCGTGCCCGACGGCGCGCGGAGAGAGCGCGCTCAGCGCGAGGCCGACCGCGAAGACCACCACCGCGCCGACCACGTTGTACCAGAGGAAGTGCACGGCCGTGAAGCGCGACACGAGGGCCACGGCGGCCATGCCCGCCATCAGGCCGTAGAAGGCACCCGCCGACGAGGCGCGCGGCGTGAGCACGGCCAGGGCGAAAACGCCCAGGATCGAGCCGTAGAAGTACGAGCCGAACCGGTTCACCACCTCGATGGCGGAGCCCAGGCGCCCCGCCTGCAGGGCGATGAGGCAGGCGAACGCCCCCCAGAGGCCGGTGAACAGGCGCGAGACGAGGAGATCGTGCGCGGCCGAGCCGGAGGGATGGAAGTAGCGCTTGTAGAAGTCGATCATGGTGGCGGTGGCGAGGGAATTGAACTCGCCGGCCAGGGTGGACATGGCCGCCGCGAAGATCACGGCCAGGACCAGCCCGGCCAGGCCACCGCGCAGATAGCTGACGATGTAGGTCGGGAAGATGTAGTTCGTGTCGTTGTAGCGCGCGCCGCCGTTGACGCGCTCGACGAGGCGGACCGCGTCGCCGCGCACCGCCTGCAGCGCGGACTCGGCCGCGAGGTAGGCCGTGGCCGCGTCCGCCTCGCGCGACCGCGCGTACCCTTCCGCGGCTCGTCGCCGCGCCTCGTGCGCGGCGGTGAAGCGTCCCTGCAGGGCGGCGAGGTCCCGGGGATCGGCGCGCTCCTGCAGGCGCCGCATCTGCACCGCGTTCCACAGCAGCGGCGGCGCGTGGAAGTGGTAGAAGACGAACACGAGCACGCCCGTGAGCAGGATGAGGAACTGCATCGGCACCTTCAGGAACGCGTTGAACAGCAGGGACAGGCGGCTCTGGGTGAGGCTCGCGCCGGAGAGGTAACGCTGGACCTGGCTCTGGTCGCAGCCGAAGTAGGCGAGCATGAGGAACAACCCCCCGATGAGGCCGCTCCACAGCGTGTAGGGCGCGGTCAGGCTGGGGGACGGGTCCATGACCCGGAGCCGCTCCGTGGTCTGGGCCAGGGCCAGCGCGTCACGGAAGCCGAAGCCGGCCGGCAGCTGCGCGACGGCCACGCCGAAGCAGAGGAGGATGCCGATCCAGATGATCCCCATCTGCACGACGTCGGTCCAGATCACGGACTTGTTGCCACCGTAGAGGACGTAGACGATGGTCGATCCTCCCATGACCAGGATGGTCGTGCTCTCGCCCCAGCCCAGGATCACCGACAACACCAGGGACGGCGCGTAGAGCGTGACCCCGACGGCCATGCCGCGCGAGAGGAGGAAGAGCAGGCTGGTCAGCGTGCGCGTGCGCGCGTCGAAGCGCTGCTCGAGGTACTCGTAGGCCGTGAAGACGCGCGCGCGATAGAAGAAGGGCACCAGGGTCAGGCAGAGGATCACCATGGCGAAGGGCAGGCCGAAGTAGACGACCAGGAAGCGCATGCCGTCGGTGTAGGCCTGGCCGGTGGTGCCCACGAACGTGATGGCGCTGATCTGGGTGGCCATCACCGACAGCCCGATGGCCCACCATCGCATCTTCCGCCCGGCCAGGAAGAAATCGTCCATGGCCTTGTTGCCGCGGCCGGCCCAGACGCCGAACGAGACGATGCCCACGAGGTAGGTGCCCAGGACCACCCAGTCGAGCGGAGTCACGAGCTCAGTACGCCCACGCCGAGAAGAGCGCGACGAGGGCCATGCTGGCCAGCGCGGCGACGATCACGGCGGCGTAGATGCGCGGCCAGGTGCCGAAGATCGGCACGGGATCGTCGGGCGGTTGGTCCATGCGCTTCGAGTGGCCCATTATGCCGTCAATCGGCCTCCGGCGCCTTGACAACGCGTGTCGCGGGGTCCCAGAATCCGTGCACGAGTGCGGTCCCGGGACCGAGGTCTGACGGCGAAGTAGCGGTGATAACAGGCTTCAACACGGACGTGAAGTACCGGGGCGTGGTCTACCACGTCCAGACCGAGGACAAGGGCACCGCCAACCCGCTCATCGAGACCCTCATCTACAAGGGCGGCGAGATCCTGGGCTCGCGCCGCCTGCCCTACGCCGAGCTGGTCAAGACGCGCGACGACGAGGCCACCATCACGAAGCTGATGGAAGACCAGCACAAGGCCATGATCATGGAAGTGAAGAGGGGGAAGTTCGACCCCGAGGATGAGCGGACGGTGGTGGAAGACCTGTCGCTGGACGAGCTCGTCCTGGCCTACCTCGCCGCGCGCCACGCCAAGTAGGCGATGACCCCCGGCCCCGGGATCCAGGTCTCGGTCAACGGCGAGATCCGGCAGGTGCCCGCGGGCTGCACGATCGCCCGCCTGCTGCAGATCCTGTCCCTGGACCGCGCGCGCGTGGCCGTGGAGCACAACCTCCGCGTCGTCCCCCGGGCCGAGCACGCCGAGCGCCGGCTGAACCACGGGGATCGGCTCGAGATCGTCACCTTCGTGGGCGGCGGCGCGCCGGTGCTAACATCGGCGGCATGAGCGGCGATCCCTTCGTCCTGGCCGGACGCGAGTTCCGCTCCCGCCTGATCGTGGGCACGGGCAAGTACCCGAGCTTCCAGGTGATGAAGGACGCGCACCAGGCCTCCGGCGCGGAGATGGTGACCGTGGCCGTCCGGCGCGTGGACCTGGGCGCGCGCGGCCCCGAGAACCTGCTCGACCACATCGACCCGCGGCGGCTGTTCCTGCTGCCGAACACGGCCGCCTGCTACACCGCGGAAGAGGCGGTGCGGACGGCGCGCCTGGGCCGCGAGGCCGGGCTCAGCAACTGGGTCAAGCTCGAGGTGATCGGCGACGAGAAGACGCTCTACCCCGACATCGAGGCGCTGCTCTCCGCCACGCGCACGCTCGCCAAGGAGGGCTTCATCGTCCTGCCGTACACCACGGACGACGTGGTGGCCGCCCGCAAGCTCGAGGACGCGGGCGCCGCCGCCGTCATGCCGCTCGGCGCGCCGATCGGCAGCGGGCTGGGGATCCAGAACCCCCTCAACATCCGCCTGGTCAAGGAGGCGGTCAAGGTGCCGGTGATCGTGGACGCGGGGGTGGGCACCGCCTCGGACGCGGCCATCGCCATGGAGCTCGGCGCCGACGGCGTGCTCATGAACACCGCCATCGCCCTGGCGCGCGACCCCGTGCGCATGGCGCACGCCATGAAGCTGGCGGTGGAGGCGGGCCGCGAGGCCTTCCGCGCCGGCCGTATCCCGCGCAAGACCTACGCCACGCCCTCGTCGCCCGCCGAAGGCACCATC
>DATKEG010000021.1:0-2382 GCA_035544515.1 Vicinamibacteria bacterium | reverse complement strand
CCGCACATCCGCCGCTTCATCGAGGCCGGCGGGGAGGTGCTCACCATCGGCTCGGCGACGCGCCTGGCGTACATGCTCGACCTGCCGCTGAAGAATGCGCTCGTGGAGCGCACGGCGAGCGGGGAGGAGCGGCCGCTGCCGAGCGAGAAGTACTACATCCCGGGCTCGCTGCTGGAGGTGGCGGTGGACACCGCGGCGTCGATCGCGTGGGGATCACCGCGCACCGTGGACGTCATGTTCGACGAGAGCCCGGCGTTCCGGCTCGACGCGGACGCGGCGGCGAAGGGGTTGCGCGCCGTCGCGTGGTACGACTCCCCGACGCCGCTGCGCAGTGGGTGGGCGTGGGGCCAGGAGCACCTGAACGGCGCGGCGGCCATCGTGGAGGCCCGCCTGGGCCAGGGCACAGTGTACCTGTTCGGTCCGGAGATCCTCTTCCGGTCACAGCCGCACGGCACGTTCCGGTTCTTCTTCAACGCGCTGCTGGACCCTAGCCGATCGCCCGCTCCACCAGTTCCGTAACCGCCTGGGTCCGTTCGGCGGCCGCGGACAGGAGGCGCCCGCACTCGTCCACGAGTCGGGCGCCTTTCGTCTTGTCGTGCAGCGCGGCCACGTTGATACGCACGTTGTACACGGCGCCGCGGCAGGCGGCGTGGGCCAGCAGGGCGGCCACGCCCGCGTCCGAGACGGCGTTGGTGTTGCCGCGCGACGCCACCGCGGCCACCAGCTCGACCACGCGCACGCAGGCGCGCGCCGTCTCGAGCGGCACCTCCGCGGCGCCCAGCAGGGCATCGTCCACCGCGCGCGTCTTCGCGGCGGCGTCGGCCTCGGTTTCGCCCGGCAGCTTGTAGGCGGCCATGACGCTGGTGTAGGCGGCGGCGTCGCGCGGCACCAGCGCCGACAGTTCGTTGACCAGTGCTGCGGCCTGGAGCGCGATCTCCTTCATCTCGCTCTCCACGGCCGCGTATTTCTTGCGGCCGATGGTGAGGCCGGCCACCATCTGCGCAAGGGCCGCGCCCAGCGCGCCCGCGTGCGCGGCCACGCTCCCGCCGCCAGGCGCGGGCGTTGGCCCGGCCACGGCCGCCACGAAACCGCTCATGCTCTCGCCGCCCTGCACGGCCGATCGCACCTTGTGCTCGAGGACCATCTCGGGCCTGAAGTCGCGCAGGCGGATGTGCCGCGCCGCGGTCTCGAACAACACCCCCTCCGGCACCAGTCCCACGATCTCGCTCCACGTGGGCGTCACGCCGCGTGCCTCCGCCTCCATCTTCACCATGTCGAAGGCGCGATGCAGCGGCGTCTTCCCGGTGTCCACGAGGTTCATGGAGACCTGCGCCTGGCCGTCCACCTCGAGGCCCAGCCCCTTCACGTGGCGCAGGCCGCCGGACGAGCCGCGCACGGCCTTCGCCACTTCCTTGGCGACAGCCACGTTGCGCGCGTCGCCCAGATAGACGTTGTACGCCACCAGGAAGGGCCTCGCGCCGATGGCCACCGCGCCGGCCGTGGGATGCATCTTGTCCGGGCCGAAGTCGGGCGCGCGGGCGGGGTTCTTCCCGATCTCGTCCCGCAACCCCTCGAACTCGCCGCGGCGCACGTCGGCCAGGTTCTCGCGGTCCGCGCGCGTGGCGGCCTTCTCGTACAGGAATACGGGAATGTCCAGCTCCCGGCCCACCCGACCGCCCAGGGCGCGGGCGAGCACGATACAGTCCGCCATCGTGCTGCCCTCGAGCGGAATGAACGGCACCACGTCCGTGGCGCCCATGCGCGGATGCTCGCCCGTGTGCTTCGTGAGGTCGATGAGGCGTGCGGCCTCCCTGATGCCCGACAGCGCGGCGTCCACGGCCGCGTCCACCGGCACCACGAACGTGATCACGGTACGGTTGTGCGAGGTGTCGGACGACACGTCCAGCATGTGAACGCCCTTCACCGACGCGATGGCGTCACGGATCTTCGCGACGATCTCGGGACGACGGCCTTCAGAGAAGTTGGGAACGACTTCGACGAGCTTCATTTCGGGGATAGGGGAACGGGGACGAGGGACAGGGGAAACTACCGAGGGAAGGGGAAGGGGATGGGGGGAGGGGAATGAAGCTTCTCCTTCCCCTTCCCCTTACCCGGTCCCCCGGTGGTGAACCCCCTCCCCTGTCCCCTTTCCCAATTCCCCCAAGAGCCACGCGTGCATCGCCGGGTTCCCGGCTACGATCGGGCCATGCGACACAGGCGCGGGCTTGCCCTCGAGGTCCGTCACCAGGCCGCCGGCTTCGCGCACGAGCAGGATCCCCGCCGCCACGTCCCACGGCGCCAGGCGCAGCTCCCAGACCGCGTCGAACCGGCCACAGGCCACGTCGCACAGGTCCAGCGACGCCGAGCCCGCCCGGCGCAGCC
>DATKEG010000020.1:0-7052 GCA_035544515.1 Vicinamibacteria bacterium | reverse complement strand
GTGCCCGCGTTCGGCAACGAGTGGTACCCGCGCAACATGTACAAGCGGGACGACAAGACCTTCGAGCATCACGTGGTCACGTACGGCCCGCAGTCCCGATTCGGCTACAAGGACTTCATTCCCCGGTTCAAGGCCGAGAAGTTCGACGCGAAGAGGTGGGCCGCCCTCTTCAAGGCCGCCGGGTTCCGCTACGTCGTGCCCGTGGCCGAGCACCACGACGGGTTCCCCATGTACGACTCCGCCTTCACCGACTGGAGCGCGGCGAAGATGGGGCCGAAGCGCGACGTGGTGGGCGAGCTGGCCGAGGCCACGCGCGCGGAAGGGCTCGTCTTCGGCGTGTCCTCGCACCGGGCCGAGCACTGGTGGTTCTTCGGGGAGGGCGCGAAGTTCGACTCGGACGTGCGGGACCCGCGCTACGCCGGGCTCTATGCGCCGGCCGCCGACCGAGAGCGCTCCGAGAAGGGCGAGACGCCGCCCACCCGCGAGTTCCTCGACGACTGGCTGGCCCGCACCGCCGAGCTCGTGGACAAGTACCGGCCGCAGCTCGTCTGGTTCGACTGGTGGATCGCCCAGCCGGCGTTCCACGCCCACCTGCAGAGGTTCGCCGCCTTCTACTACAACCGGGGCGCGGAGTGGGGCCAGGGCGTGGCCATCAACTACAAGAAACACGGCGGCGAGTCGTTCCCCGACACGGCCGGCGTCCTCGACATCGAGCGCGGCCAGCTCGCGAACATGCGCGAGCTGTTCTGGCAGACCGACACCTCCGTGTCCAAGACGTCCTGGGGCTACGTCTCGAACCACGAGTACAAGACCGTGGACTCGATCGTGGACGACCTGGTGGACATCGTCAGCAAGAACGGCAGCCTGCTGCTGAACATCGGCCCGCGGCCCGACGGCACGATCCCGGAGCCCGAGGAACGAATGCTGCGCGAGATCGGTCAGTGGCTGGCGGTCAACGGCGAGGCCATCTACGGGACGCGTCCGTTCGCGCTTTACGGCGAAGGGCCGACCAAGGTCGTCGAGGGCCCGTTCGGCGACACCAAGCGCGGGGCCTTCACCAGCGAAGACGTCCGCTTCACCACGCGGGGCGACCGGCTCTACGCCATCGTCCTGGACCGGCCGGCGAGCGGGCGGGTCACCATCCGGTCCCTGGCCCGCGCGTCGCCGCACCTGCCCGGCGAGATCGCCTCGGTGGAGCTGGTGGGGTCCCCCGACGCCGTCAAGTGGACGCGGGACGAAGGCGGCCTCCACGTCGATCTCTCCGCGGCGCGGCCCGGCCCGCATGCCTTCGCGCTCCGCATCGCCCGGCGCTGAAGGCCGGGCGGCTCCCTAGGCCAGCGTCCAGGGCGCGCGATGCTGCCGGCCGAGGAGCGCCGTGGCCTCCGGCTCCTGGCCCTCGAAGGCTTCCTTGTCGGCGTTCCAGCGCAGCTTGCGGCCCGTCCGGTAGGCGATGTTCCCCAGATGCGGCACGATGGTCGAGCGGTGCCCGATCTCCGCGGACGCGAGCGGCGCCTTCCGGCTCTTCACGGACTCGACGAAGTCCTTCACCAGCAGGTCGGTCGTGTCGCGGCTCTTCACCACCTTGCGCTCCGCGCGGTAGACGGCCTTCTCCGGCGCCGCCTCGCGCCCGCCGCGCCTTTCGCGCGGCTCCATCTCCGGGTAGATCTCGAAGCCGATGCGGTCGGCGACGAGCGTGCCGCTCGTGCCGTAATACGCCTCGCCGTGCGGCCGGTCGAACTCGCCGCGCATCTGGTAGTACGCCATCTCCGGCGTGCGGCCGCCCGCGCCCTGGCCGTTCAGGGCGCACACCTCGTAGCTCATGATGAACCCCGGGTATTCATAGGTCGCCTGCACCAGGTCCGGCGTCTCCCCGGAGTCCTTCAGGCCGAACCGCCCCCCGGCCGCCACCACGCTGCGCGGCGCGTCCACGCCCATCACCTGGTGGAACGAGTCGAAGCGGTGCGTGCCGTAATCGGTGACCCAACCGCCGGCGTAGTCCCAGAACCAGCGGTAGGTGCTCAGGAAGCGCGCGCGGTTGAAGGGAACCGTGGGCGCGGGCCCGAGGTAGAGGTCCCAGTCCAGGCCGGCGGGCGGCGTGGAGTCGGGCTCCCGGCCGATCCCGTGCGGGTAGAGGTTCTGGTAGTTCCAGATGCGCACGAAGCGCACCTCGCCGAGCTGGCCGCCCTGGACGATCTGCTGCACTTCACGGTAGTGCGGCGCGGTCCGGTGCTGCGTGCCGTGCTGGACGACGCGGTCGAAGCGCTTCGCCGCGTCCACGATGGCCCGGCCCTCCCGGACGTTGTGCGCGAGCGGCTTCTCGACGTACACGTCCTTCCCGGCCTGGCAGGCCTGGACGGCGATGAGGCCGTGCCAGTGATCGGGGGTGGCGACCACGACCGCGTCGACGTCCTTGTCCTCGAGCGCCCGGCGGAAGTCCTTGAACGACCGCGCGCCCACCCCGGCCGCTCCGCGCGCCTGCTCCACCTGCGGGTCGTACACGTCGCACAGCACGGTGACCGCGGCGCCCGGCGTCTCCTTCACCAGGCCGGCCAGCTGCCGCCCGCGCGTCCCGCAGCCGACGAGCGCCACGTTCACGCGGTCGTTGGCGCCGAGCACGCGCCGTGCCGACACCGCCGTGCCGACCACCGCCGCCGAGGTCTTCGTGAGGAACTGCCGTCGCTTCATGGTTCCCTCGCTCTCAGGCGCCCAGCCGCTTGCGCGCATACGCGACGCTGCGGCGCAGGTTCTCGTTCTCCGCGGCCAGCGCCGCTTCGTCGCCGAGGTCGGAGATCTTCGCGGGCGGGACGGCGGGCTTCAGGAACTTCGATTCGAACCGCGCCACCGCCGCTTCGTCGCGCCGGTCACGCGTGACCCAGAAGCGGTCGTCGCGGTACGGTACGACCAGCGCGTCCCGCGTGATGACCTCGAGCACGAGCGGGATGCGCGGGTGGTGCCGACGCAGCGCGGCCACCATGCGCTCGAGCGGCAAGACGCCCTCTCCCACGGCGACGTCGTCCAGGAGGAAGCCGGCCGCGGACGGCACCATGACGTTGTCCTTCACGTGCGTGGTCACGGCATGGGGCGCGAGCTTCTCGACGGTGTCGAGCGGGTCCTCCAGGAAGGCCAGGTTGTTGCCGAAATCGACGCACGCGCCCACGTGTGGGCTGCCGATGCCCCGCAGGATGTCCACGAGCTCGTCCGTGAGCCAGTCCTTGTGGTTCTCCACCCCCATGGCCAGCCGGTGCCGGCGCAGCACCGGTTCGGTGCGGGGCAGGGCCGCGCGCCACCGCGCGGCGAACTCGTCCCAGGCCTTCTTGTCCTGGAAGTCCTCGTAGCGCCGGCCGGACAGGCAGGCGACGCGCAGGCGTGTCACGCCCAGCGCCTGCGCGGTCCGTCCGATCCGGTCGAGCAGGTCCAGGTCCTCGACCGCGCGGCTGCCGGCGATGAACTCCAGGAACATGCCGCGCCGATCGAGGCCCTCGCGCACGCGCCGCAGATACCCGGCGTCCTCCGACGTCAACATGCCGTAGTCCATCTGCGCGCCATCGGCCCCGAAATCGTGACAGAGGTCCAGGAACGCCTCGGCGTCGAGCACGGGCCCGGCCTCCGTGGCGCCCTTCCGCAGCTGCGAGCGGCGGATGCCGATCGAGGTCGTGGCGATGCCGAGGGTGCCCGCGCCCCCCCGGGCGCCGGCCAGGCGCGGGGAGAGGGCGAGCGCGGTGGCGGAGGTGACGAACTCCCGTCTCGTGAGCTTCATGGCCACCTACCAGTTCGTGATCGACCCGTCGGGCCTTCGGAAGAGCCGCGTGGGCTGGCGGTGCTCCGTCACCTCGGCCGCGAGTTTCGCCCGGCCAGCGTCGAACTCGACGCCGAGCCCGGGCCGGGCGTTCGGCCAGAGCTTGCCGTTCCGAAAGTCGGCGTGCTGCGGCAGGTGCGGCTCGGGCCGGGGCGCCTCGCCCAGGATCTCCGCGCATACGGGCCCGGGGAAGGACGCGAGCACGTGGACGAGCGCGGCCGTGGCCACCGGGCCCGTGAAGTGGGGCACCAACCCGACGTAGTGGGTCTCGCACAGCGCCGCCTGCTTGCGCAGCTCCGTGACGCCTCCCGCGTTGGGCAGGGTCACGCGCGAGTAGTCGATCAGGTGCTCCTCGACCAGCTCGTTCAGGTCCCAGCGGTCTCCGAAGTGCTCCCCCACGGCGATCGGCACCCGGACCTGGGGGCGCAGGGACCGGTAGACGGCAGGCTCCTCGGAGCGCACGAGATCCTCCACGAAGAAGGGCTCGAGGTCCTCGATCAGATGGCTGAGCCGAACGGCGTCGGCCAGGTCGAACCGCGTGTGGAAATCGATCGCCCACTCGCCGTCCGGGCCCACGCCCTCGCGCAGCTCGCGGCACACGTCGTGGGTGCGCCGCACCATCGCGCGAGCGTCGAAGCTCTCTCCCCCGGGATCGGCGCCGTGCGTCCGGTAGGCCTTGAACCCGGCCTCGATGCAGGCGCGCGCCGTCTCGCGGGCCGAGCCGCGGGCCGGGAACGCGGTCGAGTAGCAGGGCACGTGCTCGCGCGTGAGCCCGCCCAGCAGATCGTACACGGGCACGCCCAGCGCCTTGCCCCGGATGTCCCAGAGCGCCAGGTCGAGCGCGCCCTGGGCATGGATCTTCTCGCGGCCGGGCGGGTAGAAGTACCCGCGGTACATGAGCTGCCACAGGTGCTCGATCCGGGACGCGTCCTGCCCGATCAGCAGGCCCCCGAGCTGCTCGACCGTGTCGCGGGCCCCGCCCTCCCCGATGCCCGTGAGGCCCTGGTCGGTCTCGACGGTCACGATGGCGTTGCTCTGGTTGAACGACGGTCGCGGCTGCGGCGCCTCGTAGAGGCGGACGCGCGTGATCTTCAGCGGACCGACGCGAGCCGCGGCGACGGCCTGGCGGCCGCGGCCGGCGGCGAGCAGCGCGCCGCCCGCGCCCAGGAGCGAGCCCAAAAACTGCCGTTTCCTCATGCCGCCTCCCCTCGAGAGCTACTGGCTCATCCCGCGCGCCGCGATCGGCCAGACGGCCTCCACGCGATCACCGCGCAGACCGTAGAGGCGATCGTAGAGGTTCACGGTCGGGTCGCAGTGCGGGACCACGAACTCGATGCGGTCGCCGAGCTTCACCTCCGCGAAGGCGTTCGTCAGGTCGAGGCGCCCGTGCTCGTCGCCCGCCCAGGCGTAGGCGATGCCGGGGATGCCCTTCGCCTCGGGCGTAAACGGCCGGTCCGTGGAGAACGCCTTGTATCCCCCGTCGACGATGGCGGCGTCCGGCCGGCGTGAGACGACCGTGGTGAGGACGGTGAGCGCGTTCGCGAAGTCGCGATACACCGGCCCTTCCCGCCCCCCGATCCGGTTGTAGTCGGCGTCCATGAACATGAAGCTGCCGGGCTGCAGCTCCGTGACGCCGTCGACCTCGGAATCGATGTTGTAGGTGCCCGTCGATCCGCCCGAGAGGAGCGGGCATTCGAGGCCGTCGCGCTCGAACCGCCGCCGCGTCTCGACCGCCTGGGCCATGCTCGCCTGGGACCGCCCGCGGCGCTCCTCGAAGCCGACCGTGTGGGAGGCGCCGCCGTCGTACGCCTGGAGGCCCGCCAGGCGCACGTGCGGCAGCGAGGCGATCAGCCTCGCCAGCTCGAGCGCCGGCTCACCCGGGGCGATGCCGGTCCGGCCGTAGAGCAGGTCGACGGCCAGGTTCACCCGGAGCGGTGGCTTGGCCCCGAACGCTCCCGCGGCGTCGTTCAGGTCGCGCACGCTCCGCGGATCGTCCACCACGAAGATGGTTTCGCGGTGCTCGGCCGCCAGCGCGACCGCGCGCGCGACCTTCCGCCGTCCCACGACCTGCGTCGTCACGAGCAGGCCGCCGACACCGTGGTCCGCGAACACCTCCGCCTCGCTCAGCTTGGCCACGCAGCTTCCGACGGCGCCGGCCCGCACGAGCGCCTGCGCGATCGCGGGGCACTTGTGCGTCTTGCCGTGCGGACGGAAGGCCTTGCCGCGCGCCTTCAAGTGAGCGGCCATCCGGGCCACGTTCGCTTCGAAGGCCGTGAGGTCGAGCAGCAGCGCGGGCGTCGGGATCTCGTCGCGCGTCAGCCGCCCGGCGGCCTCTCTGCCGCGTTTCTCGCCCGGGGATCGGACGACGGCCGGCGCCACCACGGCGGCGGCCAGGAACTCGCGCCGGGTTGCGGGCATGGGGCACCCTCCTGGAAAAGATGCCCGAGCGTAGGAAGGCGTGAACGGGAAGTCAATACCTGCCGGGTCTCCTCCCCGCGCAGCCCGGCCGGGTCGTTGGAACGCGGCAGAGCTTCTCTGCCGGGAACGGATGCGGTAGTGTCCCGGGCGGAGGTGCGGCATGCCGGCCAGGAAACGCAAGGCTCCCGCCCGGTCCCGCCGCGCGCGCTCGGCTCCTTCGAGCATCACGCTCGCGTTCGTGGACGCCTACCGCCAGCCGCTCGACGATCGCGTGGACGTCCTCGTGCGCTCGCACCAGCGGAACCGCACCATCCTCGCGAAGAAGAACCTCGACGGGGCCAGGACCCTGGCCGTCTCCGGCCTCGCGCCGCTCGAGGTCTGCAGCGTCCAGGTCTTCCCCGTACGCCATCGGCCGGTGAGCCATTTCATCCGCGCGGGCGCGACGCCGCTGACCCTGCCCTGCCCGGTGGACCCCGAGCGCGTGACGAGGATGGTCGCGCCGCCCTATGACCCGCTCGCGCCACGGGCACGCGCGGTCCTCCAGGCGTCGGTGCTGGACCACTCACCCCAGAACGTCGGCGGCCAGGCGCTCTACGCCGCGCTGGAGGACGTCCCGCGGGCCGGCTTCCTGAACCTGGTGGCCAAGATGAACGACACGAAGCTGCTCGACGGCAGCGCCGTCCTCGACCACGTCGAGTCGCTCTACCGCATGCGCGGAGACCGCGTGTTCGCCAACGTGGCCAAGGGCCTCCGCGACCTGGTGAAGACCGCGGTGGACGCGAAGAAGTTCGACCCGGTGGACGGGTCCCTGCACGACCCGCCGGAGGGCTACAAGCTC
>DATKEG010000019.1:0-19819 GCA_035544515.1 Vicinamibacteria bacterium | reverse complement strand
GTCGCACCGAGGCGGGCGAGGCGCCCGGCGGGCAAGGCGCGACGACCGCGCATATCGGGGATATGTAAGGGAGGAGCAACGCCGCCAGCCGGGATGCATCGCCCGCCGAATGCAGCTGGACTTCCACCACGGGCTGCTAGGGCGCGAGGGCCTCCGCCAGCACCCGGCCGTCCGGCCGCAACCCTGTCGCGGGCAGCCCCAGCAGGCGCACCACCGTCGGCGCCACGTCGGCGAGCGAGGCCTTGCCGGCCGTGCGTCCGGCGGCCACGCCCGCCCCCGAGAAGACGAGGGGGATGCGCCGGTCCTGCGGTCGCGCGCTGCCGTGCTGGCCGGGGTTGGGGTAGTTCAGCGCCGCGTCGTCGTCGAGGTCCACCATGAGGTCGGGCGAGCGGCCCGGGAAGAAGGCGCGCAGGGAGCTGAGCGACCGGTCGCAGCCGGCTCCCGCGTCCTCGCAATAGACGGATTCGCACCAGGGCTCGCGGCGCAGGGCCGCCACCGCCTCCTTGACGCGCGCCTTGTCGCGCACGTAGACGCCCATGGAGGTGCCGCCGGTGTTCGTCACGTAGTTCTCGATCCCGGACGCGCCGAGCACCGCGAGCTGGCGCCCCGCCCCCTCCCCGGCCGGAGCGACCACGCGCGAGGTGCTCACCTGCGAGAAGCCGTGATCCGCCGAGATGACCACCGTCGTGCGGTCGAGGAGCCCGAGACTCCCGTACGCGCCGACGAGCTCGCCGAGCAACGCGTCCTGGTATTCGATGGTGCGCAGGTAATAGGGGCTCTCGGGCCCGAACGCGTGCCCGGCGTAGTCGGCGGCGCCGAGGTTGATCACGACGAGGTTCGGCCGGCGTTCGCGGACGATCAGGAGCGCCTGGTCGAGGAGCTGGCGCGAGAGCCACTCCTTGCGCCAGGCCGCCGCCTCCGCGCTGCCCCCGACCGCGGGCTGGTACCGCGTGGCGTACGCGCCCTGGTCGAGCGTGTGCTTCCCGTTGATGGTCCAGGTGGCGCCTCGCGCCCCCACCAGCTCGTATCCCTTCATGGCGGCGGAGAGCGAGGTCAGGCCGGCCGCGCTGGCCGCCTCGAAGAACGTGGGGCGTGCGACCAGCGCCTGGGCGGCGACGGGATCGTCATCCCCCATCGGTACCGTTCGCCACTGCGCGTCTTTGACGTCGTTGCCACCCACGATCCCGTGCCCGGCGGGAAAGGCGCCCGTGGGAAGGGTCACGAAGGCCACGCGCGTCTGCGTCGGGTACACCGTCTCCGCCTGCACGAACTCCGTCCCCGCGCGGGCCAGCCGCTCGAAGGCGGGGGCGCGCGCCCGGCGCAGGGCGTCCGGACGCGTGCCGTCGAGCATCACGATCAGGACGTGCGATGCGGCGGGAGCGGCCCCGCGCGCGCCGGCAGCCGAACCTGCGAGGAGAAGGGCGATGAGGACGCGGCGACCCCACGGAGACACGGAGCCCACTTCAGCGCTTGGGGGCGGGCTTCTTGGCGGCCGCCCCGATGGCCGCCCTCTTGCGCGCCTTGCGCGCCTTCTCCTTGCGCTGGCGGCGGCGCTTGATCTCCTTCATGCGTTCGCTCATTCGTCCTCCTCCGAGGGGCCGCTCGCGGGCCCGTTTTCCTGCCTCGCCTCCGCGATGCGGCGGCGGATGATCCTCAGGTACGCCTTCGGCACCTTCTGCAGCAGCACCAGCAGCTCGCCCATGTCCGCCTTGACGTTGCCCGCGGAACCCGCGTCGCCGTAGACGAGGTTGACCACCCGGCCGCGCACCACGATGGGGAAAAGGGCGGCGTTGGTCTGCGGCCGCTTGTTGAGCGCCTGCAGCAGCCGCTGGTTCGCCGCCTCGGGGCCCAGCCGCCCGAGGAAGAGCGTCCGGTCCCGCGTGACCATCTGGAAGACGGAAGGCTCGTCGAGCCGCATCCGGAGTCCCTCCGCCAGCGGCCGGTCCACGCCCTCGCCGAGCGCGCTCCACCCCACCACCCAGGGAGGCCGCACGATGAAGAAGATCACCCGCCGGAAGAACCGGTGACACAGGCCCAGCACGCCCTCCACCACTTCGTCGCGAGAGGTGGCGCCGTCGATGCGTACGGCGGCGGCGGCGGGGTCCACGGGCTGGGGCGCCATTCCCGCCGGGCGGTGCGTGTCCGTGTAACGCCATCGCTCGTCCACCCCGTAGTGGTCGCGCAGGAGGTGGATCATCCGGAACTCGGGTACCACGGCCGTGCGCACGATGAACCCGAGCGTATAGCCGACCTGCGCGACCGCGGTGTGGTCGCGGGGATCGACCATGAGCAGGGTCAGGGTCTTGCCCCGCAACCGGTAGGGGAAGACCTTGTGGCGGGCGGCCAGCCTCTTCGGCACCAGGGCCACCACCTCGGGCCGTACCTGGCGCGGGTCCACGTGCAGGGAGGGGACGCCCAGCGCGCGGGCCAGCGCCTCCTGCAGCCGCTCCTCGCTGATGTACCCCAGCTCGTTCAGGTTCGTGCCCAGGCGGCCTCCGTAGAGCACCTGGTGCTGGATGGCGTCCTGGAGCTGGAGCTCGGTGACGTAGCCGCGGTCCCGGAGGATCCTGGCGAGTATCGGCAAACAGGAGCGGATGCTATCATTCCCCGGCGTCCCTCCGGAGGCGCATGGCCCTGCGGCTCAACAGCCTCAAGACGAGGACGGCTCTGGCCATCGCGTCCGTGATCGTGGCCACGCTCGTGCTCAACGCCGTCTACCTGATCCTCACGAAGCGGGCGGAG
Source organism: Vicinamibacteria bacterium (assembly GCA_035544515.1). GTDB lineage: Bacteria > Acidobacteriota > Vicinamibacteria > Fen-336 > Fen-336 > DATKEG01. The sequence goes on along the minus strand of DATKEG010000019.1, from coordinate 17,077 downwards.
CTGCGCGCGCAGATCGAGCACGAGGCGCAGACCTTCGCCCAGCTCACGAAGAGCCCCCTGGCGCGGGGTTGGGAGGACTTCGACACCAAGAACTTCCGGCTGCTCGTCCGCGAGCACATGCGCCTCAACACGGACGTGCGCCGCCTGCAGATCGTGCGGGTCGACGGCCGGATCAACTTCGACTCCGCCCTGCGGTCCTTCATGGATGCGCCCACTCCCCCGAAGGTGTGGCCGGACTTCGGACGCCTCGACGATCCCGCGCTGCTCGAGGCCGTCCGCGAGCTGGAGACGACGAGGGTGCGCGGGCGCGGCGCGTCCGGCGAGGAGGTGCTGAGGATCGTCACGCCGCACTTCGAGGACTGGGGACGGCACAAGGTCTCCCTCGTGTACCACGTCTCCTACGACTCCCTGGACGCGAAGCTGCGCGGCCTGCTCTACGCCATCGGCGGGCTGACGCTGTTCTCGCTGCTGTTCTCCGCCGGGCTGGCCGTGGCCCTGGCCCGCCGGATCACGCGGCCCCTCGAGGAGCTGACCGCGGGCGCGCAGGGCATCGCGGAGGGCCGCTTCGACCAGCGCCTCTCCATCCGCTCCCACGACGAGATCGAGATCCTGGCCGACAGCTTCAACCACATGACGGAGCGGCTGCAGGAGATCATCCGCCAGCTCGAGGAATCGAACCGCAAGCTCGGCGCCGCCAACGACGATCTCAAGGAGCTGGACCGGATGAAGTCGGACCTGCTGGCCAACGTCAGCCACGAGCTGCGCACGCCGCTGACGGCCATCAAGGGCTACACGGACTACATGCTCGAGCGGAAGCTCGGCCCGGTCTCCGAGAAGCAGGAGAAGGGCCTGGTGGTGATGCAACGCAACCTCGACCGGCTCTCCCGCTCCATCTCCGCGCTCCTCGATTTCTCCCGGATGGACGTGGGGCGCCTGCCCCTCAACCTGCAGCCGTTCGCGCTGGCGCCGCTCGTGGAGCAGATCGTCACCATCTTCCGCTCGGAGCTGGAGAAGAAGCGGCTGACCTTCAGCGCCGACCTCGACCCGGACCTCGCGCCCGTCATCGCCGACCGCGAGAAGCTCTCGGCCGTATTGGAGAACCTGGTGGTCAACGCCATCAAGTTCACGCCGGAGGGCGGCCGCGTCACGCTGTCCGCCCGGCGCGATCCGTCGGCGCCCCGGCCTTCGGTGGAGATCAGCGTGGCGGACACCGGCGTCGGCATTCCGCCCGACCAGGTGGAGAAGGTCTTCACGCGCTTCCACCAGGTGGACACCTCCACCACCCGCCGCTTCGGCGGGGTCGGTCTCGGCCTGGCCATCGTGAAGAGCATCGTGGAGGCTCACGGCTCCGCCATCGCGGTGGACAGCGAGCCCGGGCGCGGCTCCGTGTTCCGCTTCAGCCTGCCCGTCCTGGAGAAACAGGACGCGGCCGGCCGCGACGAGCGCCGAGACGACGGCGAGTCCGCGCTCGTGCTCGTGCTCGAGCCGGAGACGGCCACGGCCGACCTGATCCGCGATACGCTCAGGAGCGAGGGATTTCGGGCCGCGGTGGTCCCGGACGGGCGCCAGGCGCTCGAAGCGATGGAGCGCGAGCGGCCCGGGTTGGTCGTCCTGGACGCGTCGCGGCCGGACCCGGACGGCCTGGAAGGCATCCCCCGCGCCTACTTGAAGCGGCCCCTCGACGTGCGCGCCCTTCTCTCCGAGGTCCGCCGCCACGTCGGCAGCCAGGGCCGGGAGATCGCGCGGCGGGCCAGCGTATAGCGAGCGTAGAGCGTATGAAGAAAGCGTAGAGCGTATGAAGAAGAAGATCCTGGTGGTCGACGACGAGGACGACATCCTCCAGTTCCTCGAGCTCGTCCTGCGCGAGAAGGGCTACGACGTGGTGACGGCCGCCGGTGGACAGGAGGCGCTCACGCGCGCGCAGATCGAGAAGCCCGACCTCGTCCTGCTCGACATCATGATGCCGCAGATGGACGGCTGGGAAGTGCTCAAGCTGCTGCGTGTGGACGAAGACACCGCGGACATTCCCGTGGCCATGCTCTCCGCGCGCACCGAGGCCAAGGACCGCGTGCAGGGCCTGCAGGAGGGCGCCGTCGACTACATCTGCAAGCCGTTCGCCCTGCAGGAGCTGTTGGAGAAGATCGGCACCATCTTCGCCCAGCTCGAGCGGCAATGACGCGACCCGCGCCTCCGCAGGAGGCCGACTACTTCCGCCTCCGCGCGGAGTGGCTCCGCTTCAAAAGCCACGTCCTGGACGGCAACACGGGTCTGCCCACGCTCTCGGCGGTGCTCGACGACGTGCGCCGCCTGATGGAGGAGCGCGGCACGCTGGCCCTGGTCTACCTCGACCTCGGCGGCGAGGGCGAGCTCGAGGCCGTGCACGGCTGGCAGGCCTACGACGAGGTCGTGCGCGGGTTCGCCCGGGCCCTGCTCTCGCTGAGGACGGACGGCGTGCTCGGGCCGCGCGACGTGTTGGCGGTGATGAGCGTGCGCAGCGACAAGTTCCTGGTGTTCATGCGCGCGGGCGACTCCGCGGATCCCGGGTCGCTCGAGGCGCGAGTGAAGCGGCTGCGCGACAAGGTCGAAGGCGCGCTCTCCGGCGCCGTGCCCGAGGTGCTGCGGCCCCACGTGGACTTCCACGAGGGCTGGGCCCAGATGTACCGCGATCCCATGCTGCGCGCGGAGCGCTCCATACATCGCGCCCTGGACGAGGCGATGCTCATGAGCCTGCGCCACCGCACGCGCGAGGAGGACCGACGGGCGCAGGGACTCGACCAGATGATCGGGTGCCGTGGCCTGGTCACGCTCTATCAACCCATCCTCGACCTCAACACGCTCGAGGTGCTCGGACACGAGGTGTTCAGCCGCGGGCCGGCGGGGGGGCCCTTCGAGGACGCCGAGCACCTCTTCGCCCTGGCCGAGCGCACGGGCCGTCTGCTGGACCTCGAGCGGCTGTGCCGGCAGCAGGCCTTGAGCTCCGTGATGCGCCACCTCAAGCCCGGGACCAAGCTCTTCTTGAACACGTCGGCCCGCGCCCTCGGCGACCCCGAGGTCGCGGGTACCGAGTTCGTCCGCCAGGTCGAGGGGCACGGCCTCGACCACCGTGACGTGGTGCTGGAGATCACGGAGCGCATGGCGGTCGAGGAGCGCGAGCCCTACCGCCAGCTCCTGCGCCACCTCAAGCGGGAGGGTTTCGGCATCGCCATCGACGACATGGGGGCCGGGTACTCGAGCCTCCAGGCCCTCGTGGACGTGGAGCCCGATTACCTGAAGTTCGACATCTCCCTGGTGCGCCAGATCGACCGCAACGTGATCAAGCGCAGCCTGCTGGAGACACTGGTCGACCTTGCCGCCAAGATCGGCGCGCGCGTGATCGCCGAGGGCATCGAGATCGAGCCGGAGCTGAACACGGTGCGCGAGATGGGCGTCCCCCTGGGCCAGGGCCGCTACCTCGCGCCGCCGGTGGTGCTCCCGGTCGAGGGGGCGCCCGCCCCGTGAGCCTGGCCGCCCCGCTTCCGCCACGGGCGGCCGGCGCTTCGGCCCCGGGCGGGCTCCCTGGCCGCTGAATGACGGAGGCCCTGCCGCCGTATCACCATCACCTCACGGAAGTCGCGCAGGAGCTGACGGAGCGGGGCAGCCAGGGGCTGCTCGTCATCGATGCCTCCTCCCTGGCCAGCATCGAGGACGACTACGGCATCGCCGCCTACGAGGAGGTCCGCAAGCGCCTGCTGTCCGTCCTGCAGGAGCAGCGGGGCAAGGACTACCGGGAGGAGGACATACTCTCCCTCGACCGCCCGCGCGGGCTGCGCTTCGTCCTCTTCCTGGCCCGCAAGCGGCGCCGCGCCCTGCCCACCTCGCCGGCGGACCTGCGCATCGTCCAGTCCCGTGTGCAGCGCTCGCTCGTGCCCAGCCTGGCCCGCTGCGCGTTTCCCTACCGCAAGAGCGCCCCGGACATCGAGGTCGGCTACGCCATGGCCGTCTACAATCCCCTGGTCCACACCGACCGGCTCGTGCGCAGCGCGTTCCGTGCGGCGCTCGACATGGCCCGCCACTTGCGGATGGTGGAGCACTACGTCGTGCGCGACCGGCTGCTCGACGTGATCCTGCGCGAGCGCGTGATCACCGCCTACCAGCCGATCATGAACATCGCCACGCGGCAGGTGCTGGGCTTCGAGGCCCTCTCGCGCGGCCCTCGCGGCTCGGGCCTGGAGGGCGCCGACGCCCTGTTCGGCGCGGCCCACGATCACCACCTGCTCGTCGAGCTGGACCGTCTCTGCCGCCGGCGCGCGCTGCTTTCGTCGGGCCGGATCCCGACCAACGCCAAGATCTTCGTGAACACCCTCCCCGCCACCATACGCGACCCGCAGTTCCGCGGCCGCCCGCTGATCGAGTTCCTGGACCTGGCGCAGGTCTCCCCCCACCGCATCGTCATCGAAATCACGGAAAAGCTCGTCATCGACAACTACACGCTCTTCCGCGAGGCGATGGCCTACTTCACCGACCTCGGCATGTCGTTCGCGGTCGACGACGTGGGCGCGGGATACTCCGGGCTGGAGTCCATCGCGCGCCTGAAGCCGACGTTCCTCAAGATCGACATCGCCCTCGTCCGCGACGTCCACGTCAGCCTCGTGAACCGCGAAATGGTGAAGGCCCTCATCACCATGGGCAAGGGCATCGGGGCCGAGGTCATCGCGGAAGGCATCCAGACGGAGGGCGAGGCCGCGGTGCTGCAGGAGATGGGTGTGGACTGGGGCCAGGGCTATCTGCTGGCCCGTCCCGAAGCGGGGCCCGAGCCCTCCGGGCCCGGCCCGGCCTGACCCCGGTCCACCCGGTGCGCCCAGGGGCCGCGGCTAGGCGCCCTCGCCCACGGGATCCGGGCCGGGGTCCACGAGAAACCGGCACGTGGCCCGGGCGAAGCGTACCTCGTCCCCGTGCTTCAGCTCGCGCTCGTAGACGACCTCCCCGTTCACCCGCGTCAGGTTCGTGGACCCCAGGTCGTACACGACGTACGCGGAGCCCCTCGGCTCGATGCGTGCGTGCGCTTTCGACACCAGCGGCTCGTTCACGCGGATGTCGGCGTCTTCGTCACGCCCCACCACGAGGGGCCGCGGGGCCAGTGGAAAATCCAGGCGCGACCCGTCCGGTCTCTCCCAGACCAGTCGCGACGGCGGCGGCTCGGGGGCGCGATCCGCCATGCCGCCCTACGACCCGCCCCGCCGGGCGGCCAGCGCCGCCACGCCGGGGCCGTCGTTGTTGAACAGCGTCGCGTCCTTGGCCGCGGCGGCGGCGCGGTAGGCGTCGGCCGCCTCCTTCTTGTACCCGAGCCTCTCCAGGGCCAGGCCGAGATAGTAGAGCGCAGTCCCCTGGGAGATCCCGGGCCTCTGCGGCAGCTCGGACCTGGCCTTGAGCAGGTGCTCGTGCGCGGCCGCGAAGTCGCCGAAGTGCATGGCCGAGAGCGCCAGGTTCAAGCGGGCGAACGCGGCCTCCTCCGTGCCCGGATACCCTTCGACCTGGTGCCGGAGATCCATCATTACCTTGTTGTAGAGCAGCGAGGGATCGTTGAGCGGTATCTCTTGCGCCGTCTGGTCGAGCCCGAGGTCGAGGGTTCGCGGGGCCACGCCGCCCGTGAGCTGCAGCGTCACCTTCTCCTCCGGCTGTTTGTCCGCCACCACGGCCAGCAGATCCGCGGTCTGCTTGATCGGCCGGCCGTCCGCGGCCACCACGACCTCGCCGGGCTGTATGCCCGCTTTCGCTGCGGGAGAGCCGGGCACCACGCGCAGCACGGGCACGCCCTCGTGGAGCAGGGTGTCCACGGTGATCAGCCCGGTCCAGGGCCGGTACAGCTGTGCCTTCTGGTCGAGCGCGTCCATGAACCGCAGGAAGGACGCGGTCTCGCCCAGGGTCACGCTCCAGGGATCCGAAGTCGTGTTCCCCGCGGCGAGCAGGTGCAGCACCGCGGTGCGCTGCAGCTTCTCCTCGGGCAGGCGCGCGATGAGGAAGCCCTGGACCTCGAGCGCGGCCGCGAGCCTCTCCGTCACCTTCCGGATGAGGTCGGCGTCCGCGCCCTCGCCCGGGATGAGCCCCCGGCGCGTCAGCTTCTCCAGCTCCAGGATGCGGTCCACCGTCTCCCGCGGCGCGCGGATGAAGTTGAGGCTGCTGATCCGGCTCAGGTTCTCGACGATCCGCTCCTCGGCATCGCCGAGCACCCGTTCCCCACCCGCGCTCTCCGCCACCACGCCCAGGAAGGCCAGGCTCGGGCGGATCGGACAGTCGAGGGTGAGGGCGGCGTCCTTGGCCAGCACGAGGTCCTGTATGAAGCGGCCTGAGGGGTGCTTCACCTCGACCCGGTGCTTGCCCGAGCAGACCTGGTTCAGGTCCCTGGGGGTGACGCCCATCGCCTCGCCGTCGAGGAAGATCCTCCCGCCTGGCGGGTCCGAGGTCAGGCGCAGCGAGCCGGTGGACTCGCCGAGCTTCACCGGCGCGGGGTCGTAATCGCGGGGCTCGGCGAGATCCAGCGTCTGCTTGACCGGCTCGTAGCACTTCTTCTGGAACTCGATCACGTGCGAGCCGAGCGACAGGTTGGCGATCTCGGTGCGGGCCGAGGAGCGCGACGGATCCAGCCCGGCGGCGCGGGCCAGCTCGACCTGGTCCGGGGCCAGCGAACCCGACGTGGTCGCCTCGAGCTGCCCGTTGATCCACACCTCGACGCCGGCCGGCTCCGTGATCACGAACAGGCTGGCCAGCGTCCGCCGCAGCTCGACCTCCAGCGTCTCGGTGGCCTGCGGCGCGATGCTGAGGTTGCGGGTCTCCGTCTGGTAGCCCTCGCGGCTGATCTCCACGATGTACTCTCCGGCCAGCACGTCGAGGGGAAAGAAGTCGGTCAGGGCCAGGAACTCGCCGCCCAGCGAGACGCGCGCACCCGCGGGCTTGCTGGAGACGGCCAGGTATCCGACCAGGGCCTTCTTCACCGAGTTGAAGAAGTCCACGATCTTGGGAGAGACGCGGTCGGGAGAGAGCCCATACTGCGGCTGGAACTGCACGAGCGAGCGGAAGCTCTCCGCCGCCTTGTCCGGCAGCCCGATCGTGTAGTAGGCGCGGCCCCGCAGCTCGTAGGCCTGGGCCAGGACCTCGCGGCCGGACGGGGGCAGGGCCCCCTGCACGCGGAGCAGGTCGAGCCGGGCGATGATCTCGTCGAGGAGAACGATCGATCGGCTCTGCTGGGGCCCGTCGAACTCGGTCACGGCGCGGGCCAGGAGCTCCTGCGCGCCCTGCAGCTCGCGCTGCGCGGCCTCGGCCGGCGGCGCCTGCGCGGCCGCGCTGGCCGCCCCCGCGAGGGCCAGGACCCCGACCACGGCCGCCACCCGTCCCCTGCCCCGGCTGGTCTTCATGTTCGCCTCCACGCCTACCGGTAGCGCAGCACCTTCTGCGCCCGGTCGTCGTACACCAGGACCGCCCCCGCCGGATCGAGCGTGATCGCCACCGGCTTGCGCAGCTCGCCGCCGGTGATCGTGCCGAGCAGATGTCCGGCCGGCGCGAAGATGTGCACGCCGCCGTCCTCGTCCGCGACGTAGAGGTTGAGGAAGGGGTCGACCGCCACGTCCGACGGCTTGCGCAGGTCGAAGCCGGCGCCGCGCAGGGCCTGCGTCCGCAGCACGCGCCCGCCCTCGTCGACCACGCTCACCGTCCGCCGGTCGCGGTCCAGGAGCACGATCCCGCCCTCGCCGTCGAGCGTCATGCGGGAGATCTCGCGCTCCCTGTCGTCGGGGAAGGGTCCCAGGTACTTGTCCTGCCCGTCGAAGCGGTAGACGCGCTTGCGCTTGCCATCGGCGACCAGGATCGACCCTCCGGGCGTGAGCACGGCCGCCTCGATGCGGTCGAGCGGGTCCTTCTGCGCGGGATTCTCCGTGGGTAGCGTGAAGCTCTTGATGTTCCTCGGCCCCAGCCGCACCGCCAGCTTGGCGGCCACCACCAGCTCGCCGTCGGGCGTGAGGGCGAGGCTGCGGGGATCCATGGCCGGCCGGCTGGCCCCGATCTTGCCGTCCGCGCCGAAGGGCACGGCCGCCTTCACCTTCTCGGACGCCACCCACAGCGTGCGCGCGGGCGTCATGAGCAGGGCGCGCACGTCCTTGCCGACGTCCCCCGCCGCCACGGCGTAGGAGCCGTCGAGCGTGAACGCGGGCTTGGGGCCCCCGTAGAGCCGATAGAGCGCGGTGATGCGGTCGAGCGCGCGCGGCGCCCACTCGCTCGCCGGGAAACGGTTGCGGATCCGCTGGAACTCCTCCATGGCCGGCCGCGGCTCGCCCAGGAGGGCCAGGGCCTCGCCCACCTGGAAGTGCGCGCCCGGCGCCGCGTCGCTGTTGGGGTACTCGAGCGCCACCCGCCGGCCCGCGTCGGCCGCCTCGGCGAGCCGCCCCGCGCGCCGGTGCACCATGGCCGTGCCGTAGAGCGCCTGCGGCACCCAGGCGCTGCGCGGATAGAGCCGCTGCACGCGCGCGAACTGCGCCATGGCATCCTCGAGGGCAGCGGTGGTTGGCGCTCCTTGCAGCGTGAGACGGCCGAGGTAGTAGTACGCGCCAGGGGCGCCGTCGCTCTGGGGATAGCGCTGCGCCACGTGCTCGAACGCCTCCCGCGCGCGCGCGGAGTCGCCCTCGACCTCGACGTGGTAGCGTCCGATCTCGAGCAGCGCGTCGTCCACCGAGTCCGTGTCCGGGAACCCGGTGACGATGGTGTTGAAGTTGTCGAGCGCCTGCTTGGCCTTGCCTTCCTTGCGGTACGTCCGGCCGTCCTCGAGCAGGCGGCGGGCCTGGTCGTCGGGCGAGGTCTGGGCCGGCGCCGGCAGGGGCAGCAGGGCGAGGAGGAGGGTCACGGCCGTGGGAAGCCGCATGGCTAGTCCTTGCGTCCGGTCACGTAGGCCGGCGCGCGGACGGTCACCTCCACCGGATGCTCGCGGCGCGCGCCGTCGGGCCATTCGAACGCCACCGCATGTTTCCCCACCGCCACCTGCTTCTCGAGGATGGGGGGATAGTCCACGAACGCGCCGTCGATGAACACGCGACAGTTGTCGGGTTGCGCCCGGATGTTGAGCCGCCCGAGGGGGGGCGCGGAGACGGAGACCGACTCGGAGGCCCGTACCTCGACCGGCACGTCGAGCCTGAGAAAATGGGCCGCGGCCACCAGCGTCACCACCTGCGGCCCCGAGGGCAGCGAGACCTCCGGCGCGGTCTGGCCGCGGGCGAGCACCCGCCCCCGCCAGACGACGTCCACCGGATACGCGGCCGTCACCGCGAGCTTGCCCGGCGGGCTGAGCGACTGCAGCCTGACCCGCAGCTCCGGGGGGGCCCGCCCGGCCTCGGTACGCAGCTCCTGGGAGGCGTACCCGTCGCGCCAGACCACGATCCGATGGCTGACCGTCGGATCGATCGGCACGCTCAGTGGCGTCGTTCCGCGCACGGTCTGGCCGTCCACGGAGACGGCGGCGCCGGTCGGGTCCGAGACCAGCGAAAGCGGCACCTCGGCCACGGCGGCCGGGGTCTGCGGCCCGGCCGCGACCGCGGTCACCGGAGTGGGCGCCGGCGTCACCTCGTTGGCGGGCGGCAAGGGCTCCCGTGGCGGCTGGCGCAGGACGGCCACGGCCGCCACCAGCACCGCCAGGGCCGCGGCCAGAGCACCCACGACCTTGAGGTCCGCGCGCCGTCCGGAGCGCGGCGGCCCGGCGGCCGGCCCCGGCGGGGCGGCGTGCAGCACCGTCTCGGGCTCGCGCCGCGTCGGCGCCGAGAGGAACTTCGCGTCGAGGTCCGCGAACTCGTCGGGCGCGGACGGCCGCGCCTCGCGTTGCGCGATCTCCCGGCTGGCCCAGCGCAGCGCGCGCCGGGCCTCCAGCGACTGCGGGTGGCGCTGGGTCACCTCGCGCAGCCGCTGCAAGCTCTCCTCGACCCTGCCCTCCTGCACATGCCGCCGCCACTGGCTCACGCTCTCGATGACCTCGGTGGGCGCGCCGGCAGGTGTGTCGCGCAAGTGGGCCGCCAGCAACTGCGACAGCTCGTCCGCCAGGCGGCCGGCGGCCGCCGGCCGCTGCGCGGGCTCCTTGGCGAGGGAGCGGGCCACGACGTCGTGCAGGGCCCGGGCCGGCGCGCCCAGCCCCTCCGGCAGCGTGGGCGTGGCGTCGTGCACGATCTTGTAGAGGACCTCCGTCGGGCTCTCTCCGGTGAAGGGGCGCTTCCCGCTCAGCAGCTCGTAGAGGATGACGCCGACCGAGAAGATGTCGCTGCGCCCGTCGAGCGGCCGGCCCAGCACCTGCTCCGGGCTCATGTAGTGGACGGTGCCGATGACCATCCCGCTCTTGGTCACGCCGCTGCCCGCGAGCTTGGCGATGCCGAAGTCCATGATCTTGGCCGTGCCGTCCTCCAGCACGCGGATGTTGGAGGGCTTGATGTCCCGGTGCACGACCTTGCGCTCGTGGGCGAAGTGCAGCCCGCGGCAGACCTGGATCATGATGTCGAGCTGCTCCTGCAGCAGCAGCGGCTCGCCCGAACGCAGGAGCGTTTCCAGGTCCGCGCCCGCCAGGAGCTCCATGGCGATGAAGGGCACGCCGCGGTCGTCGCCCAGCTCGAACACGGTGACGATGTTGGGATGCTGGAGCTTGGCCGCGGCGCGGGCCTCGATCTCGAAGCGCTTCCGGTGCTCCTCTTCGAGCGTGGCTTCCAGGCTCAGGGTCTTGACGGCCACCTCGCGGTCCAGGCCGGCGTCGTACCCGCGGTAGACCATCCCCATCCCGCCGCGGCCGATGCGTCCGGTCACCACGTAGCGCCCGATGCGGCGCCCCTGCGAGGCGCCCGCGGAGAAGGAGGTCACCTCTCGAACCTGATCAGGACGACGGTGATGTTGTCCTCGCCCCCGCGCTCGTTGGCCGCGCTCACCAGCGCCTGCGCGGCGCCCGGCAGGTCGCCGTCGGCGCCCTGCAGCACGCGGACGATATCCTCGTCGGGCATCATCGTGGTCAGGCCGTCGGAGCACAGGAGGAGGATGTCGCCCGCCTCCATCTCGTGCGCCTGCATCTCGACCTGGCAGTCGGCCTTTCCGCCCAGGGCACGCGTGACGACGTTGCGCAGGGGATGGGTCCGGGCCTGGTCCGCGGAGACCAGCCCGCTCTGGATCTGCTCGTTGATCCAGGAATGGTCGGCCGTGAGCTGGGTCAGGCTCGCCGCCCGCACCCGATACACGCGGCTGTCGCCCACGTGCGCCAGGTTGGCCGTGGCTCCGTCCAGGAGCACCGCCGCCACCGTGGTCGCCATGCCCTCGTATTCGGCCTTCTCCCGTGTCGCGTCGAGGACCTTGCGGTTGGCGTAGCGGATCGCCGTCTTCAGCCGGTTTCCGTCGTAGGAGATGCCGTCGTCGAGACCGAACGGCCAGGTGATGTCCTTGTCGCCGCCGGTGAGGCAGATGAACTCGTTGATGGCGTCCACGGCGATCTTGCTGGCCACCTCGCCCGCGGCGTGCCCGCCCATGCCGTCGGCCACCACGAAAAGGTGCTGCTCCGGGTTCACGAAGTGGCTGTCTTCGTTCCCCTTGCGCTTGCGGCCGACGTCGGTGACGGCCTGGAACGTGATCTTCATGGGTCGGTCGCTTGGGCGGGCGTCAGTAGACAACGAAAGCCTCCGGGGGGGCAAGCCGCGTGGCGGGGCTCAGGACCCGGCCTCCTCCACCACGCGGCGCGCCCGCGGGTCGTCCGGGCTCAGTCGCAGCGCCGCTTCGGCGGCACGGCGCGCGCGCAGCCGCAAACCCTGGCTCAGCAGCAGCTCCGCGACCAGCACATGGTGCTCCGCCACCCCCGGCTCGAGCCGCGCCGCCTGCTCCGCCTCCTGGATGGCGTCGCGCACCCAGCGCGGGTTGCGGGCCAGCGCGGTGGCCAGCGCCGCGCGATAGCGCGCCTCTTGGGGCGCGTGGTGCACGGCCGAGCGCAACAGATCCACCGCCTCGTGGAACTCGTTCGCCCGCATGTGCTGCACCGCGCGCTCGTAGGCCTCGCGCGCGATCTCCACGGGTCCGGTCGGACGTGGGCGCTCGAGGCCCTGGTCGTACTCGCGCCGGCTCTTGTCGTTGCTGAGGGCGTTGAAAGCGGTGGTGATGTCCCGGAAGGCGTCGTGGGCCTGCGCGCGCTCGGCGGGGTCGGCGAAGCGGTCCGGGTGCTTGTCGCGCGCGAGCCGGGCGTAGGCCTGGCGGATCTCCGACGTGGAGGCTGTCCGCGGCACGCCGAGGATCGCGTAGTAGTCCGTCATGCCCTACTTCTTCTTCGGATCGCCCTTGTCCTTGACGAACTTCTGGGCCTGCTTGCGGATCACCTCCGGCACGTTGCGATCGGTGGTGAGGCCCTTGATGTCGCGCGGGTTGAGCCGCGAGACCATGCTCAGCGAGACCCCGATGGGCGTGCGCGGGTTCTTCACCAGGTTCGCGACGACGGCGTACTTCTTCGTCCAGTCCCGGTGCATGCCGATCTGCCGCAGGATCTCGTCGGAGATGTTGCGCATGCCGGCGAACGACTCCACCTCCGCTTCGGTCAATCGCGGGCTGCCCAGCACCGCGGTGGCCACCATGCGGTTGGGGTCGCGCACCAGCACGCTGCGCTGCTCGCGGGAACCCTTGAGCGCCATGATGACCTTCTGTGCGCTGTTGAGCCGGTAGATCTCCTGCACGACGTTCACTTTCTCCTTGTCCGTCCGCTCGTCCTCCGACAGGATGTGGACCACGGCCTCGTCCGGGCTGAGCGACGCGAGGTCGACCGGCGGCGCGGCGAGCTCGTCCGCGGGCGACGGCTCTGGCTCCGGAGGGGGGGCGGGCGCGGGAGGCGGCGGCGCGGGCGCGCCTGCCTGGCCGATCCGGAAGCTCTCGCGCAGCTCGCGCAGGCGGCGCTGCTGGTCCTTGTTGAGCTGCGCGTTCTTCTCGAGCGCCTGCAGCAGCGACGTGCGGCGCAGGAGCCGCACCTGGTTGATCACGACCAGCTCCGCGAGCTCCTCGCCCAGGAACTCGGTGATGCCCTCCACCGCCTCGTCCGGCGTGGAGGGGTTCTGCAGCGCCGCTTCGCGGACCTCGCGCTCCTCGCGCGCCGAGAGCACCCAGCCCAGCAGCGCGGGAGGCGTGTCCCGGTCCCTGGTGATGGGCACGATCTCCTCGGCCGGCATGGCCGTGAGCGTGGCGGCCGCGGACTGCCCGATGGCGTGATCCGCATCGCTCAGCAGGTGATGCAGCAGCTCGGCGAGGTCGGCCGGCTTGAGGGGAAGCGCGCCCTGCGCGGCCATGAGGCGCAGGTCGCGGGGGACGCCGCCCTTGCGGAACTGCTCGACGAAGGGATTGACGGCGCGCTCGGCCATGCCTCAGCCGGCGTGGGGCGAGGCCGCGGGAACGGCCTGCTGCACCAGCGAGGGAACGCTCTGCCTCGTGATGACGATGTTGCGGCGGACCTCCCCCTCTCGTCCCAGGGAGACGCCGGGCCGGCCGTTCAGGGTGAAGGTGATGCCGCCGGCGTTGCCGACGCTCAGCACCATCTCGCCCTTCGCGGTGATCGTCTGCGCTTCGCCCTCGTTCATGACCCGGTCCATCACCTTCACGCCGTCGGCCAGCACGGCCACCCAGCAGCTCTGCCGGCTGCTGAGCGTGAGCACCAGCGCGCCCTGCGCGTCCGGGAGCGACGCCGCCGTCGTGGGGGGCGGGTAGACGGGGTCGGGCGCAAACGTGCTGGTCGGAGCCTGCGCGGCCGCCACCGGCTCGGCGGGCCCCTGGGCGTCGTCGCGCAGGGCGGCCCAGGCGCCCAGGCCGGCGATGGCCAGCAGGACGGCCGCCGCCAACGACGGCATGCGCAGCGAGCGCGCGGGAGCAGGAGTCGTCGGCTGCCCGGCCTGCTCGCCGGAGGCGTAGACGAACTCCGCGACCGTGCGATCGGGGTCGAGGCCGAGATAGGTGGCGTACTGCCGGACGAAGGCGCGGGGGAAGATGCCGCCGGGCAGGACGTCTATGCGGTCGTTCTCGAGCGCCTGCAGGAAGCGGACGCTGATCCTGGTCGCCTCGGCCACCTCACGCAGGTCCACGCCGCGCAGCTCGCGCTCCCTGCGAAGCGTGTCACCGAAGGAAGCCATCAGCCCTGAGCACCATCTCCAAGGGAATCAAGAGGCAGAAACGTCGTGAGATTGTAGCCAAGCGGGTTTCGGGGTGTCAAATTGCATCTTCCTGAATCCGTGGGATTTGCACCGTGCCGGCGCCGGACCTCGGACGCCGCCTCTCGGAACGCCTACCGCCGATCGACGGGCGGCGCCTCTCGGGCCACGCGCAGGGCCGCCGCCTGGACGAGCGGAGGAAGGCCAGGCGTACGGGCCACCCGTTCGAGGTCGCGGAGCAGGAGCGAGCTGATCTTTCCCAGCGCGAGGGCCAGCGGCGTGCGCGGCTGCAAGACGAGGGCCAGCCGCACGGCGTAGCAATCGCGCCAGCGCGGCGACGAGGCGGCCGCCTCCAGGAGTGCGCGTGGCGCGGCGGCCGCGCGCACCGCGAGGACGAGGTCCTCCTCGCGCAGGCGGGGGTTGAGCAGCGAGGCCTCCGCCACCCGCGGCTCCGGGTCCGCGAGCATCGGCGCCAGTACCGCCGGGGTCGCCAGCCGCGCCAGCGTGATGCGTTCCCCCAGCCGGAGGTCCGGCAGCTGCTCCCTGAGCAGCGTTTCGGCCCGTACCCGCGCGCCCGGGTCCACGCGCGGGCTGCCCGCGACGTCGGCCAGGTCGCGCCAGCGCAGCGCGGGGACGAGCCGCAGCGCCAGCGCTCGCGGCGCGCGCGGGTTGAGCACGACCACCGCGAGCACGCGCGCATCGCGGGACCAGGGCGGCGTCTCCGCGACCAGCTCCAGCAGGGCCGCCGGGACCGGCCGGCGCAGCAGGCTCACGAGCAGCGACGGGTCCTCCTGGAACCTGCGCAGGAGCGTCAGGAGCGCCTCGGCGCGCCCTTCCGCGCGAAGCAGCTCCGCGTAGACGGCGTCCACCGGGTCGGGCCGCCCCTTCACGACGCGGACAGCGCCTTGAGCCGCGCGACCAACCGCGGCAGCGGCTCGGGCGGGTCCAGGAAGAGGCGTATCGCGGCCAGGCCGCCGGCACCCGCGGCCACCGCTCGCGGCGCGCTCGACACGTCCATCCCCCCGATCGCGTACACGGCGACGCGCGAGGACCGTACGACCTCGGACAGCCCGCGCACGCCGAGGCTGCGGCCTTCCTTGCCCGGGGTCGGGAAGACCGGACCCAGGACGATGAAATCGGCGCCACCCTCCTCCGCGCGCCGGGCCGCCGCGAGCGAGTGGCACGACGCGCCCACCACGAGCGTGGGAAACGCGCGCCGCACCTCGTGCACCGGCAGTCCCTCCTCGGGGAGCTGGACGCCCGCGGCGCCGGCCGCCACGGCCACGTCGGGACGCCCGTTGACGAGGACGCGGGTGGCGCTGCCGGCCACGGCCGCCTGCACGTCCTGGACCAGCAGCAACAGGGCGGCGTCGGGGAGGTCCCGCTCGCGCACCTGCACCCAGTCCAGCCCCGCCGCCGCCGCCTCGGCCGCTCGCGCGGGCAGGCCGCGGGAACCCTGGCGGCCCCGGTCGCTCACGAGCATGAGCGAGACGGCGCGGGGCCGGCCCTCAGACGTGGCGACCGTCCCGCGCCAGGTGCTCGCGCGCCTCCCACACGGCGAGCACGATGTTGACCAGGCCGAGCCCGGTGACCGTCCCGCGCGTGAACGCGCTCAGCACGAAGGCGCGCAGGACGGAATGGGGGTGGAGCAGGTAGTTGGAATCCCAGAGCGCGGTCCAGGGAGCGACCACGAGGATCACGCCCACGAGCAGGGAGCTGGAAACGGACAGGAACGCGGCCACGGTCTCGGCGGCGCCGCCGGCCTTCGCCGTCAGGCCCCTCCGAGCTCGCGGACCTTCGCGGCCACGTCGCGGAAGTTGGCGTCCTGGCCATACAGGTCGGTGAAGAGGCTCAGCGCCTTGTCCGTCTCGCCGGAGGCCTCGTGGGCCACGGCCAGGTCGTAGCGCAGCCCCTGGTATTCCTCGTCGCTGCGGCCCGCCACCAGCAGGCCCTTCTCGAACCACTTCACGGCCAGCTTGGGCATGCCCTTCTCGAGGAAGCAGATCCCGAGCATGCTTGCGCACTCGAGCACCCGCGTCTCGTCCTTGGCCGCGAGCTGGAACTCGGCGATGGCCTCGTCCACGAGCCCCATCTCCTTGTAGGCGATCCCCAGGTTGTAGCGGGTGTCGTAGTCCTCCTTGCCGAGCTGCTTGTCGACACCCTTCTTGAACTCCTTGAAGATGTCGGCCAGGCCGCTGTCGCCCAGCTCCGTGGCGGAGCCGGCTCCCGCCTCCTCCACCGCGGACTGCGCGCCGAACAGCTCCCCCAGCTCGGACCCGAGATCGAGACCGCCCGCTTCCTCCGCCCCGAACGCGGCGGGGGAGGACGCGGCCGCCGGGCGCGACGCATGGCCGTCGCCGGGGATCTCTCGCGCGCCGAGCAGGTCGTCCGCGCCTCCGAGCGGCTCGGTCCCGGCGTCGTAGTCGGGCAGCCCCAGCTCCGCGAACGCATCGTCGCTGGCCTCCGCGGCGGGGGCCTCGTAACGGGTGGGGTACGCAGGCTCCTCTGCGGGCTCCGCCTCCAGTCCCAGCTCGGCGACCTTCGCGGCGAGCAGGACGTGGCCCGGATAGCGCCCCACCAGATCGCGAAGAGCGTCACGCGCGTCGTCCACGAACCCGAGCGAGACGTATTGCTCCACTTCCTCCAGCGCGCGGACGAGCTCCGCGGGGGCTCCCCCCGCGGGTGGCCGGGGCGGCGCCGGCCTGGCCTTCGCGGGGGCGGCCCGGGCCGGGGGCACGGGCCGGGCGGGCGCCGGGGGCTGCGCCCGGGACGGCGGGGAGGGCACGGGCGCGTCGAGCGCGATCTCCTCTTCCTCCTGGTCGACGTTGAAGCCCGTTTCTGCCGCCGGCAGCTCGGGCGAGGGCTCCTCGATGAATCGGACCGGAAGCTCCTCCGCCGACGCTCCGCCCTCCTCCTCGAGCTCGAAGGCTTCC